>NZ_CP018789.1:0-326904 GCF_002139855.1 Campylobacter porcelli
TTGCTAGGTGTAGAAGCGATTGAAATTTTGAGCCAAGAAATATCAAAAAGTGAGATGGATAACTACATTTCACAGATTAAATTTAATGAAAAAAGCTCAAATTCTCAAAGGGTAGTCTTCATCGCTCCAAATGAACTTATAGCTAGATTTATCCAGACAAAATATTCTAATAAATTAGCTAGTATCTATGAAATTCACACAGGTTTAAAACCTCAAGTTATCATCACAACGCAAAAAGCAGACTTAAATATTAAGTTAAAAGATGTAAATGTAAAAGAGATAAAGAGCCAAAGCTCACTATTAAATCCTAGCTATACATTTGATAATTTTGTCGTTGGAGACTCTAATCAATTTGCTTTTATCAGCTCAAAGCAAGTAGCCACAAACCCTGGAAAAGCCTATAATCCACTATTTATCTATGGTCCAACTGGTCTTGGTAAAACTCATCTTTTACAATCCATAGGAAATGAATGCTTAGAAAATGGCAAAACCGTTATTTGCATTACAAGTGAGCAATTTACAAGTGATTTTATAAGAAATGTAGAAAATAGAACTATGAATAAATTTAAAGAAAAATATCGTAATTGCGATGTTTTATTAATCGATGATGTTCAATTTTTCCATAAATCAGAAAAAACTCAAGAGGAGTTTTTCCATACTTTTAATGAAATTCACTCTAAAAATGGTCAAATAGTTATGACCTCAGACAAACCTCCAAAAATGCTAAAAGGCTTTGAAGAGAGATTAAAAAGTCGTTTTGAGTGGGGACTTATGGCTGATATTACTCCACCAGAGCTAGATACCAAAATTAGAATTATCAAGACTAAATGCGAATTTGACAAAATAGAATTAAGCGATGATATAATAGAATATATCGCTTCAAATATGGGCGATAATATAAGAGAGATAGAAAGCGCTATAATCAATATCAATGCTTTTGCTAATATTATGCGTCAAAATATCACACTTGAATTTGCCAAAAATGTCATAAAAGATCAGATAAAAGAGAAAAAAGAAGCCATAAGCTTAGAAAATATAATACAATATGTATCTTATGAGATGAATATAAAACCAAGTGATATAAAGAGCAAAAATCGCACAAAAAACATTGTAGAAGCTCGTAGAATTTGTATATACTTAGCTAAAACCTTAACCCCAAATTCAATGCCACAACTAGCTTCACATTTTGGGTTAAAAGACCATAGTGCTGTAAGCCATAATATCAAAAAAATTAATAATTTAATAGAAAATGATAGCTATTTTAAAGCTAGATTAGAAGAGTTAAAAAATAAAATATTATCAAAGGAATAGTGAATATGTGTGAAAATTATATTGCGAGTTATTCAATAAAATTTAACCAAATTTACGGCGTTTTGTGTAGTTATTCACAAAATCAACAAACTAACTAAAAATAAAAAAATAAATTTAAAAATAAAGGCAAAAAATGAAAGTTTTAATCAAAAAAAATATCTTAGAAACAATAATAATAAACACAAATTCATATCTTGATAAAAAAGATCTAAGCTCAATCACATCTCATATATTCATAAGTGCTAAAGACTCTCTTTTAACAATCAAAGCTACAGATAATGAGATTGGACTAAGCTATAAAGCTTCAAATGTAAATATAATTGATGAAGGTATAGCTACTGCAAATGGTAAAAAACTTCTTGATATTATAAAAAGCTTAAAAGATGGCGAAATTATGCTAGAGACAGTTCAAAACCATCTATATATAAAACAAAATAACTCTAAATATCGCCTACCTATGCAAAAAGCTGATGATTTCCCAGATTTCCCAACAATTGAAAATAAAAAAAGATTTAATATAAACGCAGCAAATCTAAGCAAAAGTTTAAAGAAAATCACAAATTCAATAGAAAATACTAATTCCAAAATAGAATTAACAGGTGCATTAATAGATATTAAAAATGAAAATATAAATTTAGTCGGGACAGATACAAAAAGACTTAGCATATACACACTAGATATAAAATCAGAAAATGAACCATTTAGTATAATAATTCCTAAAAAAGCTATAGTTGAAATTCAAAAAATATTCTATGAAAATATCGAAATTTACTATGATGAAAATATATTTATCTCAATTAGCCAAAATTTCGAATTTTTCACAAAATTGATAAATGGACGCTATCCAGACTACGCAAGAGTAATACCAAAAGAGTCTAAAATAAATATAACACTAAATCGTGAAAAAATGATAGAAGGCATTAAAACAATATCAATGCTATCTGAAATTATAAAAATTACAATAACTCCAGAAAATATATCATTTGAAAGTATCAATAATGATAATAGCGAAGCAAAAACCATAATAGAACAAAAATTTAATATAGAAGAAAATATAATACTAGGAGTAAAAAATAGATTTATTCTTGATTTCTTATCAAGTATAGAAGATAGTGAATTTACCTTATCATACAATGATATAGGACTTCCATTTGTGCTTAGCTGCGAAGAGTTAAAAACAATAATAATGCCTATAAATATTTAAGGATTAAGATGGAAAATTTAGAAAAAAAAGATTATGGCGCTGGAAATATCAAGGTTTTAAAAGGTCTTGAAGCCGTTAGAAAACGCCCTGGAATGTATATAGGCGATACTAATATAAATGGTCTTCATCATATGATCTATGAAGTAGTAGATAACTCCATAGATGAAGCAATGGCTGGATATTGCGATACTATCGATATTGAGCTTACAAATGAAGGCTCAGCTATAATCACAGATAATGGTAGGGGAATTCCAGTAGATATTCATCCAACTGAGAAAATTTCAGCTGCGACTGTGGTTTTAACCGTTCTGCACGCTGGGGGTAAATTTGATAAAGATACATATAAAGTATCAGGCGGACTTCATGGAGTTGGTGTATCAGTTGTCAATGCTCTATCTAAAAAATTAGTTTTAAATATAAAAAGAGATGGCAAACTTCATCGCCAAGAATTCGCCGAAGGCATACCTCAAAGCGATTTAGAAGTTATCAAAACTACAAATAGAACTGGAACTAGCGTAGAGTTTTGGCCTGATGATACTATCTTTGAAATAACTAAATTTGATAGAGAAATTTTAGCCAAAAGATTTAGAGAATTAGCATATTTAAATCCAAAAATTACTATAAATTTCAAAGACCAAAGAGATGGATTTAAAGAGAGTTATCACTTTGATGGCGGACTTGAGAGCTTTGTAACTGATATGAATAAGAGCAATCCAGTAAGCAAAGCTGTGAGCTTTAGCGGTGGGGAAGATGATGTTATAGTTGATTTTGCTCTTTTATATAATGATACATATAGCGAAAATTTATTAAGCTTTGTAAATAATATTAAAACCCCTGATGGCGGAACTCACGAAGCTGGATTTAGAGCTGGGCTTACTAGAGCTATTACAAACTACATAGCAGCAAATGCCGCTACTCGTGAAAAAGATACTAAAATCACTGGAGATGATATAAGAGAAGGTCTTATAGCTGTTGTAAGTGTCAAGGTTCCAGAGCCACAATTTGAAGGGCAAACTAAAGGCAAACTTGGCTCAAGCTATGTAAAACCAATAGTCCAAAAGATGACTTTTGAAGTGCTTTGTAAATATTTTGAAGAAAATCCAAACGAAGCAAAAGCCATTATGAATAAAGCTCTAATGGCAGCTCGTGGTAGGGAAGCAGCTAAAAAAGCAAGAGATTTAACACGCAAAAAAGATAGTTTAAATAGCGTTGGAACATTGCCTGGTAAATTAGCTGATTGTCAAAGCAAAGACCCAAGTGAGAGCGAAATTTACCTTGTTGAGGGCGATTCTGCTGGAGGCTCAGCAAAGCAAGGTCGTGATAGAGTATTTCAAGCTATTTTGCCACTTCGTGGTAAAATTTTAAATGTAGAAAAGAGTAGGCTTGATAAAATTTTAAAATCCGAAGAGATAAAAAATATGATAACCGCATTTGGTTGTGGTATCGGTGATGAGTTTGATGCTAGTAAGCTAAGATACCATAAAATCATCATTATGACTGATGCTGATGTCGATGGAAGCCATATCCAAACCCTACTTCTTACATTTTTCTTTAGATTTCTTACACCAATTATCGAAAATGGAAATGTCTATTTAGCTCAGCCACCACTTTATAGATATAAAAAAGGCAAAAAAGAAATTTATTTAAAAGATGAAAAAGCCTTAAATGAATTCCTTATAGAAACTGGCATTGAGAGCGAAGATTTCCAAGGAGTTGGTAGTAATGATTTGATAGATTATCTAAAATTAATTAGCACATATAGAACGGTTTTAAATGAGCTTAAAAAGCGTTTTAATGTCCTAAGTGCGATTAGATATATGATAGAAAATCCAGATATTATAAGTAAAGATTTCAAAGAGTTATTTGAGATTATAAAAGTTGAGCTAGATAGTCAAAACTATAATATTTTAAACTCATATGTCAATGAAAATGAGATTAGAATTTATGTCCAAACACCAAGCGGACTTGAAGAGTTAGTTATAGATGACTCTTTATTTGTCAATCCTTTATACATTGAGGCAGTTCATATATACTCTAAGATGAAAGAGCGTGAGATCGATCTTAATGGGGATCCTTTAGAAATCTTAGAAAATATCGAAAAAAGTGCGAAAAAAGGTGCTTATATCCAGCGTTACAAAGGTTTAGGTGAGATGAATCCAGAGCAACTTTGGGAGACTACTATGAATCCAGAAAATCGCCGTTTGCTTAAAATAGATGTCAAAGATATGCAAAGTGCAAGTGATATATTTGAGCTATTTATGGGTGATGAGGTCGAGCCAAGGCGAGAGTATATCCAAGCTCATGCTAAAGATGTTAAGCATTTAGATGTATAAGGATAGGTATGCAAAATTTAAAATATGGTGAAAAAATCATAGCCCAATTTGACCTTGATAAGGATTTTGAGATATGGCCAAATAGTGCTAATAAAGATTACGCTATTAAAATTACACTACCTGAGTTTGCTTGTTTTTGTCCAAGGAGTGGCTATCCAGATTTTGCTACAATTTATCTTACATATGTTCCTGATAAATTTGTAGTAGAGTTAAAAGCTTTAAAACTATATATCAATAGCTTTTTAAATCGCCATATCAGCCACGAAGCTAGTATAAATGAAATTTATGATACATTAGATAGTAAGTTAAAACCAAAATATTTAAGAGTTGTGGGTGATTTTAATCCAAGGGGCAATGTCCATACAATCATAGAAGTAGATAGTAATATGATAAGAGAGCAAAAATATGATACAAGCTCTATTGAATTCCAAAGTACTAGGAAATTTAACTAATGATAAACCCAAGGCTTATTGAGCATATTTTTAAAGCGGCCAATATCTCAAGGTGGAATGACTACCCTAAAATGGTTGATTTATTAGAATTAGATAAACAAGCTCATAAATTTATCATTGCCTATTTTATCGCTAAGCTTGAAAATAATATAGATATGCGATATATAATCGAAGGTGGGGTGTTTGAGTTTTTAAGTAGAGTTGTGGTTACTGATATTCGCCCAGATGTCTTTCATCACATTCAAAAGACCAAAGCTTCTCAGATAAATAGCTGGGTTTTAACGAATTTAGAGCCATTAATAGATGATATAGATGGGGGTAAATTTCTAGAAAGATTTAGGAATTTTATAGATGATAAATCTCATCTAAAAGAGAAATTAATCTTAAAAGCTGCTAGCTATCTAGCTACAAAATGGGAATTTAGTATCGTATATCAAACTAGTAAATTTTTAAATAATATCGATGAGTTAAAACAGCAAGTAGATGAGGAGTTAGAGGATTATTATGAGCTAATTGGTGTTAGGAAAATTGCGATGAATCAAAAATTAGCTCGTATTGTTGATTTAAGCGGAAGATTGAGATTTCAAAAGCGCTGGGCACAAACTAGTAGAATTCCAGAAACTGCAGTTTTAGGGCATATGCTTGTTGTGGCGATATTTGGTTATTTTTATTCACTTAAAGTTGGGGCAAATTCAAAAAGATTAGAAAATAATTTTTATTGTGCTTTATTCCACGATTTACCAGAGAGCCTAACTCGTGATATTATAAGCCCTGTTAAATATGGCATTGATGGGTTAAATGAGATAATTAGCGAGTATGAGATGAGACTGATTGAAGATAAAATTCTCCCATATGTCCCACAAAGCTTTAGAGATGAATTTAGCTATATTTTAGGCGTTAGAAATGATAATGGAGTGCTTAAAAAACATGAATTTGAAAATAGAATTTGCCGCACAACTCCGCAGCCATATCATGGAAGTATGGATAATGTAAATGGTGATGAATTTAGTAGCATTGATGGAAAAGCACTTAAATATTGTGATAATCTAGCTGCTTTTGTGGAGGCTGGGCTATCTATAAGCTATGGTGTAAAGAGTAAAGATTTAGTCCAAGGTTTTCAAAATATAAGAGCTAAATTTAAAAGAAATCCAAAGATCGAAGGGGTGGATTTTAATCAAATTTGTATAGATTTTATGGAGTATTTAGGTATAGAAAACCTCTCCCCAGATGACTGCGGCACACACCTGTAAAAAGTGCTCTGCTATGTTCCCATCCTGAAGCGGTGCTTTTTAAAAGCATTGCACAGGTCTAAGGAAAGGCGGATGAAATTATATCCATATTTTACTTAAAGTAGGATTATGATGAGTTATAAATTAAATTTTTTATCTATTTTTCGTGAGCTTTTTGTCCCACATTACCGCTCTTTAGAGTTTAGAGCTAAAATTTTAACTGCCATGCTAATTGCTAAAAAGAGTATATCAGATAGTGATTATTACGAAGTAGAAGATATAGCAAAAGATATATATGGCAATGATGAGAAGAGAATCCACATCTTAGTCCAAACGATAAAAGAGTATGTAGATAAGGCAACTCAAGGCAGTAAGCTAAATTTGGATATTTTATTAAAAGATATAGATTATGAGTTAAAATCAATTAAAAGATATGTCAAAAAGATTGATTTTGAACATCTTAGAAGATTGATGATTAATAGCGATGAGACTGATGCTGTTTTTCAACAGCAGGTGTATGAATTTTTCCTAAATGAGGTTAGAATTTACTCACATAATTAAAATCACAATCGCTAAAATATTAAGAAATTTTAAATCTATCGCCGATTTTAATCCTACCTTCATACTCAAATTCAGTAATCTCTAGCGCCTTATCAGCGCATTTTACCCAAAATCCATTTTTGCTAATTCCCACTATAGCGCCATTTACGCACTTATATGTTGGAGCATTTTGATGATATATTGCTTTTATTATTTTCATCTCTTTATCATTTATTATAGCCCTTGCTAGTGGAGCTGGATGAGTGATCGCACGGATAAAGTTAAACACATCACGGCTATTTTGATTCCAATCAATCATCTCATCGCCAAATTTTCTTTGTGTGCAGTAAAAGCCGTATTTATCGATATTTGATTGCTTAATTGGCTTAAAATCTCCACCTAAAATCATCTTTAAAGCCTCATATAAAACATACCCACACTGGTTGTGAGCCGTTTGTAGCAGTGTGGAGTAGTCATCACTATCGTTAATCTCATAGTGCTTTTGTAAAATTATATCGCCTGTATCAATTCCTTCATCTATATAATGCACAGTGATACCAAAGCTCTTTTCATCATTTATCAAAGCCCAATTTAAGATATTTCTACCACGATAAAATGGCAAAGCACCAGCGTGACAGTTGATCGCACCAAGTGGTGTTAGATCTATAACTTGGCGTTTAAAAATTTGGTCAAATGACATAGAGACCAAAATATCACACTTAAATTTAGCAATTTTGGATATAAACTCAAGCGAATTTATATCTTTATGTTTTAAAATCTCAATCCCATAATCTTTGGCAAATTTAGCTAAAATTTCATCATCTGAGCCATTTCTAACGCAGATAAAAGCAATTTGCATATTTGGGTCTTTAATGATTATTTTAAAAGCATTATGAGACCAAATCCCATCAGCGAAGTAGCCGATTTTTAAATTTCTATTAAGGTTTGTACCCCCCCCTAAGCTCATCATACACCTCCAAAAATTAATCTATAAAATCTCTAAGCATCTTAATCTCATCAGCCCAAATACTCTCATCAATAGTCTCTAAAATCAAAGGAATTTCATCGATTTTAGGATCATTCATAATGGATTTAAAGGCTTGCTTACCAATTAGCCCCACTCCTAAGCTATCGTGGCGATCTTTGCGTGAGCCAAGAGCTCCTTTGCTATCATTTACATGCATTCCGCTAAGGTATTTATACCCAACTATCTTATCAAATTCGCTCATAGTTTTAGCATAACTCTCATCATCTCTAATATCATAACCACTAGCAAATAGATGGCAAGTATCGATACACACGCCTACACGACTGCTATCCTTACTCATAGCGATCAATGCTGCTAGATGCTCAAATTTATATCCTAGATTGCTACCTTGACCGGCGGTATTTTCGATAACTAGCTTGATATTTGATGAGTTTTGAAGTAGAGCATTCATCTGTTGTGCTATTAACTCCAAGCACTCATCTTCGCTTATTTGCTTTAGATGTGAGCCTGGATGAAAGTTAATAAGCTCAATCCCTAAGGCTTCGCACCTTTTAATCTCATCTAAAAATGAGTCAAAACTCTTAGTCCTAGCTTGTGGATCTGGATGACCTAAATTTACCAAATAGCTATTATGAGCTAGGATATACTCTGGCTTTATATTGGATTTATTTAAATTTGATTTAAACTCATTAATATCGCTTTGGGTTAGTGGCTTTGCACTCCATTGTCTTTGATTTTTAACAAACAAAGCAAAGGCATCCGCTCCGATATTTACGGCATTTTGCACCGCATTTGCCACTCCACCACTTGCACTTACATGGGCTCCGATACGCTTCATTGTAACTCTCTTATTATGATTTTTACCATATTTTTACTATCAATAAATTTAACTAAATTATCGCAAACTTCATATTTTATCATTTTATTAGCTATATTTTGCTCAAATCCGCAATTAGTTTTTTGAAGATTTGCCCCATCATAGATTGGAATTTTAGATATGATATTATCTAAGATCTCATCATAGTGAGTTGATCTTAGATATTTTATATTAAAGCTTTGATAATCACTACAAACCCCATTAATACAGATATTTTCAGCTAGTTTTAAATTTAAAACTAACGCCCCGCTATTGTAGATTTGAATTTGAGTTTGATTAGTATATTTATGTATAAATCCAGCATCGCTAATACGCAAATTAGGCGTAATAAAACTAAATAAAACGCTACTAGAGTGCTGCGGCTGATAGGCAAAACATCCTAAAAATAGTGTAGCAAATGCTGACAAAATAGAGATTTTAAAGCTAAATTTATATATACTCAAAGTAAGCCTTTTTCAAATTTGTTAAATTATATATCTATTTTGTAAATCTTTAATATTTTTAAGTAGCATTTAAGTAAGATTTCTATATAATTCCACTCACGCAACCGCAGTGGCCCCTTCGTCTAGCGGTTAGGACATCGCCCTTTCACGGCGGTAACACGAGTTCGAGTCTCGTAGGGGTCACCACCTATATTCTTATTTTATAAATCTTTTTTATATTTCATTTCTCAATATTTTTTTAGTTTATTTTAAATTCATTAGCCCTAAGTTAATTATATATTTATTCTTTAAATTAAGCCAAATTTTACTATAATAAAGTTCAAAAATGCCGATATAAGGCTAAATTTAAAAGGAAAAATTATGCAAAATGGTAGAAAAAAAGATATTGATGAGCTAAAAAATGATATATCAAAAAAAGATGAGAGAGATTTAACTGAAGATGAGAAAAAATTTAAAGAGTTAGATTCAAAAATAGCTCAAAAAATCAAAAATGAAGAAGAGATTACCACTTTAGATAAAAATATAACTGCGATGATGCCTTATGCTATCGATACTTCGCTTACTCTATTTGGGCTTGAAGAGAATAAGAAATTTGGCGTTTTTATGGGTAAGGATCCACTAGATTTAAATATCGTAAATCTTGATACCAAAGAGTATTTATATGAGAGTCCAGCCAAAGATGTAGAGAAAAAAATTATAGAATTTGAAGAGGAGTATGCTAGGCATAGAGCGCTTTTTATCTATGGAATTGGCAATGGCGTTTTCTTAAAATCTATCTTGGCTAATCCAACGCATAAAAAGATATTTGTCTTCGAGCCAGAGATTGAAATTTTATATGCCGCACTTAGCTTGATTGACTTTTCTAGGGATATTTTTACTGATAGGCTTGTTATTTTAGATTCGCACAAGGTTACATTTTTGCAATTTTATATCATCTGCAAAATGCCTGATGTATTTCATAGCTTTAGGCTTTATAATTTGCATATTATCGATGATTATTATAATAATGAAAAGTATCAAGAGAATATCTTAGAATTAAATAAAACTATGCAAAAAGCAATCGTCCAAACCCTATATGAGCGTGGCAATGACTCTAAAGATTGTCTTTTAGGAATGATTCAAACCACCCAGCATCTCCCAGATGTATTTGGTGCTATACCTCTTAGAGATATTATAAATAGACGCAAAGGCAAGATAGACTCAGCCGTAGTCGTATCTACTGGCCCATCGCTTCATAAGCAGCTACCAATACTTAAAAAACTTGCTCCATATACAATTATAATAGCCGTTGATGCGAGTTATCCAATTTTAAAAGAGCATGGGATTAAGCCTGATTATGTAACATCAATAGAGAGAATTCCTCCTACTCCAGACTTTTTCAAGCCTACTAGGACTAAATTTGATGATGGGATTATCTTTGTTGTGGCCTCTCTTACTCATCATGAATCGGTTGAGAATTTACATGATAAAGATGTATGTTATGCTTTAAGACCATTAAATTATGAGATGAGCTTTAAGGATTTTAAATTTGGCTATATCGGCGGTGGACAGAGTGCTGCTCATATGGCGTGGAATATCGCTCAAGCCCTAGAGTGTAAAGATGTAATGCTAATAGGTCAGGATTTAGCCTATGGTGAAGATGGCACTAGCCACTCCAAAGGGCATATATTTAAAGAGACTGAGATACCTGTAGAAGAGGTGCCTATCATGACACAAAAATATGGTGGTAAAGGCGAAATTCAAACTACATTTATATGGAATTTATTTAGGCAATATTTTGAACATAATATCGCAATGCTACAAAGAAGTGATCCAAATTATAAGCTTTATAACTGCACCGAAGGTGGAGCTAGAATAGAAGGAACGACTGAAATTCCATTTAAAGAGATGGCTGATAAGATTATCGCTAAGGGTAAAAAGAAGAGTTTTAAACCGATTTTACCAATAAGCAAGGAAAAACAAGAGCAACACCTAAAAAAAGCTATTAAAAATATTACTGGAATTTTTAAAACCGGTCATAAAATTCAAAAAAAATGCGAACGATTATATCTTCAAATCGCCAAAGAGATAGAAAAATCTAAAAAATTAAAAGAGAAAGATAAGAAAGATAAAATCAATTATGACAAACTTCAAAAGCTATCATTTGAGATTGATAAGTTAAAAGAGTATGTGTTTAAAGATAGGATATTTATGTCATCATTTTATGGAATTTGCGGGGCTATGCTAAATAGCCAAGAGCTTGAACTTGCCGTTATCTCAGCTCGTAGAGCAGATAGTGAAGAGGAGAAAAATGATAAATTATTTGAGTGGGTATCTTGTCAGAGCTACTGGATTTTTAGCTTAGCTGGTAGCATTGATGCGACTTTAGGCAAGTTAGCTGACGCAGCTAGTGGATTTATGGATAGTTATAAGCTCTTAGAACAATGATAAATAGCGATATTAAATCCACTTATGATGAGCATACTTACAACTCATACTCATATGCTCAAACTAGTGTAGATTATCTTTGTGCGGTGGCTAGATTTCATGGTTTAGCCGCTACTGATCCATATAATGCTAAGGTGCTAGAGATAGGATGTGCGATGGGTGGCAATATCATCGGTCAAGCCATCAATCACCCAAATTCAACTTTTATAGGGATCGATCTAAGTAGCGAACAAATTGCCATTGGCAAAGCAGCCACCCAAGGCATAGGCTGTAAAAATATAGAGCTAATTGAGATGGATATTTGTAATCTTGTGAGTGAATTTGGCGGTAAGATTGAGTTTGATTATATCATCTGTCATGGAATTTATAGCTGGGTGCCTGATTTTGTAAGAAGTGCGATTTTACAAAGTTGTCAAAAGTTATTAAGTCCAAATGGCGTGGCATTTATTAGCTATAACTGCTATCCAGGGTGGAAATATGTAGAGCCTTTGCGTGATTTTATGCGATTTAGTGCGGTTAAAAATAGCGGGAATGTAGCTGATCTTGAGTCTGGATTAAATGCTATTAAATTTCAAAAAGCCTTCTATGCTAAGTATATTCCAAATGAATCAAGCGCTACTCATATTAAGAGCTTAAATTTAGAGTATATAAATCACATTCAAAAATACCCTAAAAGCTATGTCGCACACGAATATATGGAGATTTGTAATCAGCCGTTTTATTTTTTAGATTTTGTAGCTGATGCTGGTGATAATGGGCTTTGCTATATAGCAGATGCGACCTATCATTTTGACCCATCATTTTTGCCAGA
Organism: Campylobacter porcelli; assembly: GCF_002139855.1. Taxonomy (NCBI): domain Bacteria; kingdom Pseudomonadati; phylum Campylobacterota; class Epsilonproteobacteria; order Campylobacterales; family Campylobacteraceae; genus Campylobacter; species Campylobacter porcelli. Next base: position 12,616 of record NZ_CP018789.1, read on the forward strand.
TGGTGCTATAAGTGAGTATTTTAAGCTATCATTTGATGATTATATCTCGGCTAATCAAGCTTATGATTTTCTATACTCTATTAGATTTAGAAGCTCAATCCTTACTAAATCGCAAAATCAAAGCAAACTAGCAACAAGCGATTATGATAAGGCGAAGTTCGCTCCAAATTTATATTTTAAGCTCATTAAGCCCTCACCTGAGCTATTAAATTCAGCTAAAGATACATATATCGAGCCTTTGGCTAAAGCTTTAAATGAGGCTTTTCCAGCGACTATGAGTTTTGATGAGATTAAGGCTGTGTATCAAAAAGATGATATTGTATTTAGGTATTATGATATTAGAACGGTTACAAATAACGCTCTAAGCATAGCTTGTGAGCCACATAAGAAGCTATTATACACGCCTGGCAAAACTAGATTAAAAAAAGCTTATGAGCCATATTTAAGATATTTTTTAGATAATGATAACTCATCAATTGGCATAGCAACTCCATCTAATGATAAATTAAATGCTGATAAACACACGCTAGAGCTTACATTAATGTTTGATGGAAATCACACTATAAAAGATATTCAAGATCATATAAAAGCTAAATTTGAAAAAGAGAAATTAATCCCAACTGTTCAAAAAGATGGCAAAACTATATTATTAAAAAGCCCAAAAGAGCAAAATGAGTATTTCAAAAATGCGGTTGAGACTATCAAGCTTTCACTTATAAATACCCTAATGCTAGAAGAGTATTAAACTCCTCTATAGGGCATTTGCAATTAGCTCGATTGGATTAATACATTTTGCGCTGCTACCATGAATGTGTAGAGCGTTATTTAGCTGCATTTTACACGCACTACACTCGCTACCTACGCAACTAGCATCTACGGCGTTTATTTGTGCGGCTCTACTTTGACCAGCTTGGCGACTTAGGTGGTATTTTTCACTTTGCATTGTTACCCCGCCAAATCCACAACAACTATTAGTATCGCTCATCTCATTTAAGATATAAGCTTGTTTTAAAAGCTCTCTTGGCTCTTTCCAAATTCCTTGCATTTTCTTAGCGTGGCATGGGTCGTGATATGTGATTTTAGCTATCTTTTTATCTCTATTTCGCTCTTGTAAAATTTGGGCTAAATTTGTAAATTTCGCAAAATACTCAGTAGCTAAATATATATATTTGCTTATCTCTTTAGCTCTTTTTTTCCACTGCGGATCGCTATGAAAATAGTGTTCATAATCGACCTTTATCATCGCCGAACAGGTAGCTTCTGGTATGATGATGGCGTCTATTTTACCGCTATTTAAGAGCGTTTCAAAATACTCAATATTCTTTTTTGCTAGATAATCTACAGTGTTAAAATCTCCAGTAAAATAAGCTGGAGCCGAGCAACAGCCTTGAGATTTCATCAAATGGGCGTTGATTTTAAGCTCTTTTAATATCTTAAGTAGTCCTTCTCCTACTGATGTATATGCGTAGTTTCCCATACAGCCAATGAATATTCCAATGGTTTTATCTGATCCATTATCTATAAATTCAGTGTGTGAGTTTAAAAAGCTCTTTTTAGATGCAGTTGGTAAAAGACGCTCTTTTTTTAGCATTGGTAGATTAAATCTTGGGCTCATATTGCCATCTTTTATCTTAAATCCACAACTTTGAAATACATAGCCAAATCTAGCTGCTATATCCATAATTTTTCTATTTCTAAGTAGCCAAAAAAACACTCTTTTATACCACGAAATCCCAAATTTAGCCGCTATATCGGCTCTAGCATTTTCTATCATAGTATCAGTTGGTAATGATACTGGGCAGTCTTGAACGCAATTTGTACATAAAAAACAGCTCTCAAATATATCTTTTAAATTCTTATCAAGCTCGATTTCACCTCTATTATACGCTCCTAATAGATCTAAAAATCCCCTTGGACTTCTAACTTCATCGTGGCTAATTTTGTATATTGTGCAATTTGGCTTACACTTTCCACATTTTACACATGCATCGCTAATCGCACTAAAATTATAGTTACTCATTTATCCTCTTTGTTTTATTAAACTTGCTTTTATAGCTTCTATAAAGGCGGTTCTAACTCCGGCTTCTTCTAACTTACACACCCCTTCAATAGTCGTCCCAGCAGGTGAGCAGATACTATCTCTTATTAAGGCTGGGTGTCTATTTTCAATCAGTGTAGCAAAGCTATTAAATAGCCCACTTGTCATAGCCTGAGCGTCGCTAAGATTTAGCCCTGAGCGAACTGCGGCACTATTGATAGCATCAGCTACTAAGGCTAGGTATGCTGGGGCGCATCCGCTAATGATACTTGCTGCGTCAAAAGTAGCTTTTGAGTCAAATTTAACCGCCTTGCCAAATCCATTTAAAATTTGCTCTATTATCTCTATATCTCCACTTGCCATATATGGATTTATACTAGCTCTATCTTTAGCGGCGATATTTGGCAAACAAATAGCGTGATTTATGGCGTTTATAGCTTGGATTTGCTCTAAGCTAGTGCGAGCTAACACGCTAATTATCGAATTTGCTTTGCCATTTGCTATATTTTTAAACCACTCAAGTGCATTTGGCTTAATGGCTAATATGATATTTTTGTCATTTATATCATAATTTTTATCGATAATTTCTATATTAAATTCGCCACGCAAAGCCTCTAATCTACCACTAAATCTCCCAGCTAATACAACCTCAAATCCAGCTGATTTTAGCCCATTAGCCATGGCTAGCCCCATATTTCCAGCACCAATTATGGTAATTTTCATCTTACTTCCTGTCTTAAAATAGAGACGCTACTTGGTAATTTTAAGCCATCTTTTATAGCGTTTGTTATGCTTTGTAAATCAAATTTAGTATGGTCAAATGCGACTACATAGCATATATCGCCAGATTTTAGATACCTATCTTTTCCATCTTCTTCATATCTTGTAGCGCCAATTGTGATTATCATCTCATTTGGGTAGTTTGCGTCGCTTAAAATTTTGGATAAATTCTCTAGCACAGCGTAATCTTGTTGAGTATTTAATTTATCTTTAATCCACTCAAGCAATTTTTCATAAAAATATGAGTAGCCACTTAGCTTGGCACACTCTCCATATCTGATAAATTCATTTGAGCTTTTTAAAAATGAAACCAAGCTATAGTTATCGCAGATCCCACCAATGCTAAATTTATCTATCTCAATCTCATTGCCAAGCCCTTTTGAGCCGGTGCTGAAGTTTTTCTTTTGAGAGATTTTAGTAGCGGTTTTATCATTTCTAACAGAAGCGTCATTAAATGCAGCAAATTTCAGTGGCTTAACGCTTTTGACCTTGCCATTTTCATACTCTAATTCGCATCTTAGGGCGATTTCTGGCTCCATTTGCACATTTAAATTCTCATTGCTAGGTAGATATAGATAGCTATTATCTATGCAATTTCTGCCTAAAAAGCCACTACTGCCCTTTATATAAAATGGGAAAATCCCCTTTGGTGCGTATTCATCATCAGTTTTTACTAAGGCAAAATCACTAGCCTCACCAGCTTGTTCAAGATGTAAAGCGAAGTTTCCAGCTATTCCAAATCCTATATTTATACTCACAAAGTCTCCTTTAAACAGTCTTTGAAAAGCTATTATTAACGCCTTTAAATTTAGCCATATACTCATCAAAGCACATAGCGATATTTCGTATTAATAGCGTTCCAGTTTGGTTTATCTCAATTTTTTGATTACTAATATTCATAAACTGCTTTAGCTCGCCTAGCTCATCTAACTCAGCTTTAAAATAGTCAAAAAAGCTAATGCCAAATTCGCTCTCAACCCTTTTAATATCTAAAGAGAAATTCGCCATCAGCTCCATTATTACAAATTTTCTAAGCTTATCTTGATTGCTTAGATAAATTCCTTTTGAATTTGGTAATCTCCCAGCATCAATAGCAGCTTCGTAATTAACCATATCTTTGTGATTTTGTGCGTAGTAGTCATCGCCTTCGCCGATACTAGTAAGCCCCACGCCAATTAGTTGAGCTCCGCCTTTTGTAGTGTATCCTTGGAAATTCCTATGTAAGGAGCCATTGCTAAGAGCTTTAAATAGCTCATCGCTAGGCTTAGCGTAGTGATCCATACCGATCATTTTATAACCATTTTTTGGTAGATAATCCATAGTGTATTTTAGAATTTCAAGCTTAGTTTTTGGGCTTGGGAGCGTGGCTTCATCAAATTTTCTCATACTTTTTTTGATCCAAGGCACATGAGCGTAATTAAATATAGCAAATCTATCTGGATTTAGGCTAACTCCTAGCTCTAAAGTGCGTTTAAAACTCTCTAGATTTTGATATGGCAGACCATAGATGAGATCTGTATTCACGCTTAGCATTCCATATTTTCTAGCCAAATTTACCGCATTTTGAGTTATATTAAATGGCTGAATTCTATGGATCTCTTTTTGAACCTTTTCATCAAAATCTTGAACTCCAAAGCTTACTCTATTAAATCCATGTTTGCTAAGCACTTCTAGCTGCTCTTGATTTAAAAATCTTGGGTCTATCTCACAGCTTATCTCAGCATCATTTGTAAAGTTTTTAAAATATTTTTTTATGGATTTTATAAGCCTATCAAGCTCGCTAGCGCTATAAAAAGTCGGCGTCCCACCGCCAAAATGCATCTGGACAACGCTTTTTTTAGTATCTATGATGGTAGCTAAAATTTCAAGCTCACGCTCTAAATAATCCAAGTAGCGACTCATCTTATCGCTTTTGCTAGTGTAGATAACATTACAGCCACAAAAATAGCACGCCGAACGGCAAAATGGTAGATGAAAATATAGCGAAAGTGGCTTATCGCACTCTTTTAAACGCTTAATATACTCATCATAATCAAACTCATCGCTAAATTCCAAAGCCGTAGGGTAGCTTGTGTATCTAGGTCCTGGCTTAGAATACTTCACAAAAGCTTCAAAATCTACCATAATTACTCCTTATTAACAAGTGAGCGCATATCTAAAAATAGATTTGGGTGCTCTTTTTTAATCTTTGCTATGAGCTTATCTAAATTTGGCTCTTTTTTGTAGTTGGCTCTTTTTATCTCTTCGATTGCTACGCTCCAAACATCGCCAAAATCAATTGGTAAATTTTGTAAAATTGATCGCTCAAGCTTTAGCTCGAAATTCTCTTTTTGTGCGTTTTTTAACGCATTTATCAATGCTTCAAATAGCTCAGCTGGGACAAGAGCGCAAGGCTTATTGCCATTCATACCAAACCATGGCGCATCGAAATTTGCCCTGCCTTTATAGCTTAGCTTCATTTGATTATCTTCCATTGGCTCTAATTCAAAGGTTGTGCGACGCCTTTTGCTAATTCCTAGAGTTTGACTAATATTTTCTAAGTGGCTATTCATATCTCATCCTATCGCACCAGACCATAACTCCTTTTTGAGCGTGAAGTCTATTGTGAGCTTCTTTAAATATCTCATCAGCGTGAGCTTCAAACACGCCATCGCTTACTTCATATCCCCTATAAGCTGGCAAGCAGTGTAAAAACACGGCTTTATCTTTGGCTAAGCTCATCATGCCCTCATCTACGCAAAATCCAGCAAAATCAGCTACTTTTTTAGCCTTTTCATCCTCTTGACCCATAGAGACCCAAGTATCAGTAGTAACGACATCTACGCCACTTATAGCCTCTTTTGGGTCATTGCCTATTTGGATTATAGCGCCACTTGATTTGGCATTTTCTAAGGCTATGCTTTTTACCCATTGTGGGACTTCATAGCCTTTTGGCGTAGCGATTCTAAGCTCAAAACCAAGCTTAGAAGCAGCCATAAGCCATGAGTTTGTCATGTTATTGCCATCACCTACATATGCGACTTTCATATTTTGGATATTTAAGCCAAGCTCGTCTAAGGTTAGCAAATCGGCCATCAATTGAACAGGGTGAAAATCATCGCTAAGTCCATTTATCACAGGAATACCGCTAAATTTAGCAAGCTCCACTAAATCGCTTTGTTTATAAACCCTAGCCATAATCATATCCACCATTCCCCCAAGCACTCTAGCGGTATCTTTGATAGGCTCGCCACGGCCAAGTTGTATATCACGACTACTTAAAAACAGCGCTTTTCCGCCGAGTTGTTGTATCCCAACTTCAAAGCTCACTCTAGTTCTAGTTGAGCTTTTCTCAAAAATCATAGCCAAAAATTGATCTTTTAAATATGGTTTATAATCCTTATTTAACGCCTCTTTTTTAATATCTTTAGCAATGTTTAAAATATCTAAAATTTCATCTTTGCTTATATCATTTAGAGTCAAAAAGTGTCTCATATCTATCCCTTGTTTGAATTTAATATCTTAGCAACCTCTTTGGCATGATAGCTGATAATTAGATTAGCCCCAGCTCTTTTAAATGCTATCATCGTCTCCATCATCACACGCTCATAATCAATCACTCCAGCCTTAGCTCCAGCCTTTAAGAGTGCATACTCGCCACTTACATTATACACGCAAAGCGGTAGTTTAGTTCGCTCTTTTATATCTCTTATAATATCTAGATATGCTAAAGCTGGTTTAACCATCAAAATATCAGCACCTTGAGCCTCATCTTCTAAGCTCTCACCAATTGCCTCAAGCCTATTTGCTGGATCCATTTGGTAGCTTTTTCTATCGCCAAAGCTTGGAGCGCTTTGTGCAACATCTCTAAATGGTCCATAATATGCTGAGGCGAATTTAGTTGAATAGGACATAATAGGCAAATTCACATAACCATTCTCATCTAAAGCTTTACGCAAAGTGTAGATTATCCCATCCATCATTCCACTAGGTGCTATCATATCAGCTCCAGCTTTTGCGTGGATAAGGGCTTGTTTGGCTGAAATTTCAAGCGTAGCATCATTATCCACAGAGCCACATTTATAATCCAAAATCCCGCAATGCCCATGATCTGTATATTCACAAAAGCATAGATCAGTAATCACAAAAAGCTTTGGAAATTTCTCCTTAATAGCTCTTAGCGATCTAGCAATTATCCCATTTTCATCTAAAGCATCGCTACCTATGCTATCTTTTAAATTTGGAATTCCAAATAAAATTATCGATTTTATCCCTAAATTTATAATCTCTTGGCACTCTTTTAAAATCTCATCTAAACTCATCTGAAACACGCCAGGCATAGAGCTTATCTCATTTTTTATCCCTATGCCCTCAACTACAAAAAGCGGATATATAAAATCATCAATAGATATTTTATTCTCTCTTACCATTGCCCTTAAAGACTCATCTAATCTTAATCTTCTATATCTTTTAAACATTATAATTCTCCTATAAATTCGGTCATTATAGCAAAATTTAATTTAATCAAAAATAATTGATTTTGTTTAAATTTAATCGCAAATGTTACAATTAAAATAAAAAACAGAGGTAAAAAATGAATATAGAGGTATCACAAATTGCAAATTTGCCAACTAAATTTGGTAATTTTAAAATAAAAGCGTATAAAGAAAATCATAAAGAGCATCTAGCTATATTTACTTCAAATTTAGGCGAGATAGTAAATTTACGTGTCCATTCAGAGTGCCTTACAGGCGATGCTCTAGGGAGTAAAAAGTGCGATTGTGGTGAGCAGCTAGAATCTGCATTAAAGTATATCGCAAATAATGGTGGTATGGTTATTTACCTGCGTCAAGAAGGTAGAAATATAGGATTATTAAATAAAGTAAATGCTTATAATCTCCAAGACTCTGGATTAGATACCATACAGGCAAATCATCAGCTAGGATTTAAGGCTGATGAGAGGACATATGAGATGGTTGATTTTATCTTAAATGATTTTGGGATTAAGGGGGTGAATTTACTAACAAACAACCCATTAAAGCTCACAAGCATAAAAACCAAAATCATAAGCCGAATTCCAATCCAAATAGCGCCAAATAAGTATAATAAAGATTATCTAAATATCAAAAAAGAGCAGATGGGGCATATGCTATGAGTGATGAAATTTGGCAAATCGTAGCCAAATTTGATGAAATTTTAAAGAAATTTAATAAAATTCATAGTCTTACAAATTATAAAGATATCAAGCCAGTAGCCCTTGATAGCATAGAGCCGATTAAATTTCTAGGCTTTGAGCCTAAAGTTTGTGTAGATGTAGGCAGTGGGGCTGGATTTCCGGCGATATTTTTGGCTATGATTTTAAGAGAGTGTGAGTTTCATCTATATGAGCCAATTGCGAAAAAATCAAGCTTTTTATCCTATGTGAGTGGGTATTTGAAACTTCAAAATATCACTATACATAGCCAAAAATTAGAAAATTCCAAAAAGATTAAAGCTGATTTAATCACATCTAGGGCATTGATGAAAACGGCTGATTTGATCGAAATTTGCCAAGGATTTTATGATGAGAATACGACATTTTTACTATACAAAGGCTCAAATGCGAAATTTGAGATTGAAGAGTTAAAATGTGATAAGCAAATTTATTGCCAAAATGAGCGAAATTATGTAGTATTAAAGGGGTTAAAATGATAGCTAAAATCATAATATTTGTTTTGATTATAGGAGTAATTTACTATTTTATAATTCCTAAATTTAGGAGTAAAAAGCCTAGTGATAGTGGTGAAAGCTTTGTCGAGTGTAGTAAGTGTAATACATTTATAGAGTTAAAAGATAGTGTGCTAAAAGATGGAAAATATATCTGTAAGGAGTGTTTAAAATGATTATAATTGGTAGCGAGTTGATAAGTTATGAGCCTGTATTTTTAAGTAAATTTGAGCCAAAAAGCTTGAGCTTAAAATCAAATTTTATCTTAGTTTCAGATATCAAACAAGCCTTGATAGCTAATGCTAATGGGGTTAAATTTATAGTTTGCGATAGCTTAAAATTAGCCAAAAAACTACAAAAATTAGCTGATGATTATCTATTTGATAGCAAAATTGCCTTAATCATAAATAGCGATGAAGAGCTACAAAAAGCAGCCAAAAAGAGAATTGACGCAGTTATTTATAAAAGTGCGATAAGGGGATAAGATGGAGCTATTTAAGACGGCGTTTTTTATGGTGGCGCTTATGTTGCTTTTTGTCTTTATCGGTGGGATGATCGGCGGAGTTGGCGGGATGATGATAGCATTTTGTATCGCTGTAGCTATGAATTTTTTCAGCTATTTTTATAGTGATAAGCTCATTTTAAAAAGATATAATGCTATGGAGATTGACCCATCTCATCAGCTATATTATATCACTCGCAAACTATGCTTAAAAGCTGGTTTAGAGCTACCAAAGCTATATATTATTAATGACCCAACTCCAAACGCATTTGCCACTGGACGCAACCCTTCAAATGCGGCTGTAGCCTTGACTACTGGGCTAGTTGATATGCTAAATAGCGATGAGATCGCATCAGTTATAGCTCACGAGCTAGGTCATATAAGGCATTATGATATTTTGACTGGCTCTATTGCGGCAGTTTTTGCTGGGGCGATAGCGATTTTAGCAAATTTCGCTCAATTTGGAGCCATGCTAGGAAGTAATCAAAATCGCCAAAATCCGCTTTTGATAATTGCTCTAGCTATAATAATGCCACTAGCAGCTACTATAATTCAGATGAGTATCTCACGCTCAAGGGAGTTTGAAGCAGATAAATTCTCAGCTTTAATAACTAGTCCAAATGATCTAGCTAGCGCTCTTTTAAAGCTAGAAAATAGCAACCAAAAAGCAGTAGTAAGAAACGCTAACGAGCAAACTGCTCATATGTTTATAATAAGTCCATTTAGTGGGGGTATCGCAAGTGGAATATCTAATCTCTTTCGCACTCATCCTACAACTAAGCAAAGAGTGGATAGATTAAGAGAGTTAAATTATCAAAGCCCAGCTAAAAGGTATTTTAATAGCTAATGGAGAATTTAGAAAAAGAGCGAAAATCTATCCGTTATAAGCTTATTTTTATATTGATTTTAGCAGCTTTTGTGGATTTTATAATCACCTTAGCCCTTTGGCTTTTTGATCCTTTTTTGGCTATAATCGGCGGACTTTTGGCGGGGCTTTGGATATATTTTTGGTTTAAATTTAAATTTTTTGCTAAATTTGAACTAGGATTAAAAGATAGATTAAGAGATGAGATAATCAAAGAGCTAAATTTAAATAAAGTAGATGATAATCTACCATCTATAAATAGCCATTTTAACCATATTGTAAGTAGTGTTAGCGAGTTTGGATTGTTTAGTTTAAGTGGCTTTAGTGTGCGTGATATATGCGTAAAAAGCACAGATGAAATGCTATTTTATGGTATATTAATCAGCGGAAAAATTAGTAAAAATATAGAGCCTAAAGAGAGTTTATTGGGCTATAAAAGTAGCTATTTTATAGATGATGGCTATTTGAGCTTATATATTCATACAGACGCTGATACCATAGTAGCAAATTTGAAAACACCTCTAAATATTAGCTACAAAAGTGCTATGGATAATATAAAAGAGATTATAAAGATTATAAATCAGCTTGATTAGATACCCAGCAAATGTGATAAATATATCCAAACACGCAAGATATAAATACCCGAGTTAAGGCCAAGCGATCGCAAGTAATTTTACTATTCTTTTTTGTAAATTTTTAAATGGGCAAAATTTTATAATATTAATATTATATTTAACTTAAATTCAATATTTAAAATAATGAAATTAAGAATTATTTTGTATAATCAGCCATTTTATTTAAGGTAAATATATGTTTTCAAGCTTTTTTAAGAGTAAAAAATGGGCTTTTTGGGCTTATGGCGGACTTTTGGTTATTATCATATCTTTGATATTTCAAACTAGGTTAAATGTGGCTATAAATGATTGGTATAAGGACTTTTACGACATTATGCAAAATGTCAAAGAGCATAGCGTAGATGAATTTTGGGAGCAAATTTATAGATTTTTATTAATTGCTATGCCATATGTGATTATCGCTACTATTACTACTTTTTTTGCTAGTCATTGGGTTTTTAGGTGGAGAGAGGCTATGACATTTGGCTATCTTAATAAATGGCGAGAGTGTGAGTATGATATAGAAGGCTCTAGCCAAAGAATGCAAGAAGATGTCTATAGATTTGCTAAGATTACTGAAACCTTAGGGCTACAAGTATTAAAAGCTTTAATGATATTAATAGCGTTTATTCCAGTCTTGTGGGGGCTTAGTAGTGGGGTGGATTTGCCATATTTAAGGGATATTCCAGGCTCTTTAGTCTGGATAGCCTTAGCTGTTAGCATAGGTGGGCTTATAGTATCTTGGTTTGTAGGGATTAAGCTACCAAAACTAGAGTATAATATCCAAAAAAGCGAAGCCGCATTTAGAAAAGAGCTAGTTTATGCTGAAGATGATAAGATTAATTATGCTAGTTTTGAGAGTGTATTGAGCCTATTTACTGGTCTTAGATTTAACTATTATAGATTATTTTTACACTATGGATACTTTAATGTTTGGCTTATTTCATTTTCGCAATTTATGGTAATTGTGCCATTTATAATTATGGGAAATGGGCTATTTAGTGGGGTTATTACGCTTGGAGTTTTAATCCAAGTTAGCAATGCATTTAGCCAAGTTCGCAGTAGCTTTAGCGTATTTATAGATAATTGGACGACCATTACAGAGCTTAGAAGCATACATAAAAGGCTTGATGAATTTGAGAAAAATATCAAATTCAATTAGTTTTAAATTCAAATTTGATATAATCCCAGCCTATTTTAAAGTAAAGGAAAAGCGTATGCCAAAGATGAAATCTGTTCGCGGTGCAGCTAAACGCTTTAAAGTTGGCAAAAATAAGATAAAAAGAGGCTCAGCATTTAGAAGCCATATCTTAACTAAAATGTCACCTAAGCGTAAAAGAGACTTAAGACAATCTCAATATGTAGATAGCACAAATGTCTCAGCTGTTAAAAAGATGCTTTGTATATAAGTTTTTGACAATTTAAGTCATTCTAACCTCCCTTATTATGGGGCAAGTTCCGAATTTGGACGCCAATTTGTAAAGGATAAATATGGCAAGAGTTAAAACAGGTGTTGTAAGACGCCGCAGACATAAAAAAGTTCTAAAACTAGCTCGTGGATTTTATAGTGCTAGACATAAGCACTTTAGAAAAGCTAAAGAGCAATTAGAAAGAAGTTTAGTATATGCATATCGTGATAGACGTGCAAAAAAGCGTGATTTCCGCAGATTGTGGATTATCCGCATTAATGCAGCGTGCAGATTAAATGATATAAGCTACTCAAGATTTATAAATGGTCTTAAAAAAGCAAATATCGAATTAGATAGAAAAGTCTTGGCAAATCTAGCTATGAATGACTCAGCAGCATTTGCTAGCATTGTAGCAGAAGTTAAAAAAGCTTTATAATCTTCGCCTAGCAAAAGCTAGGCTTTTTAATGTATTCAGATTTAATATCCTATTTAGATCCTAGTTGGCAAGAGCTTTTAAAAGATGAGCTAAATATCCAAAATTTTGCTAGTATAATTGAGTTTTTAAATTCGCAAACCGCCATAATCTACCCACCAAAAGAGCTTATATTTAACGCTTTTAATCTATGTAAAATAGAGAATTTAAAGGTAATAATAATCGCTCAAGATCCATATCATAATCCTAATGAGGCGATGGGATTAGCCTTTAGCGTCCCTGATGGTATAAAAATTCCGCCAAGTTTAAAAAATATATTTAAAGAGCTTATAGATGACTTAGATGCTGATATATTAAGTAGTAGAAGTAGCGATCTATCTAGCTGGGCTAGGCAAGGGGTTTTACTCTTAAATAGTGCTTTAACAGTAGAGAAAGGCCGCCCCGCATCGCACTCTAAGATTGGTTGGCAAAGCTTTATAAATGGAGTTATCAGTACTATAAATTCTAAATTTACCAACTGCGTTTTTATGCTTTGGGGCAATCACGCAAGAGCTTTGGCTCCACTAATAGACCCAAAATCCCATCTAATCTTACAAGCTGCCCATCCAAGTCCATTAGCAAGGGGAGCATTCTTTGGCTCTAGGCATTTTAGCAAGTGTAATGACTATCTATTAGCTCACGCCAAAACGCCAATTGAGTGGCTAAAATAGCTTTATCAAGCCATCACGACCCCATCGCTTTTGATAATCTCTCCAATAATGTATCCATCGCTATTTGCTAAGATGTGATCTACCTTATCCTTTGATACTACTAGCACCATTCCAACACCGCAGTTAAATGTCCTATCCATCTCACTTTGCTCTACGCTTTTAGCGATTAGATTAAATATATTTGGTGTTTTTATAGAGCTTCTTTGCACTTTTGCCCCAAGCCCTTTAGGTAAAACTCTAGGGAGATTTTCGACTATTCCGCCACCAGTGATATGGGCCATTGCGTTTATGCTATCTTTAAGACGCAAAAACTCATCTACATAAATTCTAGTAGGCTCTAAAAGAGTTTCTAAAAGTGTCTTGCCCTCAAATTCGCCACCTAAATTTAACTTCTCTTTTTTGATAACTGCACGAGCTAGGGAGTATCCATTAGAGTGTAGCCCAGAGCTTGGAAGTGCTATTAAAATATCGCCTTCATTTACAAATTTAGTTCTATCAATCTCATCTTCTTCAGCCACTCCCACAGCAAAACCAGCTAGATCAAAATCCCCTGAGCTATACATACTAGGCATTTCAGCAGTCTCTCCGCCGATTAGGGCGCATCTAGCTATTACGCAGCCTTTGGCAATTCCGCTTACTACCTCTTTTGCTGAGTTTATATCTAATTTTCCAGTTGCATAGTAATCTAAAAAAAACATAGGAGTAGCAAAATTGCATATTAAATCATTAACGCACATCGCTACTAAATCAATACCCACGCTACCTAGCTTACCGCTATCTATGGCTAGGCGTAGCTTCGTGCCGACCCCATCAGTAGCTGCTAGAAGAGTTGGCTTTTTGTATCCGCTAGGAAATCTAAAGGCTCCAGAGAATGAGCCTATACCGCCTATGACATTTGGCGTTAGAGTTGATTTGACAAATGGCTTAATACCATCTACAAAGCTATTACCAGCATCTATATCCACGCCTGCTTCTTTATAACTTATCATTTTTCACCTCTTTTGAATTTCATCATTTTAGCAAATTTGAACTTATTTTTGACTAACGCTATCTAGTAAATAGGCTATATGCTGCCAGCTAAACCCACTTGCCTGGCTTAGCCCGATTTCACAGGTGCTAGAGTTGCTAAATCCTATATTTACCGCACTATTTTGATAAAATCTCTTAAATTTAGTAGTGGCGTGTAAATTTAATTTAGGCGTAAAAAACCCTTTATACCCAGCAAAACCACAACAAGCCGTATTCTCATCTATACAAATTTGCCCATTAGTACAAAGCTTAGCTAGGCTAGTCATAACGCTATTAAGACCTAGCTTTTTACTAGCGCACATTGTGTATAGTCCAATTGCGTTATTTGCTTTAGAAATAGATATTTTTGGCGCAATAAATTTAAGCAAATACTCGCTCAAATCATAAATTTCAAATCTATCTTTAAGCGATTTTATCAGCTCATAAGAGCAAGCGCCGTGATCTATCACCACAGGGTATTTGCCATCATTTGTAGCGACTTTTAAGATATCGATATTTTTGGCTCTATTTAGCTCTTTTGTATCTGGATAATTGGTAAAGACTTTCCCACAGCACATATCATTAATCTCATTTGGATAGATCACATTTATCTTAGCTTTTTTACACAAAGACTCAAATATCTCTTGGATAGGGCGTTTGTCATTTAAATTTTGATTTGGGGCAAAAGATCTATTTAAGCAGCTTGAAAAATATACCACACTTTCATTAAATCCATAGTTTTTATCCATCAATTTATAGCTATTTTTGCGTGGGAGATACTCTCTTAAAACAGGAGTTTTGATAATCTCATTTGCTTTAAATGATAGCTTTCTTACCATATTTGTGTTTAATAAATTCGCCGCTGTAAGAGCAAATTTAGCGCCATTTAGCGTGGTGGTGAAATTGGAATTTGCTATTTGAGCGATCTTTTTGCTTGTATCGCTTGCGTATGCTATTCTCTCATTTAGGGCTAAATTGGCCGTATTTAGCCCAACAGGGCATAGCTCTTCGCACATAGAACAGGCCGCGCAACTCTCATTTAAGAAGTATTTAGCTCCATCTTTTAGCTCTTTTAATAGCTTTTTACTAGCTTTATCGCTCAAAGCCCCTAGTCTTTGCATCTCTCTTTTTAGGGCTATTCTTTGGCGTGGGCTTAGAGTTAGCTTATTAGATGGGCAGTTTTTCTCACAAAATCCACACTCCACGCAATCATCAAATTCATTTCCTATAATGGCTGATTGCTTGATATTTTTCTTGTATATCTCTTTGTCATTTGTGATTATCACATCTGGATTGATTAGGGTGTGTGGGTCAAAAATCTCTTTGATTTTTCTATTTATGGCATAAGCTTTTGCTCCCCACTCTAGCTCTACAAATGGCGCTACCATCCTACCGGTGCCATGCTCGGCCTTGATACTTCCACCGAAATTTGAAACCATCAAAGACATATCTTCAACCAAATTCGCAAAACTCTCAAATTCGCTATTTTGGTTTAAATCAGGCGTAATTATAAAGTGTAAATTACCCGCTAATGCGTGGCCAAAAATTATAGCGCTATCTTCAAATCCATGCTTTTTAAATAGCTCTTGAAGGCTTTTAATCCCCTCTCCAAGATCTTTAATCTCAAAGCATATATCTTCTGTGATTACGCTACTTCCAGGCCTTTTAGCTGTAGCAGCGATAGGAAATATCCCTTTTCTAATCTTCCACCAATTAGCAAATTCACTCTCATCAAAGCTAAATTTCATCTCTTGACTGGTTGGATAGTCTTTTATCGCATCTTTTATCTTTTGAATTTGCTCATTTAATCTATCTTGAGAGTTGTTTTGGCTCTGGATCAAGATACAGACTTCACCATCTTTAATATCAGGCAAAATCTCGCTCACGCCTTTGAATTTAGAAGCGGCCTTAAGTGAGCCATAATCCATTATTTCAGCACTAGAAATCTCATGTTCAAATTTAGCCAAAATCTCCACAACCTTAGCCGCTTTTAAGATATCATCATAAAATAAAAGCGCACAAGCTTTGAATTTCTCATCATCCACGCACTCTAATTCTACGCTACTTACAAAACCCAAAGTCCCCTCACTACCGATAAATAGATGAGTGATAATATCAATTGGATCGCTATAATCTAAAAGGGCATTAATGCTATAACCAGTTGTGTTTTTGATCTTATATTTTCGCCTTATTAGCTCACAAAGCTCAGGGTCAGATAAGATAGTAGAGCGTAAATTTAAAATTTGCTCTATTAACTCTTTATGGCTATTTCTAAAACTAGCCACACTTAGGGCATCAGAGCTATCAAGGATAGTTCCATCGCCTAAAATTACTCTAATGGATTTTAGCGTGTTATATGAGTTTTGCTTGACCCCACAGCACATTCCGCTTGAATTGTTATTGACAATTCCGCCGATTTGTGCCGCAGCGATAGTAGCAGGATCGGGGCCGATCTTTTTGCCTAGCGGTTTTAGGGCTTTATTAGCATTTTCGCCGATAACCCCACAACCTAAATTTATAGAGTTAGCATCTCTACTAACCTTCATATGATCCCATCTAAAATCCAAACAAACTAGCACCGTATCGCACGAGCTTTGACCGCTTAGGCTAGTCCCAGCACCCCTAAAACATAGTGGAGTGTTAAATTTACGAGATAGCTCAAAAGCCTTTATAATCTCTTTTTCGCTTTTTAGCATTAAAACTAGCTTTGGTATATATGAGTAGCAAGAGGCC
Organism: Campylobacter porcelli; assembly: GCF_002139855.1. Lineage (NCBI taxonomy): Bacteria > Pseudomonadati > Campylobacterota > Epsilonproteobacteria > Campylobacterales > Campylobacteraceae > Campylobacter > Campylobacter porcelli. Next base: position 29,393 of record NZ_CP018789.1, read on the forward strand.
TCCACACCATAGCAAAATCGACGTAAATAATCTTTATAAACTCTACCATCAAAGAGCTTAAAAGCGGCCTTATAAAACCCTTCATAATCTTGCATAATAGATCCTTTTGTAGCTAAAATTTGACTGATTTTAGCAAATTTGAACTTATTTTATGCTAATATAGCCAAACTTTATTTAAGGAAAATAAGATGGCAAACTATCCAAAAGCAATTGGTCCATATAGCGCTTATAGAATGGTTGGAAATTTAGTATATTGTAGCGGTCAAATCCCTCTAGATCCAGATAGTGGAGAGGTAGTAGGAAGCGATATCAAAGCCCAAACAACCCAAGCTTTGAAAAATGTAGGCGGGATCTTAGAAGAGCTAAATTTAAGCTATAAAAATATTATTAAAACAGTTGTATTTTTAACTGATATATCTGAATTTGCTCAAATGAATGAAATTTATGCTGAGTTTTTCAGTGAGCCATATCCAGCTAGAAGTGCTGTAGCAGTAAAAGAATTGCCAAGGGGTGTAAAAGTAGAAATCGAGGTTATAGCTTCAATTGAGTGAGTTTAAAAATGCTATAGTTATAACAGGCGTTATAGGAAGTGGTAAAAGCACAGTTGTAAATCTATTAAGAGTTTATGGATTTAGCATAATTGACGCTGATGAGATCGCTCATAAGGTGCTTGATGAGTCTTCTAGCATTATCGCAAGTAAATTTGGGAGTGAATTTGTAAGCGATAATAGGGTTGATAGAAAGAGCCTTGGTAAATTGATTTTTAGCGATTCTAAGGCTAAAAAGGAGCTTGAAAATATCCTTCATGATAGGATCAAAGAGCAAATATTTAGCAAGGCAAATAAGCTTGAGAGTAGTAACTATCCATATTTTATAGATCTACCTTTGTATTTTGAGAAGTCGCCAGTTTATGATGAATTTCAAAGTGTTTGCGTGGTTTATGCGCCAGAGCAAATATGCTTAAAACGCATAATGCTACGAGATGGGATTAGTTTAAATGAGGCTAAGGCTAGATTAAATTCACAAATATCAATCGACGAGAAGCTCCGTCTAGCTAATTTCGTAATTGATAATAGTTCAGATATGAAACATCTAAATTTGCAAATTGATAAGTTCATATCGGCACTAAAAAGCAGATACAAAACCCTAAATATTTAGAGGAATATATGAAACTTAGTACCAAGATTAGCGTTTGTATTCTAGTCAAAAACGCCCAAAATACCATTAAAGAGTGCTTAGAATCCCTAAAAAGCTTTGATGAGATTATCTTGCTTGATAATCAAAGTAGCGATGATACCTTAAAAATCGCTAATGAATTTAAGGCCAAATTTAATAATTTGAAAATTTATTCTAGTGAATTTATCGGTTTTGGGCCGCTTAAAAATTTAGCGATAAATTACGCTAGTAATGATTGGATATTTAGCATTGATAGCGATGAGGTTTTAGAATTTCAAGCTCTTAATGAGATAGCAAATTTAGATCTAAATCCTCAAAATATCTACGCCCTACCTAGAAAAAATCTCTATAAAGGCGAGTGGATAAAGGCGTGTGGATGGTATCCAGACTATGTCCTAAGGCTATTTAATAAAACTCAAACCAAATTTAATTCCAATTTCGTCCATGAGAGCTTGGAAGCCAAAAATTTAAATATAATAAAACTTAAAAATGGATTAAGACACTACGCTTATGATGATATCAGCACACTTATAGAAAAGATGCAAAAATACTCCACCCTTTATGCGATACAAAATAGAGCCAAAAAGAGCAATATCAGCAAAGCCGTGCTACATAGCGTGTGGAAATTTATCCGTGATTACACCTTTAAAAATGGATTTTTGTATGGTTATAAGGGCTTTGTGATTAGCCTTTGTAATGCTCTTGGGGCGTTTTTTAAGTATACAAAACTCTATGAATTAAACAGCAAAAAGCCAAGTGTGAGCCTTATCATCACCACTTATAATAGTGAAAAATATTTAGAGCAGGTTTTAAAAAGCGTTCAAAATTTGGACTATTTGCCTATGGAGGTTTTGATAGCTGATGATGGAAGTGGCGTGGCTACAAAGAATTTAATCGAGAGATTTAAGAGTAATTTCCCTTGTAAGTTAAGACATATTTGGCAAGAAGATAAGGGGTTTAGATTAAGCCAAATTCGCAACAAAGCCATTAATAGTGCGGTGGGTGAGTATATTATCCTTATTGATGGGGATATGGTTTTAGAGCCAAATTTTATCTTAGACCATCTTAAATTTGCTAAGAAAAAGCAGTTTTTACAAGGCTCAAGAGTAGTGCTAGATGAGAGCCAAACAGGCTTTATAATACAAGGCGGTGATACAAGCGAGATTAAAAACTTTAAATCTAAACGCAATATTTTACTGGCAAATCTCATCTATAAAAGCTCAGCCATTAAAGCAAATTTCTTTAAAAAGCGAGATTTCATCAAAGGAATTAGAGGTTGTAATATGAGCTTTTATAAAATTGATTGCGATGAGATCGGCGGATTTAATGAGAATTTCATCGGCTGGGGTAGGGAGGATTCTGAGTTTGTGGCGAGATTTTTGTTTAGTGGTGGAGAACTTAGAAGGCTTAAATTTTTTGGGATTGCATATCATCTCTATCACGCTGAAAACAGCAGAAAAATGCTAGAATCAAACCACCAAATTTACCTAAACACCATCAAAGAAAAGAGAGTCAAATGGCGATAAAAGTATTGCTAACAATAGGCGATATCACTATAAAAGGCGGCGCTGAAAGAGTTGTAACTAATCTAGCAAACGCTTACGCGACCTCTGGGCTAGATGTGGAGATTTTAAGCTTTTATAAAGGAGGGATAAATGAAGCTTTTGAGCTTGATAGTAGAGTGAAATTAAAATATCTACACAATAAATCATTTGATACAAAGCGTAAAAATTTGCTTTATAAGCTCTTTTATAAATTTATTGAAAGCTATATTTTAAAGCGGGATTTTAAGGATAGGGATTTTATTATATTTAATAACTCTCCGCATTTTCCGCTATTTAAAAATAAAAATACAAAATATCTAAAAATCATCCACACAGCTTCAAAAGGACGCTACCTGGCTAGATATAACTATTTTGATTCTATAGTACTTATAGCCTCTAAAGAGATTGACTTTTGGCAAAGCCATCATAAAAATATCTATATTATCCCAAATTTTATCCCAAATATCTCAAATTTAAACACAGATTACTCTCAAAAAGTCGTGCTTTCAATGGGTCGTATGACAAATATAGATGAAAAAGGCTTTTTACGCCTAATTGATATTTGGAAATTAATCCAAGATGGCAAGGAATTTAGCGATTGGAAGCTCCACATTGTAGGAGATGGAGAGTTAAAAGAGCAGATAAAAACTAAGATAGATAATCTAAATTTAACTAACTCTATAGTGTTAAAACCATTTACTAAAGATGTAGAAAGTGAGTATCTAAGCTCTAGCATATATGCTATGACAAGCCATTTTGAAGGATTTGGAATGGTATTAATAGAAGCGCAGTCTTACGCCTTGCCAACCATATCATTTGATATTGCCACAGGCCCAAGAGATATAATAGAAGATGGCAAGAGTGGATATTTAATAGAAGATAATAATCTAAATGAGTATGCTAATAAGCTAAAAGCATTAATGAAAGATGAGAGTTTAAGGGCTAAAATGGGAGCAAAAAGCAAAGAGATAGTTAAAAGTAAATTTAGCAAAGAAGTTGTGATGAAGCAGTGGATGGAGCTATTTGGGAATATTAAAAAATAATTTAACCTATCATTTACCCCGCTTTATTATCGCTATATGCGGGGTGTATAAAATTAAATTAGCAGCACCTTGAGCTACCTGCTCCATACTTTTTCTCTAAAGCCTCTTTGAAAAACTCCCTTTGGCTTTTTGGAGTTTGATTTGGATGAAATTTATGCATATACTCCACATATTTATCATAGCTAGGCATTCCCACTAGCAAGTGGGAAAACCTATCTATTTTTTTGTAAAATGCTGCGATTTTGCTTAAAATTTGCATATTAGCCCCTTAGTGAGCACATCCGCAGTGATGCGTATTGCAACCAGCCTTGCCTTCGTAATCCTCAGCTTTTAGATATGGAGATTCTGCTAGTGGGATTAATGGCTCTTTGCCACTTATTGCTCTAGCAATCACTCTTAAAGTAGCGATTAGGACAATGATGGTAATACCCATAAATACCGCACATAAAATAGCGTTAATTAGGTTATTTCTAGCTATTTGACTTGCTGATTTATACGCTTTTTCAGCCGCTACTAGCTGCGCATCATCAAGGGTGCCAGACTCTATTTTAGCCATTAAATCAGCGGCTTTTTTGCTATTATTTTGGTATGCTGCGACATGGCTTACTGAGTCGTGAACTCTCTCCCCATTAGCTGGAAGTAGCTTTTGAACGCCTGCACTCATAGTTGATATTAATACCCACGCAACTGGGAGTATCACAACCCAAGCTAGTTTGCCACGATTCATTTTAAACAATACACTAACTGCTAAAAGCAAGGCAATACCAGCTAGAAGTTGATTACTTACACCAAATAGCGTCCATAGTGCTTTTACGCCACCTGTTGGGTCAGTAATACCCATATATAATATTGAGCCCCAGCCAGCCACGCATAGAAGAGTTGCTATTAAGCCCATTGGCACTGAGCTGATATTTGCCATTGGTTTATAGAAATTGCCTAAAACATCTTGAACCATAAATCTTCCAGCCCTAGTGCCTGCATCAACGGCTGTTAGGATAAATAGGGCTTCAAATAAAATAGCAAAGTGATACCAAAATGCCATTGTACCTTCTAAGCTTGGCATTTTAGAGATTAATACAGCAAAGCCAAGAGCAAAGGTAGGAGCGCCGCCAGTTCTACTTAGAATACTTGGTTCGCCAACATCTTTAGTAAAGGCTAAGATATTTTGCTCTATCATCTCTGGGGTGATTTTGATAATATCTCCAGCAAATGAATTTATACTAGCTGCTGCTGCTTTAATGCCAGCTAGATAGCTTTGGCTTGCCTCGCCTTGGAATACCCCAAAGACCTCCCCAGCGCCTCTAGCTGCTGATATAGCTTCATTTGTTCCTAGACCAGCTGGTGCGACATTGATAGCAAAGTATAGATCTGGAGTTATGATAATAGCTGCGATTAACGCCATTACGCCAACTGCTGACTCCATAAGCATTGAGCCATATCCTACCATCTTAGCGTGGCTTTCCTTTTCTAGCATTTTTGGAGTTGTTCCGCTAGAGATTAGAGCGTGAAATCCGCTAATTGCACCACAAGCGATAGTTATGAATAAAAATGGAAATAATTTACCAGCAAACACTGGCCCAGTGCCATCTGTGAATTTAGTTACCATAGGCATTGCTACTTGGATATTTTGGTTTCCAGCAAAATCTCCTAAACCAAGATAGACTATAACTAACGCCATTGCAAATATAACGCCAATTTTAAGGAAAGTAGATAGGTAATCCCTAGGAGCTAGAAGTAGCCATACTGGCAAGATCGCTGCTACAAAACCATAGCCAATAGTGATAAATGCTAAATTTACTGGAGTGATGGTAAATATATCTGCCCAGTATGAATCAGCTGCTACATAGTGTCCGCCCCAAAGTGAAAGTAGCAACATAATAAAGCCAAAAATCGAAGCCTCTCCGATTCTACCAGGACGCACAAATCTCATCCAAATTCCCATAATAACAGCAATTGGCAAGGTCATAGCAATGGTAAATAATCCCCACGGAGACTCAGCCAAAGCATTTACAACAACCAAAGCAAGAATGGCTACAATAAGCATCATAATGCCTAAAATTCCAATCATAGCTACAGTTCCAACGCCTTTGCCAAGCTCCATTTTTATCATCTCACCAAGACTTTTACCATCTCTTCTAGTAGATAGCCATAAAACCACAAAGTCATGAACCGCCCCAGCAATAACAACCCCCACAACAAGCCAAATCATACCAGGCAAATAGCCCATTTGAGCTGCTAAAATCGGCCCTACTAGCGGTCCAGCCCCAGCAATGGCTGCAAAGTGGTGGCCAAATAGAACAATTTTGTTAGTTGGGACAAAGTCTCGTCCATCATTTTTCACAACTGCTGGAGTGGCTCTTTTATCATCAAGGCCTAAGACCCTTTGAGCTATGTATTTAGCGTAAAATCTATACGCTATTGAGTAGATACACACAGCAGCTACCACAAACCACAGGGCATTAACCGTTTCGCCCCTATCGATAGTTAGCTTAGCAAATCCAAGCACTGCGAAAAATACAACCGTAGCCCAGATAACTATGCTTAGCACTTTTTTATTCATATTGCCTCCGCTAAATTATTTTTTGGATTTTCAGATTTTAGCATATTTGAGAGCAAAATATAGGCTAAAGTGTATAAAATAGAAATATAAATTTAAATTATGTTACGATTTTACACATTAAGGGTAAATTATAAAGAAATTTGGCATATTTGATAAGATTTTGGCTTTAGATTTAATTTTTAGATTATAATTTTGGCTAATTTTTAAGATGAAATTTAAATTTAATCATATATCAAGTTGTAAATCAAAATTTTAAAATTTAATATATTTATTTAAGTTAATTATAATATAAGCTTTAAATAGCTAATTTATGGCTTTTAAATTTATATTTTAAACTATACAAATTTAGAAATTTAGAATTAAATTTAATAAATAATAAATTTTATTCATCAATTTCTTAAACAAAAAATTAATTTTATTATAATATTGATTGGATGGCAGTGTTTTGATAGAATTCTGCTTAGTTAATTCAAGTAAAATTTCAAGGAAAAGGCTTTGGATAGTAATCTTGTATGGAGTTTATATCTCTATGTATTCATCATTTTAGCACTTTGTGTGGCTTTTTATTTCACTAAAAAAATCGGTCCAACTGGCAAAAGCAATAGCTCAAAAGATAGAATTTACGAAAGTGGGATTGTCAATTTTTATGGTGGAATAAACTCAAGCATAAATGTCAAATACTACCTTGTGGCAATTGTCTTTGTGATATTTGATATTGAGGCTGTTTTTATGTATCCGTGGGCGGTAAGCCTTAGGGAGCTTGGGCTTTATGCTTTGGTAGAGATGTTTGTATTTATGGCTATTTTGCTTGTTGGCTTATACTATATTTATAAAAAGAAGATTTTAAGATGGGAATAGAAAATTTAGTCAAAAATGATCTAATTTTAACTAGATTAGACGCACTTTTTAACTGGGGGAGGTCAAATTCGCTTTGGCCTATGATTTTTGGGACGGCGTGCTGTGCGATTGAGTTTATGAGTGCTGTATCATCTAAGCATGATTTGAGCCGTTTTGGTGCTGAGGTTATGCGGTTTTCGCCGCGTCAAGCTGATTTAATGATAGTAGCTGGGACAATATCGTTTAAACAAGCTCCAATTTTAAAAGAGATATATGATCAAATGTGTGAGCCAAAGTGGGTTGTGAGTATGGGGGCGTGTGCTAGTAGTGGTGGATTTTATGATAATTATACAACCCTTCAAGGAATAGATCAGATAATACCAGTAGACGCCTATATCAGCGGTTGTCCGCCAAGACCAGAGGCGATAATTGATGCGATTTTAGCCATTCAGCAAAAGATAAAAGCTGGTAGTATAAAAGATCGCCATAGAGATTTTAAGGGGCTTTTAGATGCTTAGTAGTTTTATATCCAAATTTAGTTCTAAAATCTCGGAATATAATGGCATTACCACCGCAATAGTAGCTAGTGATGATATTTTTAATGCGGTTAAATTTGCTCGTGATGAGATGAAATATGAGATTTTAGCAGATATTGCTTGTGTGGATAATCTAAATTTAAATAATCCAAAAAGATTTAGCTTATACTATATTTTTAGCTCTTTACGGGGTGGGAATTTTATAATACAAACTGATTTAGATGAAGGTCAGAGCCTTCAAAGTGTTAGTCAAATTTACAAAAGTGCTAATTGGGCTGAGAGAGAGTGCTATGATCAATATGGGGTTAAATTTGATAATCATCCAAACCTTAGACGCATCTTAAATCATAAGGAGTTTGTGGGATACCCTTTGAGAAAGGATTATCCAATTGATAAATACCAAATTTTAACTCAAAGCGATAGCTTGGTTGATGAGATGAGAGATCAGCTCTTAAGTCTTGGTCTTGCTAGTGAAGAAAATGATGAATTTAAGATCAAATATACATTTTTAAATATAGGTCCATCGCACCCAGCTACGCATGGAACGATACGCAATTTTATGGCGCTTGATGGGGAGAAAATCGCTGCTTGTGTAACGGAGATTGGCTATTTGCATAGAGGATTTGAAAAGTCCTGTGAGACCCACACTTATGCTCAAATCATTCCATATACTGATAGATTAAACTACTGCTCAGCAATGCTAAATAATGTCGCATACGCTAAGGCTGTAGAGGATATTTTAGGTGTGAATTTGCCTGATAGAGCGATTTTTATGCGTGTGATTTTAGGTGAGTTAGCTCGTATTATCGATCATGAGGTCTGCCTTGGGGCGATGTTTGTGGATATGGGGGCGCTTACAAATTATTGGTATCTATATAATCCTAGAGAGAAAATTTATAATTTCTTATCTTGTTTAACTGGAGCTAGATTTACAAATTCATTTGCTAGAATTGGCGGTATGGCGCATGACTTTTATGATGGTTGGGAAGATGAGCTTTTGGGCTATTTAAAAGAGGTTCAAAAGGGTATTGATGATACCTTAACCCTTGTGGAGAAAAATAGAATTTTCCTAGATAGGGTTCAAAATATTTGTAAAATTAGTGCTAAAGATGCCTTAAGCTATGGATTTACTGGACCAAATTTAAGAGCTAGTGGTGTGGATTATGATTTAAGAAAAGATAAGCCATATTACTATTATGATAGCTTTGATTTTAATGTTCCTGTTGGTAGCTGTGGGGATATATATGATAGAATGTTTGTGCGATTTTATGAGATGAAAGAGAGTGTCTCTATAATTCGTCAAGCGATTAAGAAAATACCAAGTGGCGATATTTGTATCAAAGATAAAGATATAATTCTCCCACCAAAGAGTGAAGTATATGGCAATATCGAGGCTTTGATAAATCATTTTAAACTAATTTTTGATGGAGTTAAGCTTCCTGTGGGGCATTTTTATGGTGCGAGTGAAGGGGGTAATGGTGAGCTAGGATTTTTCATCGTTAGCGATGGGAAAAATATGCCATACCGCTTAAAGCTTAGACCGCCTTGCTTTTACGCTTTAAACGCATTTAGCGATATGGTTAGAGGTGGGCTGATCGCTGATAGTATATTGAATTTAGGTAGTATAAATATAATTGCTGGGGAGCTAGATAGATGAGTTTTGAATTCACAAAAGATGAGCTAGAAGGCTTAAATAATCTTCGCACCAAAGTAGATGATGATAGGGCGTTAGTATTACCAGCTCTTTGGATTTTACAAAGAAGACAAGGATTTATCAGCTCTGAAGATATATTGTATTTAGAAAAAACTCTTGGGATTAAGGCTATATTTTTTGCTGAAGTTATGGGCTTTTACTCTATGTTTAATGAGAGCAAAAAGGGTAAATATGAGCTTAAATTTTGTAAGACCATCACTTGTAAATTAAGAGGTGGCGATGAAGTGATAAAAGCCGCTAGCGATCTTCTTGGGATTAAGATGGGCGAAACTACTAAAGATGGGCTTTTTAGCCTTGGGGAGAGCGAGTGCTTGGGGTATTGTGAGAAGGCGCCTTGTATGCTATCAAATTTAGATCAAATCGGCGATCTAACCAAGGAGAGTATCATAGAGTTAATAGAAAGGCTAAGGAGAGAAAATGAAGGTCGTTAGTGCTAGATTTGATATACCTAATGCCAATAAAATAGAGGTTGCTAAAGCCCATGGGGCATATGCGAATTTAGATGAAATTCTAAAAATGCCAAGAATGGATATAGTAGATGCCATTGATAAAAGCGGATTAAGGGGCAAGGGCGGTGGTGGCGGTCACTGCGGAACTAAGTGGAAGAATATGGTAGCTTGGCCTAGCGATAAACGCTATTTGGTGGTAAATGGCGATGAGAGTGAGCCTGGAACTTGTAAGGATAAGTATATTTTCAATCTTGATCCACATCTGCTTATTGAAGGGATCATAATCTCAGCTTACGCTCTTAGTGCGTGTAGAGCATATATCTATATTAGGGGTGAGTATGAGAGAGAATTTCAAAGCATTAAAAGAGCAATTGATGAATCCAAAGATGAGAGGCGTGGCTTGGATATTATCGTTTGTAAGGGTGCTGGAGCTTATATTTGTGGGGAGAAAAGCGCACTTTTAGAAAGCATTGAAGGAAAAAGAGGCCACCCAAGATTAAAGCCACATAATAGAGCTGAGCCGGATTTTTTATTTGGTAGTGCGTGTGTGGTAAATAATGTAGAAACCATCGCTAGCGTGCCTTTTATAGTTAAAAATGGTTGGGAAAAATATAGAAGTGTAGGAACGCAAAAATCCCCTGGAACTCTGCTTTTTGCCGTTACTGGGTGCGTAAATACTCCGTGTGTTAAAGAGATGCCATTTGGGACTAAAATGATTGATTTTATCAATGAATTTGGCGGTGGAGTATGGAAAAATAGAGAGCTAAAGGCTGTTATCCCTGGTGGGTCATCTGCTGCGGTGCTTACCAAAGATGAGGTTATGAAAGCTACCTTAGATTATGAGAATTTATGGGAGTATAAAAGCGCTCTTGGAACTGGCGGTATGATGGTTTTTGACGATACGGTTAGTATGCCTAAGGTGCTTTTGAATTTGCTTGAGTTTTATACCGAAGAGAGCTGTGGACAATGCACTCCATGCCGTGAGGGCTGTGGCTGGGGAATGCGAGTGGTAGAGAGAATTTGTAAAGGCGAAGGGAGTAAAAAAGATCTAGCTACTTTAAAAGATATTTGCTTTATGCTTGATGGTAAGACAATTTGCGTATTTGCTCCAGCGGTCAAAGATGTGATTATGGGATTTATAACTAAATTTGAAGATGAGTTTTTAGCGCTTTGTAAGGATTAATATATGGTAGAGATTATAGTTGATGGAGAGAAATTTAGCGTAGATGAGAAGGGCAACCTAATTACTGAGCTAAAAAAACACAATATCGAGATTCCGCACTTTTGCTACCACGAAGCACTTGGAGTTAGTGGCAATTGTAGAATGTGCTTAATAGAAGTGGTGGGGCAAAAGCGTCCGCAAATCGCTTGTGATACGCCGATAAAAGATGGTATGGAGATTAAGATAAATAGCGATCTTACAAGGGCAGTTCAGCGTGGAATTTTGGAGCTTGAGTTTATCAATCATCCGCTTGATTGTCCAGTTTGCGATCAAGCTGGAGAGTGCGATTTACAAGATTATTATATGAAATTTGATTTACAAGACTCCAAGGTAAGCTTAGCTGATAAGGTAAGAAAGGGCAAAAGAGAGGATTTTGGCTCTTTGGTAGTCCATGATGAAGAGAGATGCGTGCTTTGTAGAAGATGCGTAAGATTTACTCAAATATGCACTCAAAGCTATGAGTTAGCCGTAGGTGGGCGTGGTGAGCATAGCCATATAATGCTTATGAATGGCAAGAAAATAGACAATCCATATGCTGGTAATATAGTAGATGTTTGTCCTGTTGGAGCGATGACTTCAGCTGATTTTAGATTTAAAAAGCGAGTCTGGCACCTTCAAAAGACCCCAGCTATTTGCCAAGGGTGCGAAAGGGGCTGTGCTATATGGATTGATAGCAATAAGGCAAAATATCAAGATAGTAAAATTTATAGATTTAGACCTAGAGAGAGTAGCGTAAATGGCTATTTTATCTGTGATTATGGTCGCTATAGCTACAAAAATGAGCAAGTAATCAAGCGTGATGATAGTGCTAAGATCTCATCTTTGGTCTTAGATATTAGGACAAATGGCGATAAATATGATATTTTAATCTCAAGCTCTTTGAGTATAGAAGAGATGAGTGCTATTAAGATTTTGGCTAGTAAATTTAATATGGGTTTATATGGATTTAGCGATTTTAGGGACAAGAGCTTTAAAGATGAGATTGGATTAAAGCTTAGAGTGCCTAATAAAACTGCTAATCGAGTTGGATTAAATAGGCTTGGACTAGATAAAAATTTAGATAAAAAATCTAAGAATTTAATAGTCTTCCACCTTGGCAAGGATTTTGAATTTCTTAATAAATTTGAGTTTGAAAGCTTAATCAAAATCGGCTCAAACAGTGATGCGGATATAGTTTGTGCTAGTAGCTATCACAGAGATGGACATACCTTAAATATAGATGGCAAATTGCGATTTAGCAAGGGTGCGTTTGAGCCACTTAGCCCTAGAATTTGCGATATTGTAAGTGAGCTTATGGGAGATAGGGTGGAGTTTGATATGAGTATATTAAAGGCGTTTGCATGAGTGAGATTTGGCTAATTATATTTAGAATTGCGTTTATTCTTATATTTATTTTGGCTTTGATACCTGTTTTGGTGCTTTTAGAGCGTAAAATTTCAGCCTTTATCCAAGACCGCCCAGGCCCAAATAGAGCAAATATCGCTGGGATAAGGCTTGGTGGGTTAGTTCAAGCCTTGGCTGATGCTTTGAAACTAGCTATAAAAGAGGATTTTACCCCAGCAGCCATTAGATCTAAAGCACTATTTACCATCGCTCCTATGGTGCTATTTTTGATGAGCACACTTACTATAGCTGTAATTCCTTTTAGTGAGTATTTTACCATTGATGGAGTAAAGCACCTTATGCAAGCAATCCCATTTGATGGTGGTATGCTATGGTATTTGGGGTTTGCTAGTCTTAGCATTTATGGTATTATGCTAGCTGGTTGGAGCTCAAATAATAAATACTCTCTTTTAGGCTCTTTGCGTGCTGCTAGTGGAGCTATAAGCTATGAAATTCCGCTAGGACTTGCTGTTGTTAGTATGATAATTACATATAATTCAATTAGTTTAAATGATTTTGTGATAGCACAGCAAGGCTCATTTTTAGGGCTTCCTTCGTGGGGGATATTTATTCAGCCATTAGCGGCGATAATATTTATCATCTGTGCTTTTGCTGAGACTAATAGGGCTCCATTTGACCTAGCTGAAGGGGAGAGTGAGATAGTAGCTGGGTATCATCTAGAGTATAGTGCGATGAGCTTTGCTATGTTTTTTATGGCTGAATATATCGCTATGACAGCTATGAGTGCGCTTATAGTTACGATATTTTTTGGTGGATACTCCTTGCCATATCTCTCACAAGCTAGTTTGGCTGCTAATTATGAGATTGTGTTACTTAGCATAGCTGGAGTGGCGACTATTTTTGGTCTATTATTTATCTGGTGGGTTAGTAAAAATAATGTTACAAGATATAAAATAAATAAAGATCATAGAAAAAAAGAGAATATCATATACTACGCTTTGACTATTGTGATAGTGGCGATTATAGATATTATAAGCTTATATTTTTATGGAAATTTGGGTGAATTTGGTGCTGAGATTGTGGCTACTGCGGTGAATTTAATAGTATTTGCCTTAAAAACTTTTATTGTGCTACTTGTATTTATATGGGTAAGATGGACTTTGCCTAGATTTAGATATGACCAAATTCAACGCTTAGGCTGGGAAAAGCTCATGCCATTGGCAATTTTAAATATTATTATTACAGCATTGGTGGTGGTTTATGGCAATTAAGATTAAGAAGATTGAGCGTAAGAAAATGCCATTTTTAGAGCGAATTTATATATTTTATATCATCGCTGGAATGGCTAGGACTTTTAAGCATTTTATTAGAAATTTGCTAAATACAAAAAATATTGAATTTCTAGAGTATCCAGAGCAAAAGCCAGAGGATATTAGCCCTAGGTATCGTGGTCTTCATAGGCTAACAAAATATGATAATGGAGAGCTAAAGTGCGTTGCGTGCGATATGTGTGCTACGGCTTGTCCTGCTAAGTGTATATTTATAGAAGCTTGTGAAGTACCTAATAGCAAAGAAAAAGCTCCAAAGGTTTTTAATATAGATCTTTTGGAGTGTGTATTTTGTGGGCTTTGCGTGGAGGCTTGTCCTAAAGATGCCATTAGAATGGATAGTGGGATATTTACTAAGGTTGAAGGTAGCAAAGATAGCTTTATTAGCGATATAAATGAGCTTAGTAGTAGAAAAAGGGGAGAGTTTTGATGGAGAATTTTTTGTTTATTAACTTCTCATTTTTAGCTATTTTAGGAGCTTTGGGGCTAATTAGCTTTAAAGCGCCAATCCATGGGGCATTATCTATGATTGTCTCTCTTGTGGCTATAGCTGGGTTATATCTTTTATTATATGCTAAAACTCTATTTTTAATCCAAATAGTAGTATATGCTGGGGCGATTATGGTTTTATCGGTATTTGTGATGATGTTTTTTAATATAAAATCTGATAGTTTATGGGCTAAATTTAGCTTTATTCAAATGCTCCAAGTCGCTTTGCCATTAGTTGTTTTTGGCTTTTTGGCTTACTGGCTTTCGTTAATGCCTAGTAGCTTTGAGATTGTGCCTGATGGGTTTGGGGATATTGCTCTACTTGGAAAATATCTATTTTTTAACTGGGGATTTAGTTTTGAGATGATTTCGCTACTTTTAACTGCTGCTTTAGTGGGGGTTGTGGCGATTTTAAAAGGCAAAAATAATGGTTGAGAACTATATATTTGTAGCGATTTTGCTCTTTGTGATTGGGATTTGCGGTGTTATTTTGCGTAAGAATATCTTTACTATTTTTATGTCTATTGAGCTGATGTTAAATGCTGTTGCTTTGCTTTTTGCGATATTTGCTAGGGTTAATTTAAATTTAGATGGTCAAGTCATCGTAATGCTAGTTATCGCTATAGCCGCAGCTGAGGCTAGCTTTGGTCTAGCGCTCATTACGCTATTGCATAAGTCTAAACAGACTCTAAATATAGATAGCTTTAAAGAGTTAAAGGATGGTAATGCTAGTTAATATCGTAATTTTAGCACCAATTATCGGTAGTTTTTTGCTTGGAATTTTATATCTTTCTAGAAGAGTTCTTGGCTTATCTCAAGGGTTTTTTGCCTTTTTGGGTATGGCTGGACCTGTAGTTAGCTTTGTAGCTATGGCTTTATTGTTTGCTAATAGCTATGGAAATAGCCTAAATTTAGAGCTATTTAACTGGCTAGATATTGCTGGATTTAGCATAAATGTGGGATTTTACCTTGATAGCCTTAGCCTTGTGATGGCGATATTTGTAGCATTTTTGGGTATGCTTATCCATTTTTATTCTATAGGATATATGGATGGCGATGAGGGCTTTGGTAAGTTTTTTTGTTATATGAATTTATTCTTAGCTTCAATGCTGATTTTGGTTTTGGCTAATAATCCTATTTTAATGTTTGTTGGCTGGGAGGGTGTGGGCGTATGCTCATATCTATTAATCGCCTTTTATTTTAATGATAAAGATAATGTAAAAGCTGGTAATAAAGCCTTTATCTTAAATAGAATTGGTGATTTTGGCTTTTTGATTGGGCTTATTGCTTTATATCTTGCTAGTAGTGGGGTTAAATTTGATTATATTGGCTTAAATGAAGTTAGCTTTAGCCCTAGTGTGGCGATATTTATCGCATTTTGTTTTATCGCTGGAGCTTTGGCTAAATCGGCTCAAATTCCGCTATACACTTGGCTACCTGATGCGATGGCTGGTCCAACGCCGATTTCAGCCCTAATCCACGCTGCGACTATGGTTACAGCTGGGGTTTATATGGTGGTTAGGTTTGAGTTTTTATTTGCTGGGCTTAGTTTGCCAGTGGAGGTTTTAGCAGGGATTGGTGCGGCTGGAGCGTTGTTTGCTGGGATTATTGCGACAAAGGCTACTGATATTAAAAAGATTTTAGCCTACTCTACAATGAGCCAATTAGGATATATGTTTGCCGCACTTAGCTATAGCTCTGGGGCTGCTATGTATCATCTATTTACCCATGGATTTTTTAAAGCACTTTTATTTTTGAGTGCTGGAGCTATAATCATAGCACTTCATCATGAGCAAAATATCTTTAAAATGGGGAATTTAAAGGATAATAAATCTCTATATTACCCAATGCTATTTGGTATGCTTGCAATTAGCGGGATATTTCCTTTTGCTGGATTTTTCTCTAAAGATGCTATTATCCTTGGGGCGTTGCTCTCAGGGCATTATACGATATTTGCCATCTTGCTATTTACCGCAGGTCTTACGGCATATTATTGCTTTAGGCTATTTTTCTTAGTATTTTACTCACAAAATCCAGCACCAAAACAGCATAAGGTGCCATTTAGTATGCTTGGGGTGAATTATATACTTTGTTTATTTGCTTTAGGTGGTGGATTTATGGCTATATTTTTAGATATTAATCATCCGACTTTGATGGTGGAGATCATCGCTGGAGTGGTGAGTATGGTGGTATCTGCTATTGGTATTTTCATCGCTTATAAGAAATTTTATAACTACAAAAACTGCGAGGAGAAAATGGGTAAATTTGAGAGTATCGTAGCAAATAAATTCTACATAGATGAGATATATGATTTTGTTTTTGTAGAAAATTTAAAACGAATTAGCTGCTTTTTACGCAAGATTGTAGATGATAAAATTTTATATCCGCTTGTTGAGCTTAGTGCTTTAGCATTTAGGGCATTTAGCCAAATTTATGCTAGATACACTCAAAGTGGCTTAGCTAGTTCATATGCGTTTTATATGCTATTTTTCATCTGTGTTATTATTATATTTTCAAAGGCTATTTTATGAGTAGTATCTTGAGTTTGATTATATTTATACCATTTTTATTAGGGGTTTTTATAGCTCTGTTTTGTAATAATTTTTGGGGTAAGATTATAGCTTTTAGTGGCTCTGTTTTTGTGGCGATTTTGGCTGTTATTATGACTATTGGTTTTGACCCAGCTGGTGGATTGCAGTTTGTAGATATTATCCCGCTAGTGCAAAGCTATGGGATTACATATATGGTTGGCGTTGATGGGATTAATATCTATCTTATTTTGATTATTACTCTATTTTTGCCATTTTTGTTTTTTGTGCTTAGGGATCAAGAGAGGGGCTTTTGGGCGAATTTGCTTTTTATAGAGAGTGGATTTTTGGCTGTTTGTAGCTCACTTGATTTGATATTTTTCTATGCTGGTTGGGAGATGATGCTCTTGCCGATATTTATAATGACTGGACTATATGGTAAAAGCA
This sequence comes from Campylobacter porcelli, assembly GCF_002139855.1. NCBI lineage: Bacteria > Pseudomonadati > Campylobacterota > Epsilonproteobacteria > Campylobacterales > Campylobacteraceae > Campylobacter > Campylobacter porcelli. The sequence continues at coordinate 46,610 of NZ_CP018789.1, forward strand.
TTAAACGAGCTAAGGCTATGCTTGATATGATGTATTATGCGATATTTGGATCGATGATTATGCTTGGGGCGATTATCTATCTTGGCGTGGCTCACTATTTTGAATTTGGCTTTTATAGCTTTGCTTTAGCTGATTTGGCTAATTTAAATTTAAGCTTGATGGCAGAGCGAATACTATTTTTTAGCTTTATGATAGCCTTTGTGATTAAGCTTCCTTTGTTTCCATTTCATATGTGGCTTAGTGGGGCATATACTCATTCTCCTAGCGTGGCTACATTTATGCTCTCAGCCATTGCGTCTAAGGTGGCTATATTTGCGATTTTGAGATTTGTATTGCCGATATTTTCTCTTAGTTTTGTGGAATTTTCTAGCTATTTTGTGGCACTTGGGATATTTTCTATGATATATTTTGGGGTGATTGCGCTTAGGTGTGATGACTTTAAAACACTTTTGGCATTTGCTTCAGCCTCGCATTTAGGATTAATCTTAGCTGGGGTTTTTAGCCTTGATGTAGTGGGAATGAGTGGGGCAATGTATCAGATTGTAGCTCATGCCTTAACTAGTGGTGCGATGTTTTTGATGGTAGGCATTATCAGCTCTCAGCTAGGTACTCGCAAGATTAGTAATCTTGGTGGTATAGCTCATAAGGCTCCTATTTTTGCTACGATATTTGGCATTATGATGCTCTCAAGCGTGGGACTTCCTACGACAATTGGCTTTGTAGCAGAGCTTTTAATCTTAGTTGGTCTATTTAAAACAAATTTAATATATGGCATTATCGCTACAACCTCTATTATAGTTGGTGCTGTGTATATGTTTGTGGTCTATCGCAAGGCAATTTTACAAAGCGTAAATGAAATTACAGATAAATTTAAAGAGCTTAGAAAATCTCAAATTATAGCATTTAGCCTTGTGGCGATTGTGATATTTGTGATGGGTATATATCCTAAACCAATTTTAGATCTATCTCAAGGCACAATCCAAAGCCACTATGAAAAATATATAAAATCAAATTTAAAGGGGCAAGAATGATAGCTTTAACACCTTTTTTACTATCAATAGCCGCTATTATAGCTAATATATTTTTAAGCGTTACAAGGATTAATAAAGCCCTACTTTTAGGGTTAAATTTAGCTTTTTGGGCTGTTATTTTAATCTCATTTTTTGCTTTTAGAGTTCAGATATTTAGTAGTGATATACCATTTTTTGTTAATGAATTTATAATTCTTGGGCAATTTGAGTTTATATTTTGCGTTGTTATAGCCTTTCTTATGATGATATTTTTAGCTACTTTATATTTTAGCGATGATGAGAGCTATTTTAAGCCTGAGCTTATAGCATTAGCAAATTTAGCCTCATTTGGTATGATAGGTATGATAATCTCAAGCGAAATTATAACCACGCTGATTTTTATAGAGATTGCCTCCATATCCATATATGCTATGATAGCTTTAAATTCAAACACCAAAAGCATTGAAGCGGCCTTTAAATACTTCTTGCTTTCATCATTTATGAGTGCGTTTTATTTGCTTGGTGCAGCACTGATTTTTGGCGATACGCAAACAACAAAATATGAGATAATAAGCAGATTAATATCCCCATCACTTATTGCTACAATTGGCGCTATGCTAATTATCTCTATGATGTTTTTTAAGATTGCGATTTTTGGCTTTTATCGCTGGAGCATTGATGTGTATTATGGAGCAAGCACGAGTATAACTGGATATTTAGCCGGAGCGTTTAAATTAGCTAGTTTTGGAATGTTGATTAAATTTGCCTTGCTTTATAGCGGTGGCTGGGATGAGATTTTAGCCATTATATTTAGCGTTGTGGCGATATTTAGTATGTTTATAGGCAACTTTTTAAGCCTAAAAGAGATTGATGTCAAAAAGATTTTAATAGCCGCTGGGATCGTTCATGCTGGGTATATTTTTATAAATTTAGCTAGTTTGAATGTCGAAAATCCGCTATTTGCTGGGGTGTTTTATATCACGATTTATGCTATTACAACTGGATTTGGCTTTTTGCTTTTAAATTCACTCTTTGGCGATAAACAAGTTACCATAGACTCCATCGCAGGATTATATCATAGCTCACCGCTTGGCGCTTTAGCATTTACTATTATCTGCCTTTCATATATTGGATTTCCATATACGGTGGGATTTTTGGGTAAGGTTTATGTATTCTCAAGTGCTTTTGAAGCTGGTAATGCGTATTTGGCAATTTTTGGTATCATTAATACCATTTTATCAGTATATTACTATTTAAGAATCATAATTAGCATATATTTTAAATCGCCAAATCAAGCTATCATAATCCCAAAATGTAGAGCTGTCTGGATAGGAATTTTAAGTATTTTAGCGATTGCTTTTGTGATTTTAGAGGGGATTGGGATTAGCTCAATTTTAGGCTATTTATCTTTGATAGTGGGCTAAATTTAGCTATTGTTAGACTGTTTTATATCTATTTTATAGTTTTTTGGTAAAATTACGCCTAACTGAATTTGGGGCGATATATGAGTAAGTTAATAATAGTTGAATCTCCAGCTAAAGCTAAAACTATAAAAAATTTCTTAAGTTCTGAGTATAAGGTTATAGCTAGTAAAGGGCATATTAGAGACTTGCCTAAATCTAGCTTTGGCATTAAGATAGAAGGGGATAAATTTACTCCAGAGTATAGGATTAGCAGCGACCACTCCGCTATAGTAAAAGAGATTAAAGAGCTTGCTAAGAGTGCTGATACCATCTATCTTGCGACCGATGAGGATAGAGAGGGCGAGGCGATTGCTTATCATATCGCAACAGCAATTGGTAAAAGGCCTGAAACTCTACCTAGAATAGTCTTTCACGAAATCACAAAGAGTGCCATTGAAGCAGCTCTAGCTAATCCTAGAGAGCTAGATATGAATAGCGTAAATGCACAACAAGCAAGAAGACTTCTAGATAGAATAGTAGGATATAAGCTAAGTCCGCTTTTAAATATCAAAATTCAAAGGGGCCTAAGTGCTGGACGCGTCCAAAGCTCAGCTCTTAAAATTTTAGTTGATCGTGAGCGAGAGATAAGGGAATTTAAAAGCATTGAATACTTTAGCATTGATACTAAATTTAAAGATGATTTAGAAGCTGAGCTTATCGAATTTCAAGGCTCAAAAATAGAAAAACTCACTATAACCAACCCTCAAAGGGCTCAATATATTTTAGATATTTTAAAAGCAGATAAATTTAAAATTAGCGATATTGAATCCAAAGAGAGAAAAACTAGCCCACAACCGCCTTTTATGACTTCAACTCTTCAGCAAAGTGCGTCAAATAGGCTTGGCTTTAGCCCTAAAAAGACTATGATGTTAGCCCAAACTCTATATGAAGGTGTGCAGACAAATAGTGGATTTATGGGTGCTATAACCTATATGAGAACTGATAGTTTAAATTTAGCCAAAGAAGCAGTAGAAGCTGCAAGGAAGCTTATAAAGAGCGAATTTGGTGATAAATACTTGCCATCAAAGGCTCAAATATATGCGACTAAAAGCAAGGGCGCTCAAGAGGCTCATGAAGCCATTCGACCGACAAATTTGAGCTTTACTCCTGATATTGCTGCTAAATTTTTAGATAAAGATCTTTTAAAGCTTTACACCCTTATCTATAATAGATTTTTAGCCTCCCAGATGAATCCTAGCATATCTCAAACGCAAAATATCATCATAAAAAGCGATAATTCTAAATTTAAACTCTCAGGCAGAAAGGTGATATTTGATGGATTTTATAAGGTTTATGGCGATATAGACAAGGATATAGTCTTGCCATCTTTAAATATCGGCGATGATTTAAGCGTCCAAAGTATGCAAAGCAGTAGCCATTTTACCGAGCCACCTAGTCGCTACTCTGAGGCTGGACTGGTAAAAAAGCTAGAGAGTCTTGGGATTGGCAGACCTAGCACCTATGCGCCGACTATTTCGCTTTTAACAAGCCGTGATTATGTAAAAGTAGAGAAAAAGCAGCTAATACCAAATGATATTGCATTTACCATGACTTCGGTGCTTGAAGAGCATTTTAATGATATTGTAGATAGCGAATTTACTTCTAAAATGGAGAAAAAGCTTGATGATATTGCTGAGAATAAAGCCAATTGGCAAGAGGTGCTATCTAGCTTTTATAACCCTTTTATCCAAAAAATCAATGATGGAAAGACAAATATAAAAAGCCAAAAAGTAGCCGAACCAATAGGCGAGAAATGCCCTGAATGCGGTGGGGAGCTAGTTAAGAGAAAGGGTAGATTTGGCGAGTTTATAGCCTGTTTAAATTTCCCAAAATGTAAATATAGTAGAAATTTGGGTAAATCTGATAAATTAGAGAAAAAAGAACCCGCTAAAATAGGTATAAAATGCCCTGAATGCGGTGGTGAATTGGTAGAGAGATTTGGAAAAAAAGGGAAATTTTATGGCTGTTTAAACTATCCAAAATGTAATTTTATAAGCAAATATAAACCAGCTGGCAAGAATTGCCCAAGTTGCAACGCTCCTATGATCTTAAAAGAGTTAAAAAAAGGCGATTTTAACGAGTGTTTGCAGTGTAAATTTAAAGAAGAGGTGAAAGATGACAAATAAGGTAGTAATGCTCTGTGCGATATGTAATGTTAGTAGTGGAAATTGTCCTGAAGATTGTGCGTATTGCACTCAAAGCGCTCATGTAAAAGCTGATATAAATAGATATAAACAAAAAAGCATAGAGCAAATTCTAACTGAAGCCAAAATGGCTAGAGCTAATAAAGCTCTTGGCTTTTGCCTTGTAACTAGCGGTAGGGGGCTTGATGATAACAAGCTTGAGTTTATCTGCCAAACTGCTAAAACTTTGCAAAAAGAGGTGCCTGAGCTAATGCTTATAGCCTGTAATGGAAGTGCGAGTTATGAGAGCTTAAAAGAGCTTAAAAATGCTGGAATTTTCAGCTATAACCACAATCTTGAAACTAGTCGCGAGTTTTTCCCTAAAATTTGCTCCACTCATAGCTGGGATGAGAGATTTGAGACGAATTTAAATGCTAAAAAAGCTGGTCTTGAGCTATGCTGCGGTGGGATTTATGGGCTTGGAGAGAGTAATGAAGATAGGATAAGCTTTAGAAATTCACTCAAAGAGCTAAATCCATTTACTAGCCCTATTAATTTTTTCATACCAAATCCCGCATTAAAAATCAAAGAGCCAAAGCTTAGTGCCGATGAGGCTTTAGGCATATTAAAAGATACAGCCAAAGCCTTGCCAAATACTAGAATAATGGTAGCTGGTGGTAGAGAGGTGGTGCTAGGAGATAGACAGTATGAAATTTTAGAAAATGGCGCTAGTGCCATCGTGGTTGGTGATTATCTTACTACTAGTGGCGAGGTTGCTAGTAAGGATATAGCTGAGCTAAGAAAAAGAGGCTTTGAGTTTGCATCACAGTGCCACTAATGAGCTTTCTATTTTATTAGTTTTGGCGTTTATAATTTTCATATCGCCATATATTTCCAAAATAACAAAGATACCAATTGCTCCTATAGAGATTATTTTGGGAATTCTTTGTGGGTTTTTTGGTTTTATCCCGCATAGTGAGCCATTTAAGATAGTAGCAGAAGTTGGGTTTTTCTATCTTATGTTTTTAGCTGGGACAGAGATAGATCTAAAATCGTTTTTTAAAATCGAAAAAAGCATTATAAAGTTAGTCCTTTCTTATATCGCTATTTTATACATTATAGCTGGGATTATCGGGGCATTTATATCGCCAACATTTTTGGTTATTGTGGTGGTGCCACTTATGTCTGTTGGGATACTATCTACCCTGTTTAAAGAGTATGGTAAAAATGAGCCTTGGCTAAATACAGCTATGATAGCTGGAGGCATAGGAGAGGTGGTAAGTATCGCTCTTTTAACCCTTATGTCGGCGTATATTGAATTTGGTAGCTCGGCTGAATTATTTAGCAGTATATACTATCTTATATTATTTATTGTGCTTTGTATGCTTGGATTTAAGGGGCTTGAAGTGCTATTTTGGTGGTATCCAAATCTTAAAATTCTACTAATGCCACACGATGATAAGAGCGAGAAGGATATTCGCCTTTCTATGGCTCTATTTTTTAGCACTGTAGCAGTGATGATATATCTAAATTTAGAGATTGTCTTAGGTGCGTTTATCGCTGGAAGTTTTATAGCGACATTTTTTAATCATAAAAAAGATCTCCCACATAAGCTTGGTAGCTTTGGGTTTGGCTTTTTAGTGCCTATATTTTTTGTATATATTGGCACGACCGTGGAGCTTGGCTATATTTTAACGCCTGGAGTGATTGATAATGCTGTAAAACTAATGATATTTATGATTATTGTGCGTGTGATGGCTTCTATGATATTTATAAAGCGTTTTGGATTGTATGATAGCATTCTTTTTGGTTTATCGCTCTCAATGCCACTTACGCTTTTAGTGGCAGTAGCTACTGTGGCTTATAATGCTGGGAATATACCAAAAGAGCTATATTTTGCTTTTATTATTGCTAGTATTTTTGAGGTGATTTTGTCTATGATATTAATAAAATTTACAAATTATCTTAAATTTCGCCTTAAATAATTAAGTTAGATATTTAAGGGCAATTTAATTTAAATAAAATTTAGATAAGATATAAAAAATTTTAATAAAAGGATCAAAATGAGTAACACAGTAACATTAACTGACAACAGAAATGGAAAGAGTTATGAATTTCCTATTCTTGATGGTACTTTAGGGCCTAGCGTTATAGATATATCTACTTTATATAAAGATACTGGTATGTTTACATTTGACCGTGGATATACTAGCACTGCGATGTGTCGCTCAGCTATTACATATATCGATGGCGAGGCTGGCACTTTGATGCATAGGGGCTATGATATAGCGTGGCTTGCTGAGAATAAAAAATATCTAGATTTAGTATATCTACTATTTAACGGCAAACTCCCAAGCGATGATGAATTAAACGCATTTCGCCAAGAGTTAAAAGAGAGAAGTTATCTAAATGAGAAGATGATTAAGCTATTTGACTGTTTCCCTGATAAGGCTCATCCTATGGCAGTTTTACAAGCTAGTGTGGCTACTATGAGTGCCTACTACAAAAGGGATATGAGCTTTGATGATATGAAAGATTATATGGAATTAGCTAAAAGAATGGTAGCTAAAATCCCTACTATGATAGCATTTCACTATCGCCATGTAAGAGGCTTCCCTGTGATTTATCCAGATTTGGATCGCGGATTTACAGAGAATTTCTTATATATGTTAAGAGCATTCCCGCACGATAAAGTAGATCTAAAACCAATCGAAGTAAAAGCCTTTGATACCATACTAATGCTACACGCAGACCACGAGCAAAACGCCTCTACTACCACAGTTAGAACTGTTGGTTCAACTCACGCTCATCCATACTCTTGTATAAGTGCTGGTATAGGTGCGCTTTGGGGGCATGCTCATGGTGGTGCTAATGAGGGCGTTATAAGACAGCTTGAGATGATAGGCACTCCAGATAGAGTAGATGAATTCATCAAAAAAGCAAAAGATAAAAATGACCCATTCCGTCTAATGGGCTTTGGGCATAGAGTCTATAAAAACTTTGACCCAAGAGCGAAAGTCTTAAAAGGATTAAGAGATAAATTAATTGATGAAATCGGTATCGATAGCAATCTAATAAAAGTCGCTACTAGAATTGAAGAGATAGCATTAAATGATGAGTATTTCGTATCAAGAAATCTCTATCCAAATGTTGATTTCCATAGTGGCGTAATCTTAAAAGCTTTAGGAATTCCAAATGAGATGTTTGCGGCTATCTTTGTGATGGGTAGGGTTCCTGGCTGGTTAAGTCAATGGATGGAGCTAAAATCTCAAGATAATATCAAAATTGTTCGCCCAAGACAGCTATATGTCGGACCAGCATCTCAACCTAAGTAATCTACATCAAATTGCCCTAAAGGCGGCGCTTGCCGCTGGGGCAGAGATCTTAAAATCTTATAGCAAGTTTCAAATTTATTATAAAAAAGATAATTCACTTCTTACAACGGCTGATTTATTAGCTAATGAGGCTATATATAAAATCTTAAGCAAAACTCAAATTCCAATATGCTCTGAAGAGAGTATTTTGCCATTTAATCAAAGAGATGAAAGCTCTATATTTTGGCTAGTTGATCCGCTTGATGGGACTAGGGAATTTGTATCTAGGAGTGGAGAATTCTGTGTGTGTATAGCGTTGATTTATCGCTCTAGACCAATTTTAGGAGTGATATACTCTCCAGTTCATAATCAAATATATAGTAGCTATCAAGGCTCTAGCATATATAAAAATGGCGAGATTATCAGTATAAATGAGAATGAAAGCTCATTAATAAGCGGAAAATCTAAAAACGATATAGATAAATTTGCTAAAAATTTTAATTTAGATATTATTAAACTCAGCTCAGCTATCAAATTTCCATATCTAGTTCAAGGTTTTGCTGGGGTATTTATCAGGCTATATGGCTCTAGTTTGTGGGATACGGCTGCTGGGGATTTTTTACTTCATCAAAGTGGTGGAATTATGCTATCTTTAAGTGATTTAAAACCTTTAAATTATGCTAAAAAGGAGACATTAAATGATAATTTTATAGCTTTGAGTAGCTTACAAAAGCCAAATTTAAGCAGATATTTAGACTATCTAAATTCATCGAAAAATATTAAATTTAGCAATAATATTGATTAATTGAAGTCTAAATTAACTTTTAGCATTAGCTTAAATTTTATTAAAATTCAGTTTAAGTTAAAATACAATTAGATAAAATTTAGTATTTCGTTTTTTTTTGAAAAGAGAGTATATGAGTGAAATAATCGGATATAATGTAAATGGTAAAATAGTAGATACACAAAGCTACACCGGCGGTGGCAGCGAAATTAAATTTGATAACTCCAAAGAGGCACTTGAGATCATACGCCACTCCTGTGCGCATTTGATGGCAGCGGCGATTAAAGAGCTTTATCCAGATGTTAAATTTTTTGTTGGTCCAGCCATTGAAGATGGCTTTTACTACGATATGCGTGTAAGTAAAAGCGATGGAAGTAAGCTTGGCGAAGATGATTTAGCAGTAATAGAAAAGAAGATGAAAGAGCTAGCTCTTGCTAAGACGCCAATTATCAAAATCGGCTCAACCAAAAGTGAAGTAGCGGTCAAATATGCAGATGATGATCTAAAACAAGAGGTCTTAAAACGCATACCAGATGGCGATGTGAGTTTATATTCTCAAGGCGAATTTGAGGATATTTGCCGTGGGCCTCATATCCCAAATACGATTTTTGCTAGATTTTTTAAGCTTACTAGAATTGCTGGGGCGTATCTAGGCGGTGATGAAAATCGTGAAATGCTAACTAGAATTTACGGCACGGCTTATGCTGATAAAGAGAGCTTAAATGAGCATATTAGGATCATAGAAGAGGCTAAAAAACGAGATCACAGAAAGCTTGGAAGCGAGATGAAGTTTTTTACCTTTGATGATAGCGTGGGGGTGGGACTCCCTATTTGGCTACCAAATGGCTCAAGGCTTAGAAGTCGCTTGGAGCATAAATTATATCGCACTCATAGACTTCGTGGCTATGAGCCAGTTCGTGGCCCTGAAATCCTAAAAAGCGATGCGTGGAAAATCAGCGGTCACTATACAAATTATAAAGAAAATATGTATTTTACGATAATTGATGAGCAAGAATATGGCATAAAACCGATGAATTGCGTAGGTCATATAAAAGTCTATCAAAGCGAAATTAGAAGTTATCGGGATTTACCGCTTAAATTTTTTGAGTATGGTGTGGTGCATAGACATGAAAAAAGCGGTGTTTTGCACGGGCTTTTTAGGGTGCGTGAATTTACTCAAGATGATGCTCATCTATTTTGTATGCCAAGCCAGATTAAAGAGAATGTGTATGAAATTTTAAGCTTTGTTGATATGCTTATGGGGGCTTTTGGGTTTAGCTATGAGATGGAGATCTCGACTAAACCAGCTAAGGCTGTAGGCGATGATGAGGTTTGGGAGATTGCTACAAAAGCCTTAAAAGATGCCCTTGATGAAAAAGGGCTAAAATATGGCATTGATGAAGGTGGCGGGGCATTTTATGGTCCAAAAATCGATATTAAAATTACTGATGCTCTAAAAAGAAAGTGGCAGTGCGGAACTATACAAGTGGATTTTAACTTACCAGCTAGATTTAATTTAGAGTATATTGATGAAAATAACGAAAGAAAGCAGCCAGTAATGCTTCATCGTGCAATTTTAGGAAGTTTTGAGAGATTTATTGGAATTTTGCTTGAGCACACAGCTGGGGAGTTGCCATTTTGGATCGCACCAACTCAAGTTGTGATTATACCAATTAATCAGACGCATTTGGATTATGCTAAGGAGATCTATACAAAACTACTTGATATGAATGTAGATAGCGAAATTTTTAGCAAAAATGAGACATTAAATAAAAAAATTAGAAATGCAGAAAAACAAAGAGTACCTATGATAATAGTGCTTGGCGATAATGAAGTAGCAAATAAAGGTGTAGCTTTGCGAGATCGTAGGGCTAGAGAGCAAAAGGATATAAGCTTAGATGAATTTTATAGCTTAGTCCAAACCAAATTAAACGAGGTGAGTATTTGAGTAAAGATAAAGAGGTTTATCTAAACGAAGAGATTCGTGCAAGCGAGGTTAGATGTGTAGGAGATGATGGCACGGCTTATGGTGTCATTAGCAAAGATGAAGCGTTAAGCATAGCTAGTAAGATGGGGTTAGATCTAGTATTGATAGCTGCTGATGCTAAGCCGCCAGTGTGTAAGATAATGGACTATGGAAAGTTCCGCTATCAGCAAGAAAAGAAGCAAAAAGAGGCTAAAAAGAAACAAAAGGTAATTGAGATTAAAGAGATTAAGCTCTCTGCTAAAATCGCACAAAATGATATAAATTACAAGGTAAAACACGCACAAGAGTTTCTATCTGAAGGCAAATATGTCAAATTTAGAGTATTTTTAAAAGGTCGTGAAATGTCTACTCCTGAAATCGGGGTAACCTTGCTAGAGAAAATTTGGGAGAATATCCAAGAGTATGCTGATAGAGATAAGACGCCAACACTAGAAGGTCGTTATGTCAATATGCTTGTAACACCTAAAAAATAGCGTTTTGCTATTTTTTAGCGTGGTTTTTGTTAAAAAGCATTTTTAGATATTTGCAGTTTTGTTGATATTTGTTTTTGGGTGCGGTGCTAAATTTCTGTAATAATAAATTAAAAGCTTAGAGACAAATGAAGTGATTGCTATTTGAGATAAGATGGAATTTATTAGATTTATTTGCTCCAAATACCATAAATTTAGCTAAATTTGGGTGTTGTATCCCTAATTTATGCTAATTTCTCCTGTGTTAGCTTTGCGTAGTTTTTATAAATCTGTGTAAAATATAAATTTTATGCTTGAAAAGTAATAAAATACTTTTATTATTAGCTCAATAATCCGCCTTTTAAAGCTTTAGAATGTGGCTCTTAGCTCCATCGCCCTTGGTTTATAATACCAAATTAAGATATTTTAGGTTTATTACTTTTGCTACCACTTATTAAAGATTAGAATAAATTTTAGTGCTATTAAATCTCTATAAATGAGTTGATTTAGCCCTCAAGAGCTAAATCAATATTAAAATCTAAGCCCAGCTGTGATAGCTGTATTTACGCTATGTTCGTCCTTTGCTATCTCACTTGAGACAAGGAATTTGATAAATTTATTCCCCTTTTCGATATTTGTATCGATACCAAAATAAACGCTATCTTTATTTAGCTTATAATTATGCGTCCAAGTGCTATTACTCGCATCGACAAAATACTCTTTACTAGCAAAGTTATCGCTATTTAAACGCTTTGTGTAAAACGCAAAGCCATTTAGCGTAGTAAAGGTGTTGTCTTGGCTGATGAAGCTATAGGCTAGATTTCCGCCTAGGCTTAAATTTAAGGTATCTAGATCTATATCATTATAGCCTTTAGCAAGTATGCCGCCACTCTCTTTAAAGCTATCTTGCTTAGAGTATATGTAATTTAAGATAGAAATTGGCGTCCAAACAAGATTATCATTGATGATAAAATCTTTTGAAATTCCAAGCTCAGTGGAGACAAAATAGCTCTTATAATCTGCTTGAAGATTTGTATCTTGCGTTAAAATTTGACGCTCCATATCATTAAAGGCTATCCCAAAATCCACTCCACCTATTAAATTTACAGCTCCAAAATCTTTTAATCCATTTAACCCAACAGAGATTATCTGACTTGTTAGGTCTGAAAATTTATAATCTCCCTTTTGGTATGAGTAGTTTAAAAACGCCCCCACTCTCACATCATCGCTTATCCATTTTTTGGTATTTAGATCTACAGAGTAGGCGTTGGTTTTATATCCATCGCCTTTGAAATGCGTGTATGAGACCTTGCTTGAGATCTCACTTTTGCTTAAAGCGTCATTATAATTTTGCAAAATATCATAGACCATATTATCAGTCATATCGCTATTTATAAGGGCTAATTGTGAATTTTTAGCTATAGCAGCGACTTTAGCAGCGTTGCTTAGTGAGCCACCAGCTAAAAATGAGATATTATTTAGCATAGAGCGATTTTGGAAATTTAGTGTATCTTTTGTATTTGAAAGAGTATCATTTGGGTTTGTGCTAGATAGAATCTCATCTTTTACTTCTTGGTTTAAAGTATCTAATCTACCAAAGAAATTTTGATAATCCTGATTTAAATTTGGCATCTCTCTAATCTGCCTTAATGCTTGAGATAAGGCTATATTTGTCTCTTGTGTAGAGTTTGTAGGCTTATAGGCATCTTCTTTGATATTTACTATTATTGTATTGCTATTTGGCTTTGAACCTTGATTATTATTTCCTGGCTTGGTTGAAGTCCCATTATTTGATTGATTTGTGTTTTCATTTTCTGGTTGGTTGTTATCATTATCCTTGCTATCTGTAAGCTCAAATTCCAAAGAGCTTGTATTTTGGATTGTGATATTTGTGAATTTATCTAAATTTTCACTACCTAGCTTAGCAAAATTAATATTAATCTCCTGTCCGCTTTGGAAAAATTGTCCGTTAAGTGGGATATAAACCAAATTTCCGCCCTTAATATCATAACTTCCAGCTATTATATCTGAGTTGGCTTTGTCATCGAAATTTATATGCAAACTCCCATTTTCATTTTGAGTATATTTGCCATCAATGGTTAAAACGCCTATTTGCCCCACTCCACCAGGCATAACGATACCGCTTTCATTGGTAAGATTTTTGGCTATAGTTCCAGTCCCGCTAATCAAACCGCCACTCCTAGCAAAAATATCCCCATTTGCTAATTTGCCAATTATCCTAGCCACGCCGCCATTTATAGCGTATAGATTTTTGTTTGCGTTAGTTTCGCCAGATATTAGGATTTGACCGCCATTATCTGCATAAAGTGGGGTATTTTCAGCAGTTACATTATAAAGTTCCAAAACTCCACCACGAGCTATAGTAGGGCCATTATATTTTAGGCTATTTTGGCTAAATTTAAGCGTTCCATCTCCAGTTTTTACAAATCCAGCTTGAAGAGTGGATAAATTCGCATTTACCCTATTATCGCTTTTAAGGGAGTTTGTAGCGTCGCTTAGATGGTATTTATCATCCCATTTTATCTCATCAATATTATTTGTAAAGGTGCCATCTAGTCCATTTGTATCAATGGTATAAAATGCGTAATATTTATTATCAAAGCTCTCTATATCGCTAGGATTTAAGCGATTTATATTTAGAGCTGCTAGACCATTTAGAGCCTTACTAGCATCTAAAATCCCACTACCTATAAATTCATCTTTGGTTAGTTTGACAACGGCAACGGAGTTGGCTTTGTTGCCACTACCAACATCTTCGTTACTTTTTAGTAGGTTATTTATGATATATTGAGCTACACTATTATCATTTTCGCCTGATTTAAATCCAGCACTTATCAAATCTTTTTTGACCTGCTCCCAGTCTATACCACTACCATTTGTTGGCACATCCTTATCAATGTAAAAAATGCTATAAAATTCAGATTGTCCAGTTTTGCCGACATTTTTAGTTACTATTAAATTTGGGGTTTCTACATTTTTATTAGCCGTAGTTAGTAAAATATCGCCGATTTGCGAGCCATTTAAAAACGGAAATTTCTGCTCTACCAACGCCGCAACCCCACTTACAAGTGGAGTAGCAAAGCTAGTCCCAGAATCCTTCATAGTGGTGGCTAAATCTGTTTTTATATTTTTATCGCTTGTATCATAATATGTATATTCATATCTACCATTTGCGGTAGTTAGATTTTGTGCTGGTGCCATAATACCATAAAGCGAGGCTGAGCCTTTGAAAAAATTGCTATAAGCATAAATTCCTTGCTTTGTGATAAGCTCATTTAGGATTACCTTGCTTTTATCGCCACTGCCTTGGCTCCATTTCTGTGCTGCTGCTTTCCACTCTTCATCTGTAATCCCACCGATTTTGATCTTGCCATTTTCAATGCTAACCTTATCTGAATTTAGCCCACCAACGGCTAAAAGCCCCCTATAGCTCTCATCATAGCTTGGCAAAATGGAGTTTGCTCTAGGTGAGCTAAACCCATCATTTCCCACGCCTACGATATTTAAGATACCATATTGCTTAGATAACTCAGCTAGGCTTTGAGCCCTTTGTAAGCTTATATCGCTTTGGGTTAGCTTTTGAAATTCGCTATAGCTTATAGCGCCACTATTTTGGCTATTATTATCTATGCTCTCTAAGCCATTACCCCACTTGCGATTTATAAGCACGAAGCCCTCACTAGCGTAGCTATGATTTATCACTTTTACGCCACTTTGTATCATCTTTTCTACATCTACTTTTATATTGCCTGTGTATAGTGGGCTTGGATTTAGATAGGCTAGGCCGTAGAATTTAGCAGCACTTGCCACTCCTGTGAGGTCGCTACTATCGCCTACTATAAGAGAGGATACTTGAGTGCCGTGAAGCATAGTAGCCTTATCTGTGCCGCCGAAGCGATCTGGGTCTATAGTGTTATTTATCGCACCTACTAATTTATCTTTTATGATTGGATTGTTGGTATTAAATATGCTATCTACTACGCCCACGATTACGCCAGAGCCATTTATGGTTGGGTTTTGCTCTTTTGCTTTATCAAGATTGATTATTTTATAAGCTCCATCATTTGCTAAGGCTCCGCTAGATAGTAATACGGTTGCACACGCAAATGATAGTGTGATTTTTGAGATTTTATTCACCTGTTCTCCTTGTTTGTAGCCAAATTCCATTGATTAGCGAGTGATTTATAATTTGATATTATCTCTTTTTAGCCCTTTAAAACTACTTAAATAGTAAATTTTACTATATGCAAGAATAAATCTTGCATATATTTAAGGAGTAAAATGTGAGTGTGAAATTAGAATTTTTTCTTTTTAACTTCAGCTACTACAGCATCAGCTATGCTATCAACTTCATTAGCTACTATATTGCTGTTTTGAGCGATTTGTGTGTTTTGTCTCGTTAAGCCATCTACATTTACTATAGCTTCATTTATCTGATTTATAGCTTGAGTTTGCTCGCTTATGCTTTGGCTCATCTCATTTATACTTTGGCTTAGGATATTTACATTTGCCTCTATTTCGCCTAGTGATTTTTGAGTTCTCTCAGCTAGCTTTCTGACCTCATCAGCCACCACGGCAAATCCCCTACCATGCTCTCCAGCACGAGCCGCTTCAATAGCTGCATTTAGTGCTAGTAGATTTGTTTGGTCTGCTATATCTCTGATTATTGTAATTATGTTTTTAATATCTTCGCTTTGTTTGATTACTTCACTAGCTCTATCATTTATAGAGTTCATTGAGCTACTCATCTCTTCTACGGCTGCGGCGCTTTCTTGAAGTGATTCGCTTTGAGATTTGGCACCTTCATTTAGTGAAGTTACAAAGCCTTTTAGCTCATCGGCTTTATTTTGTAGGTTACTAGCTTGTTCTAAATTTGCTTTTAGCATTTTAGTTACTTCATCGCCTAGAAGGTTAGTTACCATCTCTACTTCACCTTTTGGATTATCTATCCTTACGGTGAAATCTAGCTGTTTGAATTTATCAAATACACCTTGGATAGCATTTATATCGCTACCTACTTTTTGCTCTAGGACATCAAGCATTTTATTTAGGACATTTTTGAGCTCTTTTAGGGCTGGGTTGTTTGGGTTTTCCTCAATTCTAGAGTGGAGATTACCACCTTCTACTAGACTCGCGGTTTGTATGGCTGATTTGACTGCTTGATTGTCTTGGTTTATTCCATCTTGGATTTTTTTGATATTGCGGTTTAGCTCTATAGCCATTATGCCTATCTCATCTTCAGCTTTTGGTTGTAGATATGCTGGTGGAGTTTTGCTCTCGTGATTTAGGAATTTAAAGAAGCCAAATAGTAGATTTGATATACTTTGGATTCTTGAGACTACACCTACATTTATGTAGTAAAATACAAATAGAGCGATGATAATTGAAGTTATGATAACGCCAATTATGATATCAAATATTATCTCTCTAACTGGTGCTAAAACTGAGCTTTCTGGAGCAGCTGCGACAACGCCAAATGTAGTGCTACCCCTTGCAATTGAGAATGTTTTTAGGGCGGCTAAATTTTTCACGCCTGATACTGAGTAGTACTCAAATATTCCTGAATCTCTATTTTTTACCGCTTGTATCATTTGGATTGCGCTAGCGTCTTTATTGATAGATTGTAGATTGCTTCCTATATATTTAGCATCTCTATCTACAGCTACAACTCCGTTGCTATTTATTACAAAAATTTGAGTTTCTTCGAATATTCTATGATCTGGACTATTCATCTCTGCTGAAATACTTCGTAAATCTACTAGGAGGCCTAGGACTGCTATTACTTGACCATTTTTATCTTTTAAAGGGATATTCATACTAAGGACAGCTTTTGCTGAGTTTTCTATATTTAGTATAACTGGATTGCCTATGGCTATTTTGCCTGTGCGGATAGCTGTATTTAGCCCCTCTAGATTATTTATATTATTATCTGCTTGAATAGTTCTCATACCGCCTACACCAAGTAGATCATCATCTGTTTGTAGGATTAGTAATTTAGAGTTATTTAGCTTAAATTTGGGATTTTGTATATTATCTGTGTAGTATGGGTCAAGTATGTATAAGTAGCCATACAATGCCTCTCCAGCAGAATCTATAGTTCCCATTAGCTCATTTTCTAACTCTCTTTCACTAGCTCTTGATTGCAAGAGTTTCTCAAAGTGCTCTGCATTGCTCTCTATGGCTACATACATTTGAGACAAGAGTGAATCGGCTAAATTCGAATTGCTATCAGACATGCTCTCTAAAAGCTTTTTAGCCTCATGGGTTTGAAGGTTTGAGGTAATAGATATAATTACCCAACTCATAATTGCTAGACAAAATACCACTATAGATACTATAGAGGCGATAGTCTTTGTGCCAAGTTTAAGTTTGCTAAACATGATTAGCCTTTCACTGTAAAATAAGAATATTTCACGCAAATGCTTAAAAGGCAGTGGGAAATAGACTAAAAATAAAATAGGCGTAATTGTAAAAAAAAAAAATGAATTTTGGCTTAAAAAGTTTAGTATATAAGTAAATTTAATATTAATATATTTTTGTTTATTTTTGTTTATTTTTGTTTATTTTTTGCGGAATTTGGTGGTAAAGCTGGGTTTAGCTCCATTGCGAAATTAAAATTTGCCGTGCGAAGTAAAAAATAAAAATGCCAAACTGGGAAGGGGTTGGGATCTTAAGGGATAGGGGAAACTGTTTTGGCTTTCAAATTAGAGTTTCCCCTGTCCCTTAAAAAAAGAATTTAAAAAGCTTTTATCGCAAAAAAATCTTTTCTTTTTAAGTGGGAAGGGGGACGCTTTTTTGGCAGATGAGTGGTGCAATAGTCAAACGATACTAACTATCGTTTGATGGCACTACGAAACATAAAAGCGAAGCTACCTTGCCCTTCCCCCTTAACAACCCCTAACCCCTTGAAAAAGCCTTTCAATGGGTGGCTTACGCCACAAAATTTTCGCAACAAAAAACTCGAAGGAGTTTTTGGCGAAAATTTGGAGTAAAAATAAAAAAGCCAAACTGGGAAGGGGTTGGGATCTTAAGGGATAGGGGAAACTGTTTTGGCTTTCAAATTAGAGTTTCCCCTGTCCCTTAAAGAAAAGAATTTAAGAAAGTTTGGTCGCAAAGCTGGACTTAGTTTTAGTGAAGTATAAAATTTATTTTAAGTGGGAAGGGGGACGCTTTTTGGCAGTCGCTACCCCTTCCCCCTTAACAACCCCCAACCCCTTGAAAAAGCCTTTCAAGGTTGCTGAGCTAAAGCTCAGATTTTTATAAAACAAATTTGAACCAAATAGGGGTACCCCACTCGTGGGGACTTTAGTGTTTGCTACTTTAGGCGTGGCTTTGCTACGCCGTTAAAAGTAGGTAAAAATAGTTTCCCCTGTCCCTTAAAGAAAATTTTCGCAACAAAAAACTCGAAGGAGTTTTTGGCGAAAATTTGGAATATCAAAAAAATCTTTTCTTTTTAAGTGGGAAGGGGACGCTTTTTGGCAGTTGAGTGGTGCAATAGTCAAACGATACTAACTATCGTTTGATGGCACTACGAAACATAAAAGCGAAGCTACCTTGCCCTTCCCCCTTAACAACCCCTAACCCCTTGAAAAAGCCTTTCAATGGGTGGCTTACGCCACGGATTTTATAAAACAAATTTGAAGCAAATAGGGTAACCCTGCGAAGTTAAAATTCGCCGTGCGAAGTATAAAATATGAAAATCCTACTTAACCTTAGGGTATAAAGATGCATGATATAGGCAAAATCCCACTAATGCCACTCCGCTTACTATATGTATGGATTTGGCGGTTTTGTTTTTCATAAATAGAGCTGTGGTGGCTGTAAGTAAAAGTGTGCTACTCATACCGATTTTGGCTATTTCTCTTTTGGTTTCAAGAGTGATTTTTGGCTTTTTAGTTTCGTTTATTTGGTTCATCTTTTTTCCTATTTTTGATCTTTTTATATGTTTGTAAGCAGGTTTGAAAGCTTAAAATCAAGCTTCCAGCTATCCCAATAGCTAATAAAACTGGCACCTATTTATCCTTTATTTTGATACGCCTAAGGGCGTTTAATAGCAAGGCTATTGTGGTGCCGTTGTGTGCGATGGCTGTTTGGATAGGGGAGAGCTTGCCAAGTGTGGCTAGGATTAGGATTAGTGAATTTACCCCCACCGTAACCTTAAAGCTATTATTTACCCTAGATAGGCAAGATATGGCAAGTTCCCTAGCATCAGCTACGGCCTCTATATCATCACGAAGTAGCACCACATCGGCACTTGCTTTGGCTATATCAGCACCTTTGTGCATACTAATACCAGTATCGGCTCTGACTAATGCTGGGGCGTCATTTATCCCATCGCCTACGAAGGCGACCTTTTGACCTGATTTTTGTGCTTTTTGCATAATTTCATCTAGGATATGAGCTTTGTCTGTTGGGAGTAGCTGAGCGTAGTATCTCTCAATACCAAGCTCTTTAGCAATGCTACTAGCCTTGCTTTGGCTATCTCCTGTAAGCATTATAAACTCTTTTACGCCGCTTTTTTTGAGCCTTGCTAATGCTTTTTTGGCATTTGGTCTAATGCTATCTTTAAGTAGTATAACGCCTAGGAGCTTGCCATCAAATCCAATGTATAATGGAGTATCGCCGTTTATTAGTAGCTCTTCTATCTTGTTTTGATGATCTTTAAAGCTGATATTTTCATCATCTTCTAAGAAGTGTCTTGAGCCAATTATCACACTTTTTTTGCCTACTTCACTTTTAACTCCGTGGGCTACTATGAATGTTACTTCATCGTGATGAAAGTGATGAAAATTATCCTCTTTAGCAGCTTTTACCACCGCTTGAGCTACTGGATGGAAGTAGTGCTCTTCGATACTAGCGGCTAAATTTAATACTTGATTAGCGTCCCACTCTTTGTGGAATGAATATACCTTAAGCACTTCTAAATCGCCATTTGTAAGTGTCCCAGTCTTATCAAAGACAAAAATTTCGCTAAGCTGAAGGCTTTCTAAGCTTTTAGCACCTTTTACTATTATTCCCTCTTTAGCAGCACTTGAGATGGCTGATTTAAAGGCTACTGGCGTTGTGAGCTTTAAAGCACATGAGTAATCAGCTTGTAATACGCTTGCAGCACGGATAAGCTCTCCAGTCATAGCATAGCTAAGCCCAGCTAGGCTAAGGGTAATTGGGACTAGAGAGTCTGCCATTTTAGAAGCGGTTAATTCTTGATTAGAGCGTTCGTTTAGGGTGGATTGGATATAGGATTTTACGCGATTTGTAGCGGTCTGATCACCTACAGCTTCAGCCCAAATCTTGATCTTGCCCTCTTGGACTATTGTGCCGCTTAAAACCCTATCGCCACGACTTTTACTAGCTGGGGTGGCCTCTCCTGTCATTGAAATTTGATTGATTAGAGCCTCGCCATCTACTATATGGCCATCAATGTAGATTGTATCCCCAGCACCTACTACTACGATATTGCCGATTTGAATATCTTGGCTTGGGATTTGATTTAGCACTGGTTTGCCATTTATGATGGTTTCTACCCACGCCATACCGCCTTTTTGCTTGGATAGCTCTTTGATGAGATCATCGCTTTTATACATAGTTAGCTCTTCTATGTATTCTCCTAAAGTTAGCATAAAATTGGTTGAATTTGCCGCTTTATAATCCTTAAGATATAGCGAGATTGCCACCGCGGCTGCTTCAAGACTTCTTGAGGTTATCCCTTGGCTAATTGTCTCTTTTAATCCACTTTTTAGTAGTGGGAAAGAGGCTAAAAGGCTAAAAATCAAGCTTAAGCTAGGAGTAGTAAGAAATGGAGCAATGGCTAAAGCACTAGCAGCACGGACAACTTCAACTGAGCTTGGAATTTCACTTCTTAAGGCGATATAGCTATCTTTTTTATTTTTATTTTGGCTTTGAATTTCGTTTGAATTTAATATATTTATAATTTGATTTTGAATCTCATCTAATGAGCCACTATAGGTTATGATTATGCTTTTTATAATGCTATTTATCCGCACACTGCTTACTTCGTGGATTGAATCTATAGCTACTCTAAGTAGCAGTGGATCAGCACTGCTATGGTAGCTAAATCTAGCTCTATTTTTTGTTTTGTGTAGGAGTTTAATAGGCATTTTACTCACTGGCTTCTGCTTTTGCATCTTCGTAACGCTCTTTTAACTCTTCTAAGCCACACTCAAAAAGTGTAGAGAGCTTGGCAAATCCTTTGAAAATGGCTCTTTGGGCGTTTTGGTTTGTTAGTATATATGTAGCGGCTGCACCGATTAGAGCTCCTTTTAAAAAGTCTCCACTTTTAGCACTGCCAAAAACTCCATCTAAAAAGCCATTTTGATTAGATTGATTGGCTTGTGTATTTTGATTAGTTTGATTTGGTGTTGTGTTTAAATTTTGAATATATGGATTGTTATTTATCATTATTTATCCTTTTTTGTTGATTTTGTAATGTTTTACACTCTTTTGGTTTTAAGAGATTTTGAGCTGCGTAAGCAAATGCCCCACCAATTGCGATATATGCACCAGCTTGTGCTATTTTGTTTATGGTGCTTTTATTAGGATCGCCAATGGTATTTGCTGCTGCAATGGCACAAGCACCGATTATAGCACCTTCTAGCGTGGATTTTAGCGTTGTTTGTATGGCTTGGTTTTTGGTGGTTTTGCCATCTTTGAATTTAGCGTATTGATATGCTCCACTCACCATAAACGCCACGATACCACCGCTTACTGCGTGACCGCTAATAGAGCGGGGTGTGCCTGTATTTATCATATTTAACTCCTTAGATTTTCAGCGTTTTGAGTGGTTTGCTTAGCTGTTGATTTGGTCTTTCTAGGCTTTTTAACCACTTTTTCCTTAACGCTTTTTAAAGTAGGACTATTTAAGAGTTTTAATTTTTTATCTAAATTTAACCCTTTGAAAGATTTTGCTATCTCATCTCTTTTGGTAAATGCAAATGCAATTCCCGCACCAAGTGCGATTCCAGCTATGAATGGTAGTGCCATTATTTACTCCTTATCTTTATTTAGCAATTCATTTGCGATAATCACCCCAAAGGCACCCATTATCGCACCTCCTATTAATCCATAATTTAACTTACCTAAAAACCCTTCTAATTCACCTTGGCTTAGTGAGCCATCTTTTAATTTATTTACCATTACAGAGGTTTCATCTAGCAAGGCTTTGCCTTGATTTAACTGCTCTAAAATTTTACTATTTTGGAGTGAGCTTAAAGAGTTTTGTAGTGCTGGAATGTGATTATTATAACTATCAGCTTGAAGTCTGTAAAATGTATCTAGCACTTGTGGGTCGCTCTCATTTACGCTTAGAGTATTATATAGCTCTATACTAGCTTGTTCGTTTTGTAATGCGGTGGTGATGGCAATTTCTAAATTCGCTGGTGCGTTAAAGCTATATGGATTAGGTGGGACTGGTGCGTTTAGGGAATTTAGATGAAATATTAACGCATTTATATGATTTGCCTTAACCTCTAAAAGATTTGTAAATGGCTGTCCAAAGTCACTAGAAGCAAAATAGAAGCTATAGCCCTTATATTCATCATCTAAGGCTTTTAAAAGATTATCTACACTCACTTTATATCCTTTAAATTTTCATTTATTACATTTGCTATTTTTTCTAAATTTCGCCCATTTATAGCATCTTCCCACAGGCTTGGCTCAATGAGATTAGCATCATAAGAGATGGTTAGTGAGCCAATTAATTTATTAAATTTAATCTCCTTTATAGATGAGATTTTGCTTAATTTTTCCATTAGCTCTTTAGCGTCTATTTTGCTATCTTGGGCGGCGTTTTTTAGCTTTAAACTCGCACGAAGTCTAATCCTACCTTTAGAGTGATGAATGATGCTAAAATAAGTGCTTAAAAGCTCTAAATCACTTGGCTTTACTTGTAAATTGCTTAGCGAAATTTGACCATTTTGTTTCATAAATTACCCATTGTTGATTAATGTTGAAATTATATATTAACGATTATAAATCCAAACTTAAATTTATTAATTTTGATATTGATTTTCATATGATTAAATCAATAAATTTATAATATTTTAAATAATAAAAATTGATATATTCGTGCTTTAATTCATTATATTTATATAATCATTATCATATATATTTTGATAATATAATTATATTAATGTTGTATTTATATTTTGTTTATTTATAATTTTTGTTGTGATTAAACTGATTTGATGAAAATGGCTAGAACTTAGAAATTTAAAGTCTGAATTAATCCAAATTTGATATAATTAATCAAATTTTAAAGGATTTTTATGAAGATATTAAGTCTTGTTAGTAAGCTATCTTTACAATCTCCAAAGCTTGTTGGCGAGTTTAAAAATGATGAGATTATGGTTATTAGTCCGCTTGATGATGGTATAAAAGCAGAGTTTATCAAGTGTGAAATCGGTGCGATAAGCTATGTTTTGGCTCTTATCGGGCTGGAGTTTGGCTTTAGTGGGGAGTTTTGGGATGAGCTAGATGAGGGTCAATTGAGCGGGGAGTCAAACATAGGAGAAGAGGAGTTACCGCAGATTTGCCAATTTATTAAAAATTGTGATATTTGCGTAATCAGCGATGAGATTTTCGCAGTTAATGAGAGCAGTATAAAGGCGATTTTGTCGCTATTACAAGCTAAATTTGGCTTTAAAATAGTAAATTTAGATGGCGATGAGGTCGTATTAAGTGGCAAACTAACAAGGCTTAAAGAGATCCCAAACTACGATAATGCTGTGATATTTACCCACTCTTGCTGTGATGAGTTTCGTGCTGGGAGCTACTTTGGCATCGCAGCAAAACTAAAAAATGGAGATGAAATTACCATACACTCAAGTCAAAAAGAGCTTAAAGCTAAGCTTTTAATAGACCCAAATATCAAAGGAACTATAGGATTTTTAGGCTTTGAAGGGGCAAAATATGGATTTGAGGTTTTGAAATTTAGCCGTTGATGGCTAAATTTTTATATACTCTACCACTTCAGAGGCTTTTAACCCATCTTTATGGCTTGGCACTCGCATTAATACCGCACCATTGCTAAGATTGCCTATGATGGCTGAACTTCCTATTTTTTTAGATTTTGTAGAGATTAACAAGGTGCCATTTTCGTTGGTGATGGTAGCAGCGCTAAACTCTTCAAATGGGGATCTTTTGATATAGTCATCTTTTAAGATAGCTTTAAATTTATTCGTTGTATTAACCCCAAAAATTTGCCCTATAAACTCTTTGAAAAATAAGACGCAAGTTACTATAGCTGAATAGGCAAATCCAGGCAGAGCAAATATAAATTTATCATTGATTTTAGCCACTTTGATATGCCTACCAGGCTTGATAGCTACGCCATCGATTATGATTTTAGCCTCTCTTGCTATCTCTTTCATAAAATCAAAATCCCCAACGCTAACTCCGCCAGTTGTGATGATGAAATCAGCTGAATTTAAAGCATTAAAGAGTGCGTTTTTGATAGCTTCTTTATCATCTTTGATAATTGGCATAATGATTGGCTCACAGCCCATATCTCTAACTAAAGATGAGATTGATATGCTATTTGAGCTATATATTTGAGCTTTATGCTCTTTGTTTTGACCAATATCTAATATCTCGCTACCAGTGCTTAATATAGCCACTCTAGGAGCGACTAAGACATTTACATAGCTATGACCTAGCTCAGCCAAAAGTGCTAACTCACAATATCCAAGTTTGGTGCGAGAGCTTAGTAGTAGCTCTGATTCTTTATAGCTCTCTCCAACTTCTCTAATAGCAAATCCTTGCGATACAGGCTTGATAATCTCTATATACTCACCACTTAATTTGACATTTTCGATCGGCACGATAGTATCAGCACCATTACAGACTAAGGCACCTGTAAGAGTCTTGACACACTCATTTTCAGATATGGCGATATCATCGCTACTTCCGGCGGGGGCTATGTTTATTACTTTAATTTTGTTATTTTGATTTGTAAATTTAATGGCATAGCCGTCCATACTTGAAGTTGGATAGGCCGGATATGGACTTTTGGCTACTATATCATCTGCTAAAATTCTCCCAAGCGCTCTATCAAGCGAAACTCTCTCTATAAAGTCCCATTTTGGGGCGAGATTGAGTAAATTTTGGAGATTTTCATTGTAGCTCTTCATTGCTCACTCCTAAAATAGAGATAACCTCATCACGGCTTATTATATTAGAGTTGAATTTCACTATACTATATCCATTTTGTTTGTAGCGATCTACTATGCCATTAACGCTATCTAATATTGATATATCGGCATTTTTAAGGCGTATGATTTGAAATATTCTTGGGTCGCTTAATTGAAATAAGATTAAAAGCCAAATAGCCAAGACTACAGCTAAAACCACAGCTAAAGCCGTGATATTATAGCTATGTAATAGATATCCGCCTACTGCCCCACCAAGAAAGCTACCTAAATAGCCAAATGAGTTGAATATACCAAGTGCCGAGCCTCTTTGGTTGGATTTGGCGAATTTACTAGCACAGCTTTGTAAAATTGGCTCATGGATATTAAATCCTATGAAAAATATAACTACAAATATGATGAAGCTCACAGCTGAATTTGCCACGCCAAAGCCTATAAATGAGATGATAAATAGCACCACACCAATCAATAAAAGCTTCTTGCTATGCCCTTTGCCATCACCTAAAAATCCTGCCATTCCCATAGCCAAAAATCCAAAAATCATAGAGATCAAATATACAATCCATAGATTATTACTATCATATCCTAGTGATTTTACTAAGACAATAGGGATAGCTACAAAGGCACAGCTCATAAGCATTTTTTGCATTAGATTTGTTAAATTCATTATGGCTAGATCTTTTTGTTTAAGTAGTTTAGTAAGTGGAATTTTGGGGTCGTGATGATGAATTTTTGGCTCTTTTGGCACAGCGCTAAAGAGTAAAAATATACAAAAAATAGTTACGATAATAGATAGATAAAATAGACTAGAAAGCCCAAATTCACGGCTTAAAAGCGGACTAAGAATCATAGAAATAGCAAAAGCAATCCCAATCATCCCACCCATCATAGCCATAGCTTTGGAGCGTTTATCTTCGCTAACTAGATCGCTTATCATAGCAGTTGCTACAGCACCCACAGCACCGCAACCTTGGAGCAATCTACCAAATAGCATTGTATAAATATCAGTTGAAATAGCACAAATTAGTGAGCCAATTATGAATATTATCAATCCTATAAATATCATAAATTTACGCCCAAATCTATCACTTAAGCTACCAAAAGGGAGTTGAAAAATCATCTGAGTAATAGCATAAGCACCGATAGTAAGCCCAGCTAAAAACTCATTAGCCCCATCAAGCTCAAGCGCATAAAGGCTAAGAACAGGTAAAATAATAAAAAGCCCAAAAAACCTAGAAGCTGCGATAAATCCAAGCGGCAAAACCGATCTTAACATCCAAAATCCTTAAAATTAAAAAAGAGCGATTTTATCACAATTAATATTAAACTCTTTTAAATTTATTTTGTAAAAAACTTTACGATAAATTTACATTTTTTACATTTTGACTTTACAACTATTATTTATAATTTCGCAACTTAAAATTAAAGGAGTTAAAATGTTTAAAAAATATCTCGTTGCACTATTTGTGCTATTTGGTCTTAATAGCTATTTATTAGCTGAGAATATCTATCCAATATCTCGTGAAATGGGCTCTGGGACAAGGGGAGCGTTTGTGGATATATTTGATGTTAAAAAGCAAGTTGGCAATAAAAAAATTGACGCTACTTTTAAAAAAGCTGAAGTAACTAATTCAACTGGAGTTATGATAACCACAGTTGCAAACTCAAAAAACGCAATTGGCTATATATCGCTTGGCTCTTTAAATGATTCTATAAAAGCTGTAAAAATAGATGGAGTTGCTCCAAGTGTAGAAAATATCAATAATAAATCTTACTCTATTTTTCGCCCATTTAATCTAGCTATAAGTAGCGATAATATCTTAGTAAATGACTTTTTAGCTTATATAGACTCAAATCAAGCTAGAAGCATAATCCAAAAAGCTGGTTATATCGCACTATATGATAATGAATTTAGCTCATTAAAGCCTAGTGGTAAGGTTGTAGTTGCTGGGTCTAGCTCTATTACGCCATTAATGGAAAAATTAAAAGAGAGCTATAAATTAGTAAATCCAAACGCAACTATAGAAATTCAGCAAAGCGATTCTACAACAGGTATTAACTCTGCTATAGAGAAAATAGCTGATATTGCGATGGTATCAAGGGAATTTAAAGATAGTGAGCTAAAAAGTGGCTTAAAAACTAAAATTTTAGCACTAGATGGACTAGCTATAATAGTAAATAAATCAAACCCAATTGAGTCTCTAAGCAAAGATAGCGTCAAAAAGATTTTCACAGGAGAGATTACAGATTGGGATAGAGTAAAGTAGTATGATAAAAGAGAGAATTTTTCAAGGGCTTTTTGCCCTTAGTGCTGGATTTTCTATCTTTGCTGTTGGTGCGATAGCTATATTTTTGTTTTTTAACGCTTTTGCAACTATATCACAAATAGGCTTTTTGGAGTTTATTTTTGGTATGGATTGGTATCCTGATGAAGAGATTTTTGGTATATTTCCTATGATTATTGGAAGTATCTATGTAACGGCTTTAGCCATAGCTTTAGGAGTGCCAATTGGAGTTTTAAGTGCTGTGTATTTGGCATATTTTTGCCCTAAGAGATTAAAGGGGATTATTATGCCAGCTATTGAGCTTTTAGGGGCGATTCCATCTGTTGTTTATGGATTTTTTGGGTTAGTAATAGTCGTGCCTTTAGTGGCTAATATCTTTGGCGGTGTATCTGGAAAGAGTATTTTAGCGGCCTCTTTGATCTTAGCAATTATGGTCTTACCAACAATCATCTTAGTATCAAAAGCAGCTATTGAGACCTTGCCTAAGAGCTATTATGAGGGTGCTTTAGCCCTTGGTGCTACTCCTGAGAGAGCTGTATTTTTCGCTATAGTCCCTGCGGCTAAAAGCGGGATTTTAGCCTCTGTGATCTTAGGCGTTGGTAGGGCTATTGGGGAGGCTATGGCAGTCATTATGGTAGCGGGTAATCAAGTCCAAATCCCACACTCTTTAAGCGATGGAGTAAGAACTCTAACTACAAATATCGTGCTTGAGATGGGCTATGCGGCAAATTTACATAAAGATGTGCTAATAGCCAATGCGGTTGTGCTTTTTGTATTTATTTTGATTATAAATATTAGCTTTAGTGCATTAAAAGGGGATAAAAAGTGAGTAGGGACTATCTATCAATATTCTTGTCATTTTTGCTGAAATTTTCTATTTTTAGCGTATTATTTGTATTTTTTGGGATTACTCTTTTTATATTTATTAAAGGAATTATCTATATTAGCCCAAGCCTATTTGAATGGGAGTATAATAGCACTAATGTATCATTGATGCCAGCCCTTATAAATACCATAAATATGGTTATTTTCTCTTTGGCTATTGCTATGCCACTTGGGATATTTGGGGCAATTTATCTAAATGAATATAGCAAAAAAGATAGCAAAATTTTAAATCTCATAAGGGTAACTTCTGATACTTTAGTTGGAATTCCAAGCATTGTATATGGGCTATTTGGTTATCTTGCTTTTGTTATATATTTTGGATTTAAGACTAGCTTTATAGCTGGGGTTTTAACGCTTAGTATTATGATTTTACCGCTTATTTTAAGAAGTAGCGAGGAAGCCTTAAAATCTGTCCCAATAGGATATAAAGAGGCCTCTTTAGCTCTTGGAGCAAGCAAACTTCGCACTATATTTGCTATCATCTTGCCTAGTGCTACAGCAGGGATATTGGCCGGTGTTATCCTAAGTATTGGTAGGATAGTTGGAGAGAGTGCAGCCTTGCTTTATACCTCTGGAAGTGTAGCTCAAATCGCTGGAGCGATGGACTCAGGGAGAACTTTAAGTGTGCATATGTATGCGATCTCTAGCGAGGGACTACATATAAATGAAGCTTATAGCACGGCGATGGTGCTTATTGTTATTGTATTTTTTATGAATTTTATCTCAAATTTCATAGCCAAAAAAATTTTAAAGGATAGATGATGAAGAGGTGCTTTGATATAAAAAAATTAAATTTACACTATGGGACATTTCACGCTTTAAAAAATATAAATATGGAGATTACCAAAGGCGAAGTTACGGCATTTATAGGGCCAAGTGGGTGCGGTAAATCCACATTTATCAAAACTCTAAATCGTATGAATGATTTAGTAGATGGATGTAAGATTGATGGAGAAATATTGTTTCACGATAGGGATATTTATAGCAAGGATTATGATATAAATTTGCTTAGAAAGCGAGTAGGTATGGTATTTCAAAAGCCAAATCCATTTGCTATGAGCATATATGATAATATCACCTTTGGCCCTAAAACTCACGGGATAAAAGATAAAGATACTTTAGATAGCATAGTAGAAAAGAGCTTAAAAGACGCTGCTTTATGGGAAGATTTAAAAGATAGATTACACAGCTTAGCCCTTGGGCTTAGTGGCGGACAACAGCAAAGATTATGTATAGCTAGAACCCTAGCAGTAGATCCAGAAGTTATCTTGATGGATGAGCCTACAAGCGCGCTTGATCCTATATCTACAGCTAAGATTGAAGAGTTAATATTAAAACTTAAAAAAGATTATACAATTATAATTGTTACTCACAATATGCAACAAGCCCATAGAATTTCGGATAAAACGGCATTTTTCTTGATGGGTGAGGTGATAGAGTATGATGATACTAAAAAGATATTTAATAAGCCAAAAAACAAAAAAACACAAGATTATGTGATGGGTAAATTTGGGTAAGTTTGCTATAATTTG
Organism: Campylobacter porcelli; assembly: GCF_002139855.1. NCBI lineage: Bacteria > Pseudomonadati > Campylobacterota > Epsilonproteobacteria > Campylobacterales > Campylobacteraceae > Campylobacter > Campylobacter porcelli. The sequence continues at coordinate 76,628 of NZ_CP018789.1, forward strand.
CCAAATTTAAAGGAATTTAAGTGGTATATGTGCTAGAAGATGAAAAAGCGATTTTAGATCTGATTTGCTACGCTTTAAAATCCCAAAATATCCCAGTAAAAGGTTTTAGCCAAGCTAAGGATTTTTATAAGGCATTAAGGGATGAAATCCCTCAAATTTTAGTCCTTGATGTAATGCTCCCAGATGCTGATGGATTTGAAATTTTAAAAGATATAAAAAGCAGTGTTAAATATAAAGATATTTGCGTTTTGATGCTTACAGCACTTGATAGTGAGATAAATAAGGTAAAAGGGCTAGATTTAGGTGCTGATGATTATATCGCAAAGCCCTTTGGGGTGATGGAGTTTTTGGCTCGTATTAGAGTGATTTTTAGACGCAAAGCTATAAAAGAGCAAAATAGCGATATAAGCTTTGATGGATTAGAGTTTTCATATAAAAATCATATTGTTAAGATTGATGGTAAGCCCTTAGAGCTAACATTAAAGGAATTTGAATTGCTTGGATTTTTATTACAAAATCCAAACCAGGTTTTTAGCCGTGATATGCTTTTAGAGATGATTTGGGGATATAGCTATGATAAAGAGAGCAGAACAATCGATATGCATATTAAAACTCTAAGAAAAAAGCTTGGCAATATGGCTGATATTATTAGGACAATTCACGGAGTTGGCTATAAGCTAATAAGAGATTAAGCATGCAAAAAAGAGTATTTTATTTCATTATTTTTTCTATGCTAGGCTTAGCTATATTTATAAATTTATTTTTGATATTTTCTATAGAATCTGTGCTTAAAGATGAGCTTTTTAGCAGACTTAAAAGCTATGCAAATGGGATTAAAGATGAGGTAATTTCATCAATCCAAAATAGCTATTATGTAAATTTAAAATACCAAGATTATCGCATTAGCTTAATTGATGAAAAAGGTAGAGTAATCTATGATAATTTAAGCGATAATTTACCAATCCACAGCGACCGCATAGAGATCAAAAACGCAATGAAAAATGGAGAATCTAAAAGCATTCGCTACTCAAATACCCTATTAAAACGCCATCTATATTACGCAGTAAAAATCCCCACTAATAAGGGCGAGTTTATCCTAAGGATCGCTAAAGAGCAAGAGTATTTATATGCTATTTTTATGAGCTTTATCCCTTATATTTTAGGAGAGATTATAGCGGTTTTGATATTCTCATTTTTATTAGCTAAATACCTTACGCATATAATTTTACGCCCAATTTACAATATAGATTTAAAAAATTTAGATGAGGATTTGCCATATCCAGAGCTTAAAATTTTAATTGAAACTCTCAAAAAGCAAAACAAAATCATCAAAAGCCAATTTAAAAATTTAAAGCAAAAAAGACAAGAGTTACAATCCTTAACTAAAGGAATGAAAGATGGACTTATCATCATCAATAGATCTGGAGAGATCCTAAGCATAAATCCAAGCGCTCAAAAATATTTTGTAAATTTAGCCAAACACACTAGTATATCTGAAATTCAAAATGACCTATTTTTAAAGCTTTTATTACATAATCTAAGGGATTTTAAAGATGGCAAAATAACTAGCGAGATAAGAGAGCAAATCGTATTTATGCAAGAGACTTTGGTGGAGTGTGAGGTGGTATTATCCCCTATTTTTTCGCAAAAAGGCAAATTCAAAGGGCTAATTATAGTTATATGCGATATTACGGAATTTAAAAGAAATCAAAATTTAAGTAAAGAATTTAGTGCCAATGTAACACACGAGCTAAAAACTCCACTAACTTCTATAATGGGAAATGCTGAGATGATTAAAAATAATCTTGTAAAAAGCGATGATTTGCCCCATTTCATCGATACTATTTATGATGAATCAAAGCGACTTCTAGGGTTAATTGAAGATATTTTAAAGCTATCATTTTTAGATGAATCCAGCACTAAAAATATCCCATTTGCTAAAATTGAGCTGAAAAATATGGTATTAAAAATCTATTCTAACCTAAAAAATATAGCTAAAAAATATGATATAGAGTTTGAATTTGAGCTTGAAGAGGGCTATATACACGGCTCAAAAGAGCTTTTAGAATACGCTATTTATAACCTTTGTGATAATGCTATTAAATACAACAATCCAGGCGGCTATGTCAAAATCAAGATAAGAAATTTGCAAGATTGCGTAGAGCTTAGCATTAAAGATAGTGGCATAGGAATTGATAAAGCTGATCAAGACCATATATTTGAGAGATTTTATTGTGCTGATAAAAGCTATAGTAAAAAAGTTGGTGGCACTGGACTTGGGCTATCTATAGTCAAATCCATTCTAGCCATTCATCACGCTAAATTAAAGCTAAATAGCCAAAAAGATATTGGTAGCGAATTTATCATCACATTTGACAAGATATAGATGAATTTACCGCCAAAATAAGAGCTATTTATTATTAAGATTTTGTAAAAACTCAAGTAATATTTATTTAAATTTGTTTCTACTTCGCTAGAGCTAAACCCAGCTTTGCGACCAAAGTTTTCTTTTTTTTACTTTAAGGGACAGGGGAAACTATTTTTAACTTCGCAGGTCAGCAAAGCCGACCTTTGCGATGAAGGGCTACGCCCTTTCAAAACCCCTAAAGTCCCCGCAAGCGGGGTACCCCATTTATGGGGACTTTAGTGTTTGGTTCTTTAGCACGGATTTATTCGTGCGTTAAAAGAACATAGAGATAGTTTCCCCTATCCCTTAAGATCCCAACCCCTTCCCAGTTTGGCATTTTTATTTTATAAAATTTTCGCCGTAAAACAACCTAAATGGTTATTTTACGGCGAAAATTTGGAGTATAACCCTTAACCCACCCAAACTCCCCACAAGTGGGTTACCCTATTTGGTTCAAATTTGTTTTATCAAAACCGTGGCGTAAGCCACCCATTGAAAGGCTTTTACAAAATTTTCGCAACAAAAAACTCGAAGGAGTTTTTGGCGAAAATTTGGAGTGTAAGTTAAGGGGGAAGGGTAAGGTAGCTTCGCTTTTATGTTTCGTAGTGCCGCCAAACGATAGTTAGTATCGTTTGACTATTGCACCACTCATCTGCCAAAAAGCGTCCCCTTTCCCCCTTAAAAATAAAATAATATAGATTACTTCGCTTAACATAAAAATCAAAAAATATTTAAAATTCCAAATTTTTTAATTTCTTTTTTTAAGGGATAGGGGAAACTAAAATTTGAAAGCCAAAACAGTTTCCCCTATCCTATTTTTTACCTACTTTTAACGCACGAACAAGTCCGTGCTAAAGTAGCAAATACTAAAGTCCCTACTCCGTAGGGTTACCCTTAAAAAGAAAAATAATTTCTTTATTATATTAAATACAAAATTCTTATTATAAAATTTGAAAATGTAAAAAATAAAAACCATCTTCCCAAATTTAATTATAAAACCATTACAAATTTATCTCACAGCCTAAATTTATAAATTTTCTTAAATTTTCATCTGGTTAATATCTAGAGTAATTTATTAAATTTAAGCCAAATTTAATGAAAATTTGAAAAATTTATATTAAATTTGCACTTTTTTTAAAAAAAGTGTTAAATTCCCCCCCCCCCATATAAACAATTTAATCTACCTTGCGATATAATCAAATAAGCCTAAGCAAAGGATTAAGCTTAAGGCAAATTTCTTTTAAAAGGATATAATATGAGTTTTAGAATAAACACCAACATAGCAGCTATGAATGCTCATGCTAACTCAGTAGTAAATGATAGAGCTCTTAGTAGCTCACTAGGTCGCCTTAGCTCTGGTCTTAGGATACAAACAGCAGCTGATGATGCCTCAGGGCTTGTTATAGCTGATAGCTTAAAATCTCAAGCAAATTCTCTAGGTCAGGCTATATCTAATGGTAATGACGCTATAGGTATAGTCCAAACAGCTGATAAGGCTATGGATGAGCAGATTAAAATACTTGATACTATTAAAACTAAAGCTATCCAAGCAGCTCAAGATGGACAAAATAGTGATTCAAGAAGAGCTTTACAAAACGATATATCAAGACTACTTGAAGAGCTTGATATGATAGCTACTACTACAAGCTTTAATGGACAACAACTATTAAATGGTAACTTCTCAAACAAAAACTTCCAAATAGGTGCTTATAGCAATGAGACTGCTAAGGTAAGTATAGGGGCTACAAATTCAAATACTATAGGGCATACTAGGTTTGAGACTGTAAGCAATGTCGTGCATTCTAATTTTTCTCAAATAAGTGGATTTACTATAAAACTCAGCGGTATTGATGGCTATCCTAGTGGCTACACATTTCAAAAAATAGCTTCAGGTACAATGCAAACAGATGGATTTAAAGCAATTGCCGAAATGATGAATGGCGTAAGCGATAAAACCGGTGTAAAAGTAAATGTAAATAATACACAAATTTTTAGCGATGGAATATCTGCTGGAGACATTAAAAATTTAACAATCAACGGCGTAACAATTGGAAATATTAAAGTTCAAGCTAATGACGCTGATAATGCTCTAATCGGAGCCATCAATGCTAAAAAAGATGAAACTGGAGTAGAGGCAAGCGTTCAAAACGGCAAATTAGTATTAGCTGCTAAAGATGGTAGAGCTATTAGGATTGGAGCGTTTTCTGAGTCAGCTAAATTTATGGGCGGACAAGTTACAGGAGCATCAAATTTTACTGATGGTGGCGGTGCTGTATTCTTAGGTCAAATGACATTTATTCGTCAAGATGCTAGAGATATTAAAATAGGTATCGATGGATTATCGCAAATTTCAAATTTTACTGGCGGTGCGGCTATGATAAGTGCGGCTTCTATAGCTTCAGACGCTTATAATCAAGCTAGTGTAAATTTAAAATATATGAATTCAGGCACGATTAGTGCGGCTTTAGCCAAAGCAATGGGCTACTTCGATGGTGGAGCCTCTAATGCTGGTGGCGGCTGGGGCGATCAAGCTGGTGGCGTAAATACCTATGGTGGAGCTCAAGCTATGGTAGATGTAGCTGAGAGTGCTAGAAAAACACTAGATAAACTAAGAGCAGATCTAGGCTCAGTCCAAAACCAATTAGTAGCTACTATTAATAATATCACAGTTACTCAAGTCAATGTCAAATCCGCTGAAAGCCAGATAAGAGATGTGGATTTTGCTAGTGAAAGTGCGAATTTCTCTAAATTCAATATCCTAGCTCAAAGTGGTAGCTATGCTATGAGCCAAGCTAATGCAGTTCAACAAAATATATTAAGATTGTTACAATAAATTTAATATATTTTAGATTTTTTACTTCGCTAGAGCAAAGCTAATCTTTGCGACAAATTTTTTTAAATTCTTTTCTTTAAGGGACAGGGGAAACTATAATTTGAAAGCCAAAACAGTTTCCCCTATCCCTTAAAAATCCCAACCCCTTCCCAGTTTGGCATTTTTATTTTATAAAAAGCCATATTAAACCTGAGCGTAGCTCAGCAACATTAGAAGGCTTTTACAAGGGGTTAGGGGTTGTTAAGGGGGAAGGGCAAGGTAGCTTCGCTTTTATGTTTCGTAGTGCCGTCAAACGATAGTTAGTATCGTTTGACTATTGCACCACTCAACTGCCAAAAAGCGTTCCCCTTCCCACTTAAAAATAAAAAGAATTTCTTTGTTAGCAAAGTTTTAATTTTTTTTCTTTAAGGGACAGGGGAAACTATTTTTACCTACTTTTAACGGCGTAGCAAAGCCACGCCTAAAGTAGCAAACACTAAAGTCCCCATAAATGGGGTACCCCACTCGTGGGGACTTTAGGTGGGTCAAGGGAGTACAACTCCCTGTCGCAAAGCTGGGCTTAGCTCAGCTGCGAAGTAAAAATAATATAAAACAACCATAATATTGATAAAAAATATATTTTTATTAGATTAATTTTTTAATATAATTCAAATTTATAAAATATTTACTTAATTTTTATGCTAAATTTATGTAAAATAGTATATCATTCTAAAATTAAAAAGATAAAGTTTATCCTAATTATTTAGGAGATAAGGAAAGGATAGTTTTTGAAAGTTTATTTAGATAATAATGCAACTACGATGATTGATCCTGAGGCTTTAGAGTTGATGCTTCCATTTCTTGGAGAGAAATTTGGCAACCCAAACTCCCTTCACGATTATGGTAGCCAGACTCACCCAGCATTGCGTAGAGCCTTAGATCAGCTATACGCTGGTATCAATGCGTCTGATAAGGATGATATCATCATCACGGGGTGTGCTACTGAGAGTAATAACTGGGTGTTAAAGGGGATATACTTTGATAAGATATTAAAAGGGGAGAAAAAGCGTATCGTTACTACCACAGTAGAGCACCCAGCTATTGGCGCTACCTGTGCGTTTTTAGAGTCCCTTGGTGTGGAGATAACTAGAATTGATGTAAATGATCAAGGGGTTATAACTCCACAAAATTTGCGTGATGTTATGAGTGATGATGTAGCACTTGTGAGTGTAATGTGGGCTAATAATGAAACTGGTATGATATTTCCTATTAAAGAATTAGCCAGTATAGCACATGAATTTGGAGCACTATTTCATACTGATGCAGTCCAAGCAGTAGGGAAAATCCCAGTAGATGTCAAAGATGCAAATGTGGATTTTCTAAGCTTTTCAGGGCATAAATTCCACGCTCCAAAAGGGGTTGGTGCGTTATATATCAAAGACTCAATACCGCTTACTAGCTTACTTCATGGCGGAGAGCATATGGGCGGACGCAGAAGTGGGACTTTAAATGTTGCTGGTATTGTGGCGATGGGTCAAGCTATGGAGAATGCAAATAAATTTTTATCCTATGAGCAAAGCCATGTGGGTAGATTAAGAGATAAGCTTGAAGATGCGCTTTTATCCTTGCCAGATGTAACAGTAGTAGGCAATAGAGCTAATCGTGTGCCAAATACCATTTTAGCTAGTATTAAAGGAGTTGAGGGCGAGGCTATACTATGGGATCTTAATCAAGCTGGTATAGCAGCTAGTACCGGCTCAGCCTGTGCTAGTGAAGATCTAGAGAGCAATCCTATAATGGAAGCAATCGGTGCTGATAGTGAGCTAGCTCACACGGCACTTAGGCTATCTCTATCTAGGTTTAATACTGAAGAAGAGATTGATTATGTGATTGAAAAGATTAAACACGCTGTAAATAGACTAAGAAGCATATCAAGTAGCTACGCTTACGCACCGCAGTGGCATAAATCAGGATTATAAGGAGAGAGTATGGCAAAGGGAAATTTAATAAGTGGAAATATATGGGAAGAGTATTCTCAAAAAGTGCAAAATGCGATGAACGCTCCTAAAAATATGGGAGAGATAACAGAAGAACAAGCCAAGGCTATGGGGTGTAAATTAATCATTGCAGACCATGGGGCAGAGAGTTGTGGCGATGCAGTAAGGCTGTACTGGGCAGTCGATGAGGCTACTGATGTGATTAAAGATGCTAAATTTAAGAGTTTTGGCTGTGGAACGGCTATAGCTAGTAGTGATTATATGGCTGAGCTTTGTAAAGGCAAAACGGTAGATCAAGCAGTCAAAATCACAAATTTAGATGTAGAAAAGGCTATGCGTGATGATCCAGATACTCCAGCTGTCCCACCGCAAAAAATGCACTGCTCTGTTATGGCTTATGATGTGATTAAAGCAGCGGCCGCTAGCTATAAAGGGGTAGATCCAGAGCATTTTGAAGATGAGATTATAGTGTGCGAGTGTGCTAGAGTGAGCCTTGGGACTATTAAAGAGGTTATAAGATTAAATGATTTAACAACGGTTGAAGAGATCACTCAATATACCAAGGCGGGGGCGTTTTGTAAAAGCTGTATAAAGCCAGGCGGACATGAGAAAAGAGAGTATTATCTAGTTGATATTTTAGCAGAAGTTAGATCAGAGATGGAGGCTGAGAAGCTAAAAGCCATCGCAGATGCGAAGATTAGCAGTAGCGGAATTGATAGCGATCTAAGCTTTGAGGAGCTAACTGTGGTTAAGCAGTTAAGGGCTGTTGAGGCTATCATAGATGAGCATGTCAGACCTATGCTTGAGATGGATGGCGGGAATATGGAGATTTTGGATATTAAATCAGAAGGCGGTAGGATTGATATTTACATTAGATATTTAGGGGCTTGTAGTGGCTGTGCTAGTGGTGCTACTGGAACTTTATATGCTATAGAAAATATACTACAAGAGAGTTTAAGTCCAAATATCAGAGTAATACCAGTATGATAAGCGCTAAATTCATCGCTGATAGATACTATATCGGAGATTTGGCTAAGATTTTAGATTATGAGAATTTAAGCTCATTAGAGAATGGCTTTGGGCGTTTGGGTGAGTTTGAGTATCTAAATTTAAGGCTCGAGTGCGATGAGATAAGTGATAGCGATGGATTTAACTATAGCGTTGATAGTCTAAATTTTGGCATTATCAACGCTAAAATAATCGATGAAGAGCTGCTAAGTAGTAGGATTTTAACTCTTAGAAATGGATTTGTAGCGAATAAATTTAGTAGCTATCCGCTTGCTAGGATTGTTGATTTTACAACCGAATTTGAAGTCTCTTTTAATACTAAAGATATAAAATTAGGTAATATAGTGATTAATTTATAAAATTTATTTATACTTTTATTCTATTTAAAAATTTTTCAGCTAAATATAGCAAAAATTTAGTATAATAAATCCAAGAGAATTTTTCATAGAGAGTTTGAAATGGTACCTAGCTGGGACGATAAGTATAGTATTGGCAATTCAGATATAGATTTGCAGCACCAAAAGCTATTTGATTTAGCCAAGAAGTCTTTTATTTATGCTAATAAGAATGTATCTCGTGAAGAAATTCGTGGTATCGTGGCTGAATTCTTTGAGTATATGAAAGAGCATTTTAAGGATGAGCAAGAGTATATGGAGCTAATAGGTTATCCAAAACTCCAAGAGCATACTATGATACACAAAGATATTATCGCTAGTATGGCAGGTCTTATCAAAACAGCTAAAAATGTAAATGACCTAAAGGAAAATTTACTATTAATAGCTGAAAAGTGGCTAGTTGAGCATATCTTAAAAGAGGATGCTAAAATAGAGAAGTGGCGTCAAGCACAGCTACACCAAACAGAAGAAGAGCTAGTAGAAGAAAAACCACAGCAATATAGATATACATGCGGATGCGAACACAAAATTCATCTTGTCCCTAGCCACATACATGAAAAAATACTAGCTGGTAAAAAATTCTCTTGTATGACTTGTAAGGTTGTGATTAAGATTAAGCTTTCATAGGTAAAATCCATAATTAATAGTAAAAGGTATATAAATGGATATTAAATTTATTATTAATGTAGTTGATAGATGATAAATATTAAATTTAATCCATTTTATAGATTTAAGCGAAAAAACCATATTATAACGACTACTGATTTATATAAAAATATAATTTATAACTACTCAAGTAAATTTATACCAAAAAAGAAAAAGAGGGTTTATAATAGCGATTTTAGTGCTACTTATATTAAGACTAAATCTCTTACAAGTTTAAGATTTAAAAGTGATAAAAAAGAGAATTTACACAATCAAATCATATCTTATGCTTACGAAGAGCTGCTCTTAAATCCATCAAAAGAGTATAAAATCAACTATTTTATAAACAAAGATGGAAGTTATACTATATATGTAATTGATATGCAAATAGCCTTAGATGGGCTTAGAGCTATGCAAAAAACTTTGCAAAATATAGATATTGTCATACCTTCTGCGTTACTAATGAGTGGATTTTATAGTAGTGGATTGATGGATAAAAATGGGGTGGATTGCTATATATTTTTTGATGAAAATGAGAGCTATATGAGCTTTTATAAGGCTGGGGAGTATATTTTTCATCATAATATTATTTATGATACCATCTGGTCTATATCTAAGGCAAATGGGATTGAGTGTAATGGCGAGATAATAGATAAAAATATTGATAAATTTAGCGATCTTATAAAGGCTACTATAGAGACTATGCAAAGCATTGCTAATATCGATAAAATCATTGCTGATAGGATATTTCTTAGCTCTTTTATAGGGGATTTGAAAGGATTTAATATAGCCTTATCAAATCACCTTATGAAAAGTGTAAATGGGTTTGATTTTTTGAGTAAATTTAATAGCAAATCAGTGATTAATCTGATGATTGCTATATATGCTAAGGAGCTAATTAGCAATAAAATTAAGTTAGAATTTAATATATTTGATAGGGTTGAGCCACTATATAAAAGGGCAGATGGAAGGCTTTTTATAGCTCTTATTTTAGGTGCTATTTTGGGTATGACATATCCAATTTATATGCTGGTTTTAGCTCATAATTTAGATATAAAAAGCAAAGAGATTAAGCATAATCTAAGCATTGAAAGCTCTAGCGTAGATAGTTTAAAAGGTATTTTGCTATCTATAAATCAAAATCTAGATAATATATCTAAAGAAGAGCAAAATATAAAAGATAATATAAATCTAAATTTAAATAAAATAGACAATATAGCAGCTAAAATAAATAATCCAAATTTAGCTATAACACTATCAAAGATTGTAAAATCAATGGATAATGAGCTACTTAGGGCTAGGAGTATAAGGCTAAATAATGGAGTGATAACCATCGCAGTAGTCGCTCAAAATACTCAAAATATAAATAATTTTATAAATAAATTTAGCATAGCTAGGGTAGGTCAGATAATTAATAATAAAAATTATTTTGAATCAAATATCACAATAGGTTTAGATAATGGAATTTAAAAGCCTATTAGAAGAACGCACTAAAAAAGAGCAATATATGATATTTTTGGGTGGATTTTTGATTGTATTTTATCTATTTTATCTTAGTTGGGACTATTTTGAAAGGCTATATCTTAAGGCTTTGATGAGATATGAGAATGGTCTTAGTGGATATTTGAAGATAAACTCACCTACTGAAATTCAAAATCGCATAGAGGTAGCAAGTCAAAAACTTAAAGATAAAAAGCAAGAGCTAGAGAGATTAAAATTCGAAAATGAGTTTATCCAAGCCCACGCAAAATCGCTATCAACGCAATTATCTAAATTTAGCTCAAGTAGTGAAATTCTAGCCTTTATAAGCTCAAAAGCCTTAGAAAATAGCCTTAAAATATCTAAAATTTCACCAAATCAAATAGGCTCAAATATAAGCTATGATTATAATATATCATTTAACTCTACTTTTGATTTAACCTTGAGATTTATAGATGAGCTTGAGGGGGCTTTATTAGAAATTAGCGAGGCGAGATTTGAGCCGTATAATAGCGAAATTCGTGTGCTGTCTTGGGGAATAAGATGAGAGTTATATTTATGATTTGGCTGTTTTTAGCTGCGGCTGAGGCTCAAGATCTTAATAGCAAGTATAAATATATACTAGATTTATATAATAAGCTTAACTCACGGGCGAATTTGGTAGATATAAACCAGGTTAAATCCCCATTTTTTATAGAGAAAATTAGCCATTCAAAGCCAGATTTAACCCCATTAAATTTAGAAGCCATAATCCAAAATCGAGCCAAAATCAACTCCAAATGGTATGAAGCAGGCAAGGAGTATGAAAATTTATATATAATAGAGATTAAAAACTCAACCGCCTCTGTGATTTATGATAATAGACAGATGGATTTAAAAATCCTTGAAAGTAGCAGTAGCGTTGAAGTATATTAATATAATTTTAATTATCTTAGCTATAAATTTAAATGCCAATGAATGTAGGGATAAGAGGCTTGATATGAGCCTAAAGCCATCTATAACCTCATATGAGATTTTAACCCAATTGGCTGATATTTGTAAATTTAGCATTGTTTTAAGCGACGCAAATACCACAAAAATATTAAAAACCCCTACAACAATGATTAGCATTTCACGCCTTAGCCTTGATGAGATTATAAAGATAATAGCTAATTCCAACGCTCTTAGCTATGAATTTAAAGATAATATTTTAAATTTCTCATTTATCCAGACCAAAACTTTTAAAATGGATTATATAATCTCATCAAGATATGGTCAAGCCATCACCAAAGCCTCAGTAGATTCTGCTCCTATTGAGATTAACTCTCAAAACAGTAGTAGTCAAAATTACGATGAAAATAGTCAAGAAAATATCATTAAAACTACAGAGAAATTTGACTTTTGGCAAGATTTAGCCACCCAGCTTAAATCCATCTTAAATAGCCACAACGATCCATATATAGCCACAACTCCTATCATAAACAGAGCCGCCGGATTAATCCATATCACCGGCACTGCTAATCAGCTCAAAAGAGCCAAAGAGTATCTAGACCTACTCTCATTAAGATTGAAAAGACAGGTCTTAATCGATGTTAAGATCATATCTGTAGAGCTAGATAATAGCTATACAAAGGGGGTTGATTGGAGTAAATTTGAGCTTGGATTTAGTAGCTATTTAGATGATGGAACTCCATCTAGATTAAGCTTTCATAAAGGCACTACGCAAAATCCCGCCCAGAGCCTAAGGGGTATATCTGGTGGATTTATAATTGGCGGGAATTTGCGCTTAAGCCTAGATGGAGTGCTAAATTTCTTAAATAGCAATGGCAAAACCCACATAGTCTCAAGTCCGAAAATTATGACTATGAATAACCAACAAGCCCTAATCTCTGTAGGCGATAATATAAATTATAGAATCGCTGAAGATATAACCAATAACGAAACTAGCCAAATCACCAAAACGACTTATAAACAGCACTCTGTTTTTATAGGAATTTTGCTAAATTTACTCCCTGAAATTAGCGATAATGATCGAATAATGTTAAGGATAAATCCTAGCTTAAGCAGTTTTAAATACTCAGCTGATGATATTAAGCAGACCTTGCCTAGAGTAATTGCCCCTGATACAATGCAAAAGAAGCTCTCTACCGTGGTTGAAGTAGCCAGTGGCGATAGCATAATCTTAGGCGGATTAATCGCTAAAACTCTAAGCAATGAGATAAATAAGGTGCCGCTTTTAGGCGATATCCCCTTGCTTGGATATTTATTTAAAAGCGATACGCAAATAGATAAGAAAAATGAGCTAATATTCATCATCACCCCAACTATAATCAATGACCCACTACCATTAAAAGATTTAGGATATGAAGCTTTATGAATGAGATTATATCTAATCTACAAAATAGCGCCATCACACCTAGCCAAGCGGCCAAAGATTTAGGCATTAGCCAAGATGAATTTTGTGAAATTTTAAGCAGTAAATTTGGCTATGAAGTGGCTGATATGGAGCTTGTAGATTACTCTTTGGCTGATAGTTTGCCACTTGATATGATTATTAAATTTGAGATTTTGCCTATTAAATTTGAGCTAAACTGCGTCCATATAGCTACAAAAAACCCATTTGATATAGCTATAATCTCAAAGCTTAGAAATATCTACAAAGATAAAATCATAAAGCTACTAATCGCCCCACCATCTAAGCTAGATAAGAAATTAGCCAAGATAGCTTTATATTATGGTTTAAATAGCATAATCTTACAAGTTAGAGCCCAGATAAACTCCAAAGACTCAAGCGATGATAGTGCGGTTTTAAAGCTAATTGATAGAATTTTAATAAGCGCTATAGAGCTAGGCTCAAGCGATATTCATATCGAGCCAAGCGGGAGTGGGGCTATCGTTAGAGTTCGAATTGATGGTGTTTTGTGCGAGTTATTTGAGTTTGATGGTGATATATATAATACCTTAATTGGCAGGATAAAACTACTAGCGAATTTAGATATCGCCGAGCATAAAAAGCCCCAAGATGGCAGATTTACCTATAGTATAGATGATCGAGATATTGATTTTAGGATCTCTGTTTTGCCAGTTATAGGCGGTCAAAGTGTGGTGCTTAGGATACTTGATACTCATAAGATGATTGTAGATTTACAAAATTTGGGTTTAAATGAGATAAATTTAAATTTACTCAAAAAATCAATATCCAAAAGCTATGGAATGATATTAGTTACTGGCCCTACAGGAAGTGGCAAGACAACTACTATATATTCAGCATTAAATGAGCTAAAAGGCAAAACCAAAAAGATAATCACAATAGAAGAGCCCATAGAGTATCAGATGGGCTATTTACAGCAAGTTGCAGTAGGCGATAGGGCTGGTGTTAGCTTTGAAACTGCGCTTAGAGCAGCACTCCGCCAAGATCCAGATATAATAATGATAGGAGAGATTAGAGATCATCAAAGCCTTCGCACCGCTATAGGAGCAGCACTTACAGGGCATTTGGTTTTATCAACCTTACATACAAATAACGCTATAAGTGCTATAGATAGAATGATAGATATGGGGCTTGAGCGTTATTTGATTAGCGGTGCGGTGGTGGCCATAATGGCTCAACGATTAGCTAGAAAACTTTGCCAACATTGTAAAGAAAGGGTTGAAAATAATCGCTATAAGGCTCGTGGTTGCGCTCATTGTGTGGGAACTGGATATAGTGGAAGAGTGATAATTAGCGAAATTTTACAAATCACTCCAAATTTAGCCTCTTTAATAGCCAAAGCCACGCCAAGTAGCGTGATTTTAGATGAGGCCATAAAAGAGGGCTTTGTCCCTATGTCTGATAGTGGCTTTAAGCTAGTAGAAAGTGGCGTAACTAGCCTAGAAGAGCTCTTAAGCTTAATTAGATGAAAAAATTTATAGCTAAGGTTATCATAAATAATTGCGCTCAAACTCGCACTATAAGGGCTGCAAATTTACAAAATGCTAAGGATATTTTATCTAAAGATGGGACGATTGTAGCTATTAAAGAGAGTGCGGAATTTAGATTAAATTTAAGATTTAGGCAAGTTGATGAGAGAATTTTAGCTATTTATATTAAAGAGCTTAGCACGCTTTTAGAAGCTGGGGTGAGTGTGCTTGATGCTTTTAATAGCGTAGCAAAGGGGTGCGATAATGCTAGGCTTAGGGGTATTTTAAGGGATATTTGTGCTGATTTAAATGCTGGAATGAGCCTAGAGCAAGCATTAAAGGAGCATAAAAGCGATCTTGGTTTGATTAGCTTAGCTATGTTTTCTTTAGGGCAAAATAGCGGCAAACTCTCAAATTCCCTAGCTATTCTTAGTTCAATGCTACAAGAGATCGCTGTAAATAGAGCTAAATTCAAAAAAGCCATTAGATACCCTGCCATTGCTCTATTTAGTTTAATTATCGCTTTTAATATCTTAATTGCTATGGTTATACCATCATTTCAAGGCGTTTTTGACTCTTTGGGCGGGGAGCTTCCTATGGCTACTAGAGCGATTTTGTGGGTGGAATTTGTGATAAAAAATTATGGATTTTGGCTTATTTTAGGGCTTATTTTCTCTATTTTTTTGTGGGGCTATTTTTATAAATTTAGCCATAAATTTAGAGTTAAATTTGATGCTTTTATACTTAAAATTCCATTGATTAAAAGTGTGATTTTACATAGTTCTTTGGCTAAATTTAATCTGATTTTATCTAAGCTTATTAACGCCGCAATGCCAATAGAAAGAGCCTTAGAAGTTGCAAATGGTGTAATAGAAAATAGATATATTAAGGCTAAATTTAACCAAGCCATTAAAGATATTTGTCATGGCAATCCATTAAGCTCATCTTTTAAAAACACATCTTTATACGAAAATATCGCCATAGAGATGATAAAAGCAGGAGAAAAAAGCGGTGCTATAGATGAGATGTTTGGCTATATCTCAAGCTATTATAAGCAAAAGTATGACTGGCTTATTGATAATCTTAGTGCATATTTAGAGCCGATCTTGCTTGTGGTGGTATCAATGGCGGTTTTACTACTAGGACTTGGGATATTTATGCCGCTTTGGGAGCTATCTAATAGGGCTTTGGTATATTAGATTGTTTTAATATATTATTAGGTATAATCCGAAAAAACTTAGGAGGTTAAATGAGTAGCAATATGCTATACAATCATCAAAAAGAGATAGGCGATGAAGCCTTTATCACTACCAAAACTGATCTAAAAGGTCGCATTACTTATGCTAATAGATATTTTTTAGATATTGTCAATGCTAAAAATTCAGATCTAATAGGCAAAAACCACAATGTAGTTCGCCATCTAGATATGCCAAAGTATGTATTTAAGCTGCTTTGGGAGAGAATAAAGAAAAAAGAGGAGATTTTCGCTTTTGTTAAGAATGCTACATTTGATGGTGGATATTACTGGGTTTTTGCTAATGTAACAAGCTCTTTAGATGAAAATGGTAATATAATTGGCTACTACTCAGTGCGTCGCAAGGCTAACCCAAAAGCCGTAGAGAAGATAATACCAATATATCAAAAAATGCTAGAGTTAGAGAAAATGGGGGGGGGTATGGAATCTAGCCAAAGGTATATAGCTGATTTGTTAGCTACGCACAATACAACTTACGATCGCTTTATTAATGAATTACAAAGAGGATAATTATGGGTATATTTAGTAAAAAAAGTAAATTTGATGATATTGTTTATAATGAGATTGTGGCAGTTGCGTGCGGAGCCTCAAAAGGAAAATTAGAAGCTAGAGTTACAAATATTGATAATGATTCTAAGTTAGTTACTATAGCAAATTGTATTAATGACTTGCTTGACCAAGTTGAAGCCTTACAAAGAGAGACGCAAAGTAGCATTATAGCAGCACGAAATGGAGATGATTATAGAAATATCTATACGCAAGGATTTAAGGGAATTTTTAGAAATAATGCCGAGTCTTTAAGCGAAGGTGTAACTGGTGTTTTAGAAGGGCAAAAAGGCAAGATTAGAGGGATTTTAAGCCAGAAATTTACAGAGTTAGGCAACGGTACAGATGGGATTGATGCAGTTCAAAGAGATCTAATAGATAGCGTAAGTGACCTATCAAAGGTGGTAGATTCTAGCAAGCACACAGCAGATATTGCTAGTCAAAGCATAAGCAATGTAGAAGAGCTAAGCTCAAATTTTAGCGTCATCACCTCAAATAGCAACCAAACCACGCAAAGCATATATCAAAGAGCAACCGACATTAGCAGTATGGTAAATTTAATCAAAGATATAGCTGATCAAACAAATCTACTAGCCCTAAATGCGGCTATTGAAGCTGCTCGTGCTGGAGAGCATGGTAGGGGATTTGCCGTGGTGGCTGATGAGGTCAGAAAACTAGCTGAAAATACCGCTAAAGCTACTGCTGATATAGAAAGCACCGTAACAATGCTAAGCCAAGACGCTGATGAGCTAAATCGTTCAACTGATATGATAAATAAAGTAGCACAAACGGCTATTGATAACACAAGTAAGCTAAAAGATACACTTGAAAATTTCAGCACCGATGCAGATCAAACTGCTAAAATTTCAGAGCTAACTCAAAATAAAACAATAGGAATTTTAACTAAAATTGATCTAATCCTAGCTAAGACAAATGCTTATAATAATGCCTTAAATGGCCTAAGCTTTACCCCAGAGCAAGAAGCACATATAGATGGATTATTGCGTGATTGCGATAATAATTTTGCTAAATTTAATCCATCTCAAGCTAGTAAAATCAAAGAAGCCTTACATACTATAGCAGATATTTTAAAGGATACAAACAAGAAAGATATAGATGGGCTTGTGCGTAAATTTAATACCATTGAGCAAAATAGTAGTTTAGTCTTTAAAAATATTGATGATATAATATCAAACAAAAAATAAATTTAGGAATAGCTATGAGCTTGGATTTTACCCATTTGCATTTGCATACCGAATACTCTTTATTAGATGGTGCTAATAAGATTAAAACCTTAGCCAAACGATTAAAAGAGATAAATATCAAATCTTGTGCTATTACCGACCACGGAAATATGTTTGGTGCGATTGAGTTTTATAAGGGTATGAAGGCTGAAGGGATAAAGCCAATTATCGGACTTGAGGCATATATACACAATAGCGATGATATAGCCTCTAAAGAGAGTAGATATAGATTTCACCTTTGCTTATTTGCTAAAGATGAGATAGGCTATCAAAATTTAATGTATCTAAGCTCAATGAGCTATATAAAGGGATATTACTACTATCCAAGGATAAATAAAAAGCTTTTAAGAGAGCATAGTCAGGGGTTAGTTTGTAGCTCAGCGTGCTTAGCTGGAGAGGTAAATTTCCATCTAAATTTAAGTGAGAGAAATATCAAAAGAGGCGCTGGTGGATATGAAGCTGCCAAGGCTGCAGCACTAGAGTATAAAGATATATTTGGCGATGATTTTTATCTTGAAATTATGCGTCATGGGATATTTGACCAGCAACGAATAGATAGCGATATTATCAGATTATCCAAAGAAACAGGCATAAAACTAATCGCCACAAATGACGCTCACTACACCAATAAAGATAGCGCCATAGCTCAAAAAATCTTTGTCTATATCTCAGCGAATAAAAATTTTGATGAGAGTGTAAGAGAGCAAGTTTTGAGCGAATTTTATGCTAAATCTCCTGAGCAGATGAGCGAGATTTTTGCTGATATTCCAGAGGTTGTATCCAACACTCAAGAGATAGTAAATAAGTGTAATTTGGAGATAAAATTAGGCAATGCCACTCCGCCAAATTTCAAATTTACCCAAGAATACGCTAAAAATAGAGATCTACCATTGCCAAATCCAGATATGGAGTATGATTTGGATAATGATGGGGTTTTGTTTGAGTATGAGTGTAAAGAGGGGCTTAAGAAGCGTTTAGAGTTTATTGATCCTAGCAAACATCAAATTTACAAAGATAGGCTTGAGCTAGAGATTTCAACTATTAAAAATATGAAATTCCCGGGCTACATGCTAATCGTGGCTGATTTTATCAATGAGGCTAAAAAGCGTGGCATTCCAGTAGGCCCTGGGCGTGGCTCAGCAGCTGGAAGCTTGGTGGCTTATGCGCTTCGCATTACTGACCTTGATCCAATCCCATATAATTTGCTATTTGAGAGATTTTTAAATCCAGAGCGTATTAGTATGCCTGATATTGATGTGGATTTTTGTCAAAATCGCAGAGGTGAAGTTATTGATTATGTGATACAAAAGTATGGTCAGTATAATGTCGCTCAAGTGGCTACTTTTGGTAAGCTTTTAGCCAAAGGCGTTATAAGAGATGTGGCTAGAGTAATGGGTATGCCATATGCTGAAGCTGATGCGATGGCAAAGCTCATTCCAGACGAGCTAGGTATTGCCTTACAAGGCTATACTAATAAAAAGGGTGAATTTGAGCCTGGAGCATTTGAAAAAGAGCCTAAAATAGGGGAGTTAATACAAAACAACGAGCTAGCAAGAAGCGTGTGGAAGTATGCTTGCGAGCTTGAAGGGTTAAATAGAAACCCAGGTATGCACGCTGCTGGTATCGTAATTAGCAATGAAGAATTATGGAAAAAAGCCCCACTATGGAGACAAAGCAACGCTGAAGATGGTCATTATGTAACGCAGTATGCCAAGGACTATCTTGAAGAGGTGGATCTAATCAAATTTGACTTTTTAGGGCTTAAAACTTTAACCGTAATCGACAATGCAATTAAGCTAGTCAAAGCTAGATTTAATCAAGATATATTGTGGGAAAAGATCGATTTTAACGACCCTAAAACCTATGAAACCATACAAAGTGGCAATACCCTTGGAATTTTCCAAATAGAATCAAGTGGTATGCAAAAGCTAGCTGCAAAGCTAAGACCAGACTGCTTTGAAGATGTTATTGCTATGATTGCTCTTTATCGCCCAGGGCCTTTAAATTCAGGAATGGTGGATGATTTTATAGATATTAAACATGGCAAAAAGAGTGTAGAATACGCCTTTGATGCCTTGCGACCGATACTAGAGCCTACATATGGGGTTATAGTCTATCAAGAGCAAGTTATGCAAGTAGTTCAAACCGTGGGTGGATTTAGCCTTGGTGGAGCGGATTTAGTGCGTAGGGCTATGAGTAAGAAAAAAGAAGATGAGATGCTAAGGCTAAAAACTCAGTATCTAGATGGTGCTTCTAAAAATGGATTTGATAGGGATAAGGCTGATGTGCTTTTTGAGTTGATTATGAAATTTGCAGAGTATGGGTTTAATAAATCCCACTCAGCAGCTTACGCACTTATCACATTCCAAACGGCATATTTAAAGACATATTATCCGGCTGAATTTATGGCAGCTCTTCTTACTAGTGAAGAGAATAACGCTGATAAAATCACTAAATATATAGAGGAGATTCGCCGTTTAAATATCGAGCTACTTCCCCCTAGCGTTAGCAAGAGCAAAAGTGAATTTAGCGTTATTAATAGTGATGGTAATGACGCTATTATCTATGGTCTAGGAGCCATTAAGGGTGTTGGTGGCTCAGCGGTTGATGATATTATAGCATTTAGAGAAACCGGATTAGATAGCTTAGAAGATTTAGTATCTAAAAGCGATTGCACCGCTGTAAATAAGCGTGTTTATGAGGCACTCATAAAATCGGGTGCTTTAGATGAATTTGGCTATTCTAGAAAGACCTTAATGCAAAATCTTGAGTATATAACAGACCAATCTAAAAAAAGCTCTGATATTAAAAGAGAGGCTGAGTTTTCACTATTTGGCGATGATGAGAGTATGAATAATATAAAGCTAAGCTTAAATTTAGCTCAAGATGAATTTAGCCAAAGGGAGCTTTTAGGCTTTGAACAGGAGTTTTTAGGCGTTTATATTAGCGGACATCCGCTTGATGAGTTTAGAAGTAGTATTGAAGCGATTTCGCATACGAATTCATCAGAATTTGATAGCATTGATGATGGAAGTGAGATTATCGTTATAGGTAAGATTGAAGATATATCTGTAAAGATAACTAAATCTGGCAATAAAATGGGTATAATCGCCATTCTTGATATGCAAGGAAGTATGGAAGCAACGGTGTTTTCTCATATGCAAAAGATCGAAGCCTTGCCAAAAGATGAGCTAAATAAACCACTTGTATTTAAAATGCTTTTAAATAAAGATGAGCAACAAATCAGACTAAAAGTAAATGAAATTTACACCCTTGAAGAGGCACAAAACACTAAAATAACGCTAAAATCTAGCAAAATCACTGCTGAAGAGATAAGTGAGAATAAAGAGTATTTTGATAGCATTAAGCACTCTAGTATCGTGGATATATTAAAAAGTGCTAAAGGTGGTGAGCACCTTATAATTGCTAAGATAAATAATATCTCTATTAAGGATACTAAATCTGGCGGCAAAATGGCGGTGCTAAGCGTAGCAGATAAAAGCTCAAATGCCGATATGTTCGCCTTTGATGTGGCGTGTATGCAAGCTAGTGAGATAAGCGATACAAGTAGATTATATGCGTTAAAAATCACGCCACCAAGAGATGCGAATTCTAAGATGATTATAAATCAAATAATCGATATAGATGAGGCAAAAAATGGAGATATAGCCCTTAGAAACGCACCAAAAAAGAGAGCTCAAAAGCAAGACGAGGTAGAAAAAGAGCCTAGCTTTAATATAGTTGGCAAGCTAGAGATTGATTTGAAATTAAGCAGTTTAAATAGGAGTAAAATTAATCAAATTTATGAATTAGCTAGTAGATATAATGCTACAAATGGGAATAAAAAGAGCTTGATTTTAAGGGTTGTGGATGAAAATAGGGCTCAGATTATGCAGTTTGTAACTGAATTTAGCGTAACTGATGAATTTCAAAATGAGCTAAATACTCTTTTGGCTGGGTAGATTAAATAGATTGCCAAATTTATTATTACTCTTTAAGGGTAGCAAGTAAAGCCCTAAGAAATGGCTAAGCTATAGCGAAGTTAAATAGATTAATGTTAGTATTGCTTTAAATTTGATTTATACTCCAAATTTAAACGGCAACTTGTTGCCGTAAGAAGTAAAAAAATAGTCAAGCGATAGCTTGACAACCTTAGAAGGCTTTTACAAAATTTTCGCCAAAAACTCGAAGGAGTTTTTGGCGAAAATTTGGAGTAAAAATAAAAATGCCAAACTGGGAAGGGGTTGGGATTTTTAAGGGATAGGGGAAACTGTTTTGGCTTTCAAATTTTAGTTTCCCCTGTCCCTTAAAGAAAAGAATTTAAAAAAGTTTGAAATATTAAACCTTTTTTGATTTTTATTCTAAGCCTAATCTAGTCTTAAAAAAATAAAACAATCTATATTAATTTTCTTTTTAAGTGGGAAGGGGGACGCTTTTTGGCAGATGAGTAGCGCTATAGTCAAACTATACTAACTATCGTTTGACGGCACTACGAAACATAAGAGCGGAGCTACCTTGCCCTTCCCCCTTAACTTACACTCCAAATTTTCGCCACAAAACAACCATTTAGGTTATTTTGCTTTTGCGAAAATTTTATTAAAAAATCCCTAGGTTATGCCTAGGGAAGATTAATTACACAAGTACAGAAGCGATAAAGCCAAATACGACAGAAAAAGCAATGGCTAAAACACCAGGGATTAAGAAGGCGTGATTAAATACATATTTACCAAGTCTTGTAGAGCCTGTATCGTCCATTTGAACCGCTCCAAGAAGTGTAGGATATGTAGGCAATACAAACAGTGCTGAAACAGCAGCAAAAGATGCAACTAGCATATAGGCATCGCCTGGATTAGTAGTGCTGATGCCAAGAGCTGCTATAACCACTGGAGTGATAGCTTTAGCAGTAGCTGCTTGAGAGTATAAAAGCATAGCCGCAAAGAAGAATATAACAGCAAGTAGCGAAGGAACAGCCTTAACCCAATCTCCAGCTAGAGTTTTGATCTCTTCTGTATATCCACCGACAAATGTATTTCCAAGCCACGCAACACCAAGAACACAAACGCACGCTACCATACCCGATTTAAATACGCTAGTATCAGCTACTTTGCCAACTTCAATTTTACAAAATATTGTAATAAATGTAGCCACACCAAGCATAAAGCTCATAATAGCAGCATCTCTAGGCACCACGACATTTTCTATAAGAACTGGCTTACCGCCTACTTTTGAGATCGCTGTAGCGTATAAAACCACTAGTAAAACGCCAATTAAAAATATACCAACAGATAGTCTAGCACCTGGTTTTAGCTCTTTATTTTGAACGCCTATTGAAGGTTTGACTAAACCTTGAGCTAAACGCTCTTGATAGACTGGATCTTTGCTTAGATCAAGATTAGAAAATAGAGTGATTATCAAAGCAGTAAGCATACAACCAGCAAATGTAGTTACTAGCCATAATCCAATCAAAGTTGGATAGCTCCAACCAAGTGGCTCTAACACGCCAGTCATATATACAACAGCCGCACTAACCGGACTAGCTGTAATTGCGATTTGGCTTGATACAACTGCGATTGATAGCGGAGCTGAAGGCTTGATATTTTGCTCTTTAGCAACCTCAACGATAACTGGTATCATAGAAAATGCCGTATGTCCTGTCCCAGCTAGAATTGTCAAAAAGTATGTAACAGTCGGAGCTAGGAAATTTATATATTTAGGATTTGAGCGTAAGATTTTTTCTGCTATTTGAACTAAATAATCCAAGCCGCCAGCAAGTTGCATAGCTGAAATAGCGGCAATAACGCTCATAATAATCAAGATAACATCCCAAGGGATTGCTCCTGGCTTCATACCAAGACAAAGACCTAAAATAACAACGCCGATACCACCAGCGTAACCAATACCAATTCCACCAAGGCGAATACCTACAAAGATAGCGCCTAGTAAGACCACGATTTGTAAAATTAATACAAAATCCATAAAACTCTCCTTATAATTTATCTGCTAGATAGCTCTAGTAGATTTGAATTTAAATTTATATTATTTCTCGCCCATATGCGGATTAAGCATATTTGCAGGGGTTAAAATTTTATCAATTTCTACTTTTGTTAAATATCCACGCTCTAGACATATATCTGCTACACTTTTGCCTGTTTGAAGGGCTTCTTTAGCGATACTTGCTGATTTTTCATAGCCGATATATGGGTTAAATGCTGTAACGATACCAATAGAGTTATAGACAAAATCGCTACAAATTTTCTCATTAGCTGTAATTCCATCGATACACTTATCAGCTAGAGTTTTCATAGCTTTTTCTAGCATAATAATTGAGTTAAATAGGCTATAAGCCACAACTGGCTCAAATACATTTAGTTGTAATTGACCGCCTTCGCAAGCAAATGTTACGGTAACATCAGCACCGATAACTGAGTAGCAAACTTGATTTACCACTTCAGGGATAACTGGATTTACCTTTCCAGGCATAATAGAGCTACCTGGTTGCATTTTTGGTAGATTTATCTCATTTAGACCGCATTTTGGTCCTGAGCTTAGAAGTCTTAGGTCATTACATACTTTTGATAATTTTGTAGCTACCCTTTTTAACACACCAGAAATTTGGACATACACGCCAGTATCTTGAGTGGCTTCTATCAAATCTTCTGCGACTTGATACTCATGGCCTGTTACCTCTCTTAATTTTTTCTCTACTACTTTTGGATAGTCTGGATGAGAGTTGATACCTGTACCTATCGCAGTTCCGCCCAAATTTACTTCTAATACTAGCTTTCTAACTTCTAATATCCTCTCAATATCTTCGCCTATCATAACCGCAAAGGTTTTAAACTCACGCCCTAAGGTCATAGGCACCGCATCTTGAAGTTGCGTTCTACCCATTTTTAGCACATCTTTAAACTCCTCAGCCTTTCTCTCATAAGATTTTTTAAGGTATCCCATAGCTGTGGCTAAATCAGTTAAATAATCATGTAGTGCTAAGTGAAGTGCTGTAGGATATGCGTCATTTGTGCTTTGGCTTAAATTTACATGGTCGTTTGGATGGAGGTATTGATACTCGCCTTTTTTATGACCTAAATGCTCTAAAGCGATATTGGCTATAACTTCATTAGCATTCATATTTGTTGAAGTTCCAGCTCCACCTTGGATCATATCTACTACAAACTGATCATAGTATCCACCAGCTAGAATTTTATCGCAAGCTGCTATTATAGCACTCTCTTTTTCCTTATCTAAAAGACCTAATTCGCAGTTTGCCATCGCAGCTGCTTTTTTAACTCTTGTGATAGCACGGACAAATCTAGGGAAATTTTTTAACCTATCGTGAGATATGTTGAAATTTTCAACTGCTCTAAATGTTTGGACGCCATAATAGACATCATCACTAATTTCTAACTCGCCTATAAAATCGTGTTCTTTTCTTGTACCCATTACTTCTCCTTTGATTAATGATTTCAAATAGAATTTTAACGCCTTGTAACTTAATATATTTTTAAAATCGGTAAAAATCATCTGAAATAGTGAATTTATGGGGGTAAAATTCTATTTAAAAATTTTATCAAATATAATATTTTTGCTATTTTTAAAATATATTTTTTAAAAATATTTAATATAAAATAAAATTAAATTTATTTTAAGCTAAGCCCATAAAGAGTAAATTTATGAGCCTTATATCTTAGTTACTTAGTAAAACGGAGATAAATTTCGTTCTTGGGTTTGCATCTAGGGCGATTTTGATACTCATAGTTAGTGGCACAGCTAAAAACATTCCGCCAATCCCAAATACAAATCCCCAAAAAAGCAAACTTAAAATCACAACAAGAGTCGATATTCCAAGTCCTTTGCCTAAAAATTTAGGCTCTATGAAATTTCCAATAGCCACATTTACCATCAAATAGATAAGCGTAAGCCATAAAGTTACGCTTAGACCATTTACTGCTAGGCTTACTAAAATTGCTGGGATTGCTGCTATGATGGAGCCAATTGTTGGTATGTAATTTAGTATAAAAGCTAAAATCGCCCAAAGCAAGGCGTGAGGCACATCAAAGAGCACTAAAAATCCCCACACAATCACGCCAGTGGCGATAGATGAGATGGTTTTGATGGCTAGGTAGCGTTTTAAATTTGATATAAATGTATTGGCTATATGAAGTGTAGTTGGGTCTTTGGCGGCAAAATAGGCAACCTTATCTTTAAAAATTTGAGACTCAAATAAGATAAAAGCTAAAAGCAAAAAGACTAAAAAAGATTGCGTAACAAGACTTCCTGTTTGAAGGAGTAAATTTGATGTGGTTGTAATCAATTTATCTATATTTATAAAGCTTAGTATATTATTGCTTATATTAATATCTGCTCTATCTTTAACATAAAGTATAAGATTATCTATAAATATATCAATTTTGGTCTTATAAAGTGGCAAATCGGTGCTAAATTTTAAAATTGCTGAAGCGACTACACTACCTAAAAACCAAAGCCCACTACCGCAAATTCCAATCAAAATGATAAAGGCAAAGAAGCGGTTAATGTGAATTTTACTCATAAGCTCTAAAATTGGGTAAATAATAATAGCTATAAAAACTGCAAGTAAAAATGGCACCACAATAGAACTAGCTAGGCTAAGTCCGCCAATTATAATAACAAAACTAGCAATCGCAACTAGATTAAATCTCAAATTTACTCCTTTACCTATGCCAAAATACCAGCGTTTTGTAGCTTTTGACTTCTTTTAAGAGCGTAGATTCTCTCATTATTTACTAAATCATACTTCCATATGGGGGCATTTGCCTTAAAGTCCTCCACAAATTCATTTATGAGATTTAAGGCGACTTTTCTTTGTGGGCTACAAACTCCAGCTATAAAGCTTGTCTCATGCACAGCCACATCCCCTTTGCTATGAGCCATTAAAATTATGGCATTTTGAGCCTTTGCTATTTCTTGCCAACGATCAAACCACGATTTTAAAATCGGCTCATATAGATCAAAGCTAAGTCCCTCTATCCCGCCTTCATCACGCACCACGCCCACAAAGCTCATAATGGCTCCATAATTTTTTAGCTTATTATCATTATACCAGCGGTTTGTAATCTCATTAGCATTTAACGCTCCATCATATAGCTCCATTTTAGCCCCCACAAACTGGTGGTAAAATGCAGATTTTATCGCCATTTTTTAACTCTTGATTTATATCGCTTACTATCTCATCGTTTAAGGCTACAGCGCATAGCTCTAGCCATTTTGAAATTTGAGAATTTTGTGATAAAATCTCTTTTAATTCAGCTAAATTTTTGACTTCCAGCTCCATCGCACTAACGCCAATTGGCCCTAAAAATTCCACTTTTACCATAGATTTCCTTTAAATTTTAATTGATATAGTTTTGTAATTTATATAATTTACAAAGGCTCCATTTTGGATTTTGACATTTTGTCTTTTTGTGTAATCAACCTCATAAACTCCAGCTGATTTGGTGCTAAATTTTGCGCATAATTTTGCTGCAAAGAGCGCTACTTCATCGCTTAAATTTTGTTTATTTGATTTTATTATCACATGGGTGCTAGGGCGATCTTTTAGATGAAACCAAAAATCATCTTTTTTGGCATTTTTTAGTAAAAATTCATTCCCTTTTTGGCTTTTTCCAAGGCTGATTTTATAGCCATTGATATAGAAATTTTCTACTAAATCGCTAAATTTATCTTGGCTTTTTTGCCCTTGCTTTTTAGGGGATAAAATCTCTATTTCGCTTATATCGCTACTTGAGCTTATCGCATTTTTTAAGGAATTTAAAAACTCTAGCTTGGTTAGTAAATTCTCTTTTTGAATTTCGATATTACTTGCTTTTTGTTTTAATTTTTTACTAGTTTTAAACATCTCATTTGCAGCTATTTTAGGCTGAGTATCTATCTTGATTTGAACCTCATTTCCAGCATAATCAATAAGCCTTAAATCACGCTCATAATTGCTTAAATTATGTAAATTTGAAATTATCAAATTTCCCATTTCATTAAGCTCTTTGGCTCTATTTTCTAGCTCTTGGCTGGTTTCTAAGATGGATAAATTTCTATTTAAAATCTCAATTTTTTTATCTAAATTTGCGATCTTATTTGCCTTTAATAGATTAAGATTATTTAGAGTGATTTTGCTAAATTCATCTATAAAATATCTATCAAAATCCTCTATAATTTCACTTGGCTTCTCTTTTATCTGAACTTCATCAAGCAAGGTTAAAATTTTACCAACCTTTATACTTCTTTTAGCATTCTCAAAGTGGCTAAGGGCTTCTAGAATTACCCCATTTTCATCGCATATTATCGCATTGGTAAATCGCCCTGTAAATTCCAAATAAAGGGTGCTAATAACCTGCTTATATGAGCCACTAAAGGCTGTTTTGATAGCGAGTATTCTGTTATTTGGTAAGGTCTGTATGCTTAGGATTTTGGCTGAATTTAAACGCTTTTTAAGCAAAATATCAAAAGGGGCTTTATACTCTTTTATCTGAATTTGTTCGCTTTTATAGATAGATGAGTGGGATTTATTTAGATCAAATATCAGCTCATAACTCCCATCAAATTTAATCGCAATCATAAGATCGCCTACTCTTTTAATAGATGAGATTTTATGAAATTTAGACAAGAACTCTGATATTTGGGTTAAAATTTTATATTTCATAAGCACGATTATACCAAAATTTTGCTACAATTCAATCACGAAATTTGGTTAAAATTTAAAGGAAAGATATGAAACAGACAATAACAGAAAAAATTTTTAGCGAGCATGTAGGCAAAGAGGTATTCGCAGGACAGATCGTAGAGAGCAATATAGATATGGTTATAGGTAACGACATTACCACGCCAATATCCATAAAAGCATTTAGACAAAGCGGTGCTAAAAAACTTGCTAATCCAAATGGCTTTGCTATAGTGATGGATCACTACATTCCAGCAAAGGATATAATGAGTGCAAACCAAGCTAAGATTAGTAGGGATTTTGCCTATGAGCATGATTTACCAAATTTCTTTGATGAGAAAGATATGGGTATAGAGCACGCTTTAATGCCTGAAAAAGGTCTTGTAGTGCCAGGAGATGTGATAATAGGCGCTGATTCTCATACCTGTACTCATGGGGCCATTGGTGCGTTTAGCACAGGTATGGGAAGCACTGATTTAGCATATGCGATGATAACTGGCAAAAACTGGTTTAAGGTGCCTCCTACGATTAAGGTTGAGTTTATCGGTAAACCAGCAGAGCATATATATGGCAAAGATTTGATACTAGAGGTTATCCGCCAAATCGGAGTAGATGGAGCTTTATATAAGGCGCTTGAATTTACAGGCGATGCTATAGCGTATTTAGATATGGATAGTAGATTTAGCCTTTGTAATATGGCGATTGAAGCTGGTGGCAAAAGCGGTATAATCGCAGTTGATGATGTGACTAAAGAGTTTTTAAGCAAGGTAAATTTAAGAAGTGAGCCTAAAATTCACTATAGCGATGAGGGTGCAAATTATGAAAAAATCCTAACAATAGATGTAAGCAAACTAGAGCCAGTAGTAGCATATCCATTCTTGCCAAGCAATGGCAAAAGCATAAGCCAAGCTGTTAAAGATGATATTAAAATAGATCAAGCCTTCATAGGTAGCTGCACGAATGGTAGATTAAGCGATTTAAGGATCGCAGCTAAAATCCTAAAAGGCAAAAAAGTAGCCAAACACACAAGATTAATAATCACCCCAGCCACGCAAAAGATTGCCCTTACAGCACAAAAAGAGGGTTTAATGGATATATTTGTAGAAGCTGGAGCGGTAGTAAGTAATCCAACTTGTGGGGCTTGTCTTGGTGGATATATGGGGATTTTGGGCTCAGGCGAGAGATGCATTAGCACTACAAATAGAAATTTCGTAGGTAGAATGGGCGATAGGACAAGCGAAGTCTATCTAGCTAATTCAGCAGTAGCCGCAGCGAGTGCAATAGCTGGAAAAATCGTAGATCCAAGAGATATATAAGTGCAAAATGCATTGATACTAGCAGGGGGCAAAAGCTCTAGAATGGGTGTGGATAAAACCATGCTGGAGTTTAGAGGCTTTGCTAGTATCACTCATTTTTTATATGATAGGTTAAAAGTTGCTTTTGATGATATTAAAGTAGCCACAAAACAGAGTAAATTTAATCCATCTTTACCTATTTTGCTTGATGGGTTTGATGAGTTTGCGCCTATTTTTGTAATAGCAAATTTAGATAAACACTATCATAATCCAGTATTTATAATAGCAGCTGATATACCGCTAGTAGAGATCAAAACCATATGCGAATTATCAAATTTAAATAGCCCAGTAGCCTTAGCAAGTGATGGCAAACATCTACACTATCTATGCGGATTTTATCATCCTAGCGTTGCCATAATAGCTAGGCAGATGATTCAAGATGGGGATTTAAGATTATCAAATTTAGCTAAAAAATGCGGTTTTAAGAGTTTGGAATTTGAAAATTCCAAGCAGTTTTTTAATATAAATACCAAAGATGAGTATGAAAAAGCTAATATTTGTAGCTCTATTTCTTTTCTATAATCTTGCCTTTGGTGCGGATAAATTATATCAAAAGGCCTTAGAATTCGAAGCTAATGGCGATAAGGAAAACGCATTAAAATACTATAAACTCTCAGCTCAAAAATCTCTAAATTTAGACGCCAAACAGCCACCACAAACCACAACGCTTAAGAGCGATGAGCTATTTTGGGGGATTAGTGCTTATCATCTTAACTACTTTATGCCCCTATCATACTCCAGTCCAAATAGCCTAAAAAAGAGTATCTCAAGCCAGTTTCAAATAAGCCTTAAAAAGCTGATTTTTGATGATTTATTAGGCTTTGATGAGCGTTACTATTTTGCTTATACTCAAATTTCGTGGTGGGATCTATACTCTGATTCGGCCCCATTTTATGAGACGAACTATCAGCCTGAATTATTTGTAGAAATCCCGCTTAATTACCCAAATTTAGCCAATCTCAAATTTGGCTTTTTACACGATTCTAATGGCAAAGATGATGAGCTATCAAGGTCGTGGAATAGGGTTTATGTGGCTGTTGATTTTAAGCTAGATAACCTTACAATCACCCCAAGAGTATATAAAAGAATTCCCGATAAAAAAGATGATAACCCAAAGATTCAAAACTACAAAGGCAGAGGCGATATAAATTTAGATTATCATATGGATAATGGCTCGATTTTCAAAGCAGTTTTTACAAATAATCTTAAATTTGATAAGACAAATAAAAGCTCATTAGAGTTAGGCTATCTATATCCTATTAAAAATGGATTTTATCTATATCTATCTGGATTTAGTGGTTATGCTAAGAGCCTTCAAAGCTATGATAAATATCAAAACGCCATAAATCTAGGCATAGCATTTACAAGATAACTACCTCGCACCTTAAGCTAATACCAAACATCTCCCAAACTCGCTCTTTGGCTAAATTTATAAGATTTAAGGCATCTTCAAATGTGCCACCACCATAATTTATCAAAAAATTAGCATGTTTATGGCTAAATCCGCACCCACCTATCCTAAATCCTTTTAGCCCAGCTGCCTCTATGAGCCTACCAGCATAATCCCCCTTAGGATTAGCAAAGCACGACCCAAAGCTAGCGCCATTTGGCTGATTATCACGCTTTTGGTTTAGATAATCACTTAGCTCATCATCAAACTCTTTTGTAATCTCAAAACTCGCTTCAAATATCACACCATCAATATTTGAGCCTCTATATCTAAATTCGCACTCGCTACTGCTTTTTAACCCTTTTGAGGTGGATACACACTTTAAATTTTGGCTGATTTCATACTCTTTTATCCCAGCATTCATAGAGATTAATCCCCCAAGCGTTCCGGGGATTTTCTTGATAAACTCAAAGCCACCTAGATTATTATCTTTGGTGAATTTATATATTTTTGCGCTACTTGTTTTAGCACCGATTTTTAGCACCCCATTTTCT
The DNA here is from genome assembly GCF_002139855.1 of Campylobacter porcelli. Taxonomy (NCBI): domain Bacteria; kingdom Pseudomonadati; phylum Campylobacterota; class Epsilonproteobacteria; order Campylobacterales; family Campylobacteraceae; genus Campylobacter; species Campylobacter porcelli. The sequence continues at coordinate 108,284 of NZ_CP018789.1, forward strand.
AGTTTGATATAGTCAAATTTAGGGCTTAAAATCCCCATTTTAGGGGGATTAGGTGAGATCAAAATATTATTTGCCCCACCTATCATCACCCCATCAAACTCGATCATCTCGCTTAGCTCTTCTACTTCAAAAACTCCGCCGATCTTCACAGAGCTATACTTGCTAAAATCAATCTTCATTGTATAAAAGTTGGTATCATATTTAAAATTCGCTCGGTAAAATCAATCATCAAACTCATCATCCACGGCATCAAAAATATAATCACTATAACGACCAAAATTATCTTAGGCACGAAGCTTAAAGTCATCTCATTTATCTGTGTTGTAGCTTGAAATATACTGATTAATAGCCCAGCAATTAGCCCAGCCATTAGCATCGGAAGGCTGATTAATAAAGCCAGTTTAAAGGTCTCAACCCCAAGACCGATTAGATCGCCTTGCATTTAGCTCATCCTACTTTTTAGATACTCGCTAGGGATAAGGTTTGGCTCAGCTTTTATCAAAGCACTATAAAATCCACGCTCAAAACCAATCTCAAATAGCCTATTTAAGGCTTTTATCTGTGTTTCATCCATACTTATAGAGCTATCATTTGCGTATAAATTTAGATAAATTTCAAGCTTTTTATCATCGACACGGACTAAGTTTCGCTCTAAAAGCATTTTAGAGAGCAAATTTTTATTATCATAAGCGATCTTGACAGCCTTAGTCAAAACCCTTTCACACTCTATGGCATCAGTTAATGGAAGACTTCTTCTAATCGCCATTCCGCCAAGTGGCAGCGGCAAGCTCTCATCTCCCCTAAGTTCGCACCAAATATCCCAAATTTCACGCTCCACGCATAGCTCACTACTAAATTCCAAAATACTCTCATGTATCAGCACCCCAGCATCGACTTCTCCGCTTAAAACAGCACTCTCAATATCCAAAAAATTTTTATAAATCACCCTAGCATTTGGATAAGCTATTTTAAATAAAAGCGCATTTGTAGTATATTCGCCGCTCAAAGCTACTTTGAAATTTGGCTTTAGATTAACCCCTTTTTTCTTTATCAGTTTTGGGCCATATCCATTACCAAAGCTCACAGCAGTCCGCAAAAGCGCATAATCTTGCCATATAAATGGATATAGCCCAAAGCTAATCGCACTAGCGTCAAATTCGCCTCTTAAAGCACTTTTATTGAGCGTTTCTATATCATCAGCTTTAGAATTAAAACGCAAAATTTCACTACCAACCCAGCCTAAATTTATCGCACTATACATAAATATATCATCCGCATCAGGCGAGTGAGCTACACTTATATTTTTCAAATTTATCCTTTGTATTTTGGCTAATACTACTTAAATTTAGCTAAATTTCTAATATATCGCCGTATCAAAAATATGGCTTACCTTACCACCAAAATGTATTCTAACCCCATCAAATCTAAGGCTTAAAATCTCCTTGCTTTTAGGCATTACACTAGCCTTTTTATCAAGCCCAAATCTCTCAAATCCGGTAAAAAACGCCGCCGCCATCCCAGTGCCGCAAGCATTAGTCTCATTTTCTACGCCACGCTCAAAAGTCCTTACAAAGAGCCTTTGCCCATCGAATTTAGCGTAATTGACATTAGCATTATATTTTTTACGCATCGCTTTACAAATCTCTAAATCAAATTTAGCCAAATCATCTACAAAGCTCACTAAATGTGGCACCCCAGTATCATAAAAGTTCCACTCAAGCCCCATCTCATAAAATGGCTCACTTAGCCTTTTTGGCTGACTTAATGCGACTTCTACGCTATTTTCATCAATGGTAGCTCGGATAATCCCAGCGCCAGTTTCAAAGCTACAACTATTATCACAAATTTGATTTTTATAAGCATATAACGCAGCCGCACGGCTACCATTGCCACACATCGCAGCCTCGCTCCCATCGCTATTGTAAAACTCCCACGCAAAATCACTATCGCCTTTGGAACGCTTAATGATGATTAGCCCATCAGCACCCACACCATTAAATCTATCGCATAATCTAACGGCCAAATCACTGCGGTTAATACTATAAAATTTGGCATTATCAATAGCTTGAAATATGATAAAGTCATTACCACTTGCGTTGTATTTTGAAAGTTGCATAAATATCCTTAAAGAAAAATGCGAGATTTTAGCATAAAATAAATTCAAATTCGCTTTTTTCCTTCCTGCTTAAATATTTAACTTCGCTAGAGCCAAGCTAGTCTTTGCGACAAGGAGCTACGCTCCCTTGACCCACCTCTTGTGTTTTACACTCTCTTTGAGAAAGTCCCTACTTTGTAGGGTTACCCTATTTGGTTTAAATTTGTTTTATTAAATCTGAGCTTTAGCTCAGCAACATTGAAAGGCTTTTACAAGGGGTTGGGGGTTGTTAAAAAAAAAGGGGGGGGGGAAGGGTAAGGTAGCTTTGCTCTTATGTTTCGTAGTGCCGTCAAACGATAGTTAGTATCGTTTGACTATTGCACCACTCAACTGCCAAAAAAGCGTCCCCCTTCCCACTTAAAATTCTTAACTTCGCATGGCAACAAGTCGCCGTTTGCGACAAAATTTTCGCAACAAAAAACTCGAAGGAGTTTTTGGCGAAAATTTGGAGTGTAACCCTTGACCCACCTCTTGTGTTTTACACTCTCTTTGAGAAAGTCCCTACTTTGTAGGGTTACCCTTAAAAAGAAAAAGAATTTCTTTTATATTTAAATTTTTATAAAAATCTAAAAAATTCTTATTATAAAATTTTCGCAAAGACTAGCTTAGCTTTAGCGAAATAAAAATAATTTCTATTTTGGGTATAAAATGAGAATTTAAGTTATATTTAATTGACAAAAATTATTAAATATAATACAATTTTGAATATCTATAAAATACTATAATAAAAGGTAAATAGGGGGGGGGGTAGAGTGTGTCAAGTATTACATTTGGTAATGCCAAAGCATTTGTAAATTTCACTATTTTACTCGATCCTTGTCTTCAATGCTTAAAAAATCATTAATTTCTCTTATCGCTTCTCAAACTTATCTATTTGGTGCTTGGATAAATTTAACCCCTTGTGGGTGGGATGATGATTGTGCTATTTCTAGCGATGTTAGCGTTGAAGGTGTTTATGGTGTTGGTGGTGGCAAACTAAGTATAAATCAAGGTGCCACTATAACTAATAGCGGGTCTGTAACAATTTATCATAATGGTGATTTTGATATTGAAAATAGTGGTAATATTGTATTTACAGAAAATTCGAGTAGTAATTCTGGCATATACGCATTTACCACAAATGATTTAAATATAAACAATAGTGGGACAATAGAGAATAAATCATCCAATAAAGCTGCTATATTGGTCGGTGGCGGCGGTAAAATAAACAGCATTACAAACTCTGGCACCATAAGTAGCAATGGATATGGTATATTGAGTGGTTCAGAAGATTCAAACTTTGGAGTAGATAGCATAGGTAAAATAACCAACACAGGCACCATAAGCACTACAAGCGGACAAAATGCCATCTATGGATTTGGCACGATAGAGAGTATCGATAATAATCAAGGTGGCAAAATCACTGGTATAAATGTCTCAAATACGATTACAAATTTAAATAATTATGGGATTATAGAGGGGAATGTAGTAGCTAAAAAGATAACAAAACTAAATAACGCTGGAAGTATTAGTGGAGATCTTATAGTAGAAGATGAGATAGAAAGCGTAGATGGCACGGGGAGTATAGGTGGTAGATTTATACTTGCTGGTGGGGATAATAAAGATATTAGCATCAAGCATAATCTAGGTAGCGGATTTGTCATACAAAGCGATAAAGATAGGATCACAAATGAAACTCAGCTAATATCAAATAGTGCAGTGGCGTTTGAAGTTAATGCTAATGTAGGAGAGATAATAAATAAAAATACTATACAAAGCAGTGCTAATAAACCATCTTTACAAGTGGCATCTGACAAGGTGGTTAAGAAGCTAGAAAACCAAAGCACCGGTAAAATCTTAGGCGAAGAGGGGATTGTAAATAGCGGCAAAATAGTTATGCTAGATAATCTTGGCGATATAACTAAATTTAACAACCAGGGCGAGTTAGAAAACCTAAATAATCAAAAAAATATATCAAATTTAACCAATCAATCAAATATAGATAAAATAGATAATTCTGGAAATATAGCTGATATTAAAAATCAAGGACAAATAGATAATCTAAATAATAAAAATATTATCACTAGCATTGATAATATAAAAAACATTCAAACTATAAACAACCAAGGTAAGATAGATAGATTAAATAATCAAGGCAGTATAAGCAGTCTAGATAATAAAGATAAGATATCAAATTTAGCCAATCAATCAAATATAGATAAGATAGATAACTCTGGAAATATATCAAATTTAATCAACACCCACACTATAACCACACTTAATAACTCAAATAAAATTGATAATATCGATAATCAAAAAGATATAAACAGTATTAGCAACCAAAGCAAGATAACTACAATCAATAATCAAGGCAGTATAGATGAGATAATAAATGAAAAAGATATAAATAATATCTCTAATAAGCATATAATAGATAGCATTAAAAATCAAGGCAAAATAGTTATGCTAGATAATCTTGGCGATATAACTAAATTTAACAACCAAGGCAGGTTAGAAAACCTAAATAATCAAAAAAATATATCAAATTTAACCAATCAATCAAATATAGATAAAATAGATAACTCTGGAAATATAGCTGATATTAAAAATCAAGGACAAATAGATAATCTAAATAATAAAAATATTATCACTAGCATTGATAATATAAAAAACATTCAAACTATAAACAACCAAGGCAAAATAGCAAATTTACAAAATTTTAAAACTATAGGTGGCGGTAAAATCGGGATTAATAATAGTAATAAAATAGGTTCATTAATCAATCACGGCACTATAACTGCAAAGATTGGGCTAGATAATAGCGGAGTGATAGATAAGATAGATAATCAAGGCGTCATCGCTGGAGATAAATTTGGTATAAATAATAGCTCAGTAATCTCAAATTTGATTAATTCAGGGACTATAAGTGGCAAGGAAGCAGCTATAAATAATGAAGGCGTGATAGAAAAGCTAACTCTTATGCCAAGCTCAAAACTCTTAAGCGACTCACAAACGATAATCAAAAATAGCGGAATTATAGGCGAGATAGATAGTCAAATACAGATTGATAAAAAAACTTCGATTGTTATTGATAATGATAGTGTGCTTAGTAGGGTTAATATTAAAACTGATATGAGTGGGCTAGATTATGGGGTGAAAAATAGCGGCGAGATTACAGATTTGATAATTAATGCGAATTTAGAAGGCGAAAATCACGCTGGGATTAGCAATAATAACACCATATCAAAGATTACAAATAGTAGCACTCTAAGCGGATATAATGGAATTTACAATGATAACTACATAGGCACTATAGAAAATAATGGCACGATTATATCTCATTCTAGCACGGCTATTTATAACGATGGAACAATAGATAAGATAGATAATAATGGTAAGATAGTAGGCGATATTATCAATAACTCGCCAAATACTATTAAACAGCTAATAAACTCTGGCGAGATAACTGGAAATATGATAAATAACGCTGGAATGAATGTAGGTCTATACACTCAAGATAAAGCTATAGAAAATAAAGGCAAAATAGCTGGAATAATCAACCACGGCACCATAAGAGCGAAAAAATATGGAATTTATAATGATATTGGTGCTAATATATCAAATTTAGCTAATTACGGCAAGATAATATTTAAAGATCAAAATGGTGCTCAAATATATAATAATGGAAATATAGATATTACTATGTGGGGCATTAGCTTAGGCGGGACTAGCCTAAGCAGTATAGATACCACTAATGGCAATGCCAATATAGATGATAGGATATTTGTAGCTGGGGATAATGTAGATGGGATTAAATTTGGTAATAACTCCATCATAGTCTCATCAGGTAGTAGCACCGGTGGCGTGCATGCACTAGATAATATGGTATTAAAGCATAATGGCACTAGCTATATCGGAGTGGGCGATGAGATTGGTATAAACTGTGATACGCTGGTATTTAACAATAATGGAATAATGAATATGACTTGTATAACCTTAGCTGGTGGCGGACAAGCTATAAATATAATCTCTAATAAAGCTAAAGTAGATATACCGCGAGTATGGATAAACAATCACACTATATCTAGCAACACCCATATGGATATACTAAGGAAGCTGAATTTAACAAATTTTGATTTAAGCAGTGATGACTGGGTGGGATTTGCTACGCCATATGCTAGCCATACAAAGCTAAATTTACAAAATGGCAAAGCCACCACAAATACTTATGGTGCTCTAATAGGAGCTAGTAAAACCCTAGATATAGGTGCTATGGTGGCACTTTATACTGGCTATGAGTATGCTAGTACCAATATGCCAAGAAGCTCTAGCTTAGATGATAGATCATACTACACAGGGGTTAGCTACTATGGGGAGTTAAATTTGTTAGATAGGATAGATGCGTATGTCAAATTACATAGTGCATATAAATATACTAAAAGCAAAATAGTTAAATTAGATGAGGCTAGGACAACGACGCTAGAGTATCTAAATTCAGATAGAGCTAGATTAAGCTCCATAGGTGCTAGTGCGGCTCTTGGGGTCAATATCTACCAAAATAATAACACCATATCCCCAGAGCTATCTCTAGGCTATGATAGAATAAATATAAGCAATTATACTTTAGGCTATGAAGAGTATGCTAAATCTCATCTAAACTTGCCAAATTTATCAGCCTCCATCGCATGGCAAAAGGATTATGAAAATATTTACACCACGGCAAAAATTGGGGTAAAAAGGCTATTAAGCGATACTCACAAAACCGCCTTAAAATATCAAAATTTAAATATGGATAAGGCAGATACTAAGCTCATTAACACCTATATAGATACAAGCTTAGCCTTAGGATGTAAGGTAGATGATAATACAAATTTATCTATAATCTACTATGGCAATTACGCTAATGAAGCAAAAAGCCACTCTATTATGGCTCAAATGGAGAGTAAATTTTAATAAAAATCAAATTTATATTTAAATTTTATTAGGCTATTAGCTTTTTTAAGATAAAATAACCCCATTTGTATAACCAAAATCACAAGGAAAATTATGGACGAAAATAAGAAAAAAAGCCTTGATTTAGCTCTTAAGCAGATTGATAAGGCCTTTGGTAAAGGCACTATTTTAAGGCTAGGAGATAAGGAGATTGAGCCTATTGATAGTATTAGCACAGGATCGATTGGGCTTGATATCGCTCTTGGTATTGGTGGGGTGCCAAAAGGTAGAATTATAGAAATTTATGGCCCTGAAAGCTCTGGTAAGACTACTCTTACTTTACATTTGATAGCTGAGTGTCAAAAAAATGGTGGAGTTTGTGCCTTTGTAGATGCAGAGCACGCTCTTGATGTCAAATATGCTAAAAATTTAGGTATTGATACAGATAATTTATATATATCTCAGCCAGATTTTGGCGAGCAAGCCCTTGATATAGTAGAGACCCTAGCTAGAAGTGGAGCGGTGGATCTAATCATAGTTGATAGCGTTGCAGCGCTCACGCCAAAAAGCGAGATAGAAGGCGATATGGGGGATCAGCATGTCGGCCTTCAAGCAAGGCTAATGAGCCAAGCCTTAAGAAAGCTTACTGGTATCGTCCATAAAATGGGAACTACGGTTGTATTTATCAACCAAATTCGTATGAAAATAGGAGCCATGGGATATGGCACACCTGAGACTACAACTGGCGGTAATGCGCTTAAATTTTACGCCTCAGTCCGCCTTGATGTGCGTAAGGTCGCTACGCTTAAGCAAAGTGATGAGCCTATAGGAAACCGAGTAAAAGTAAAAGTAGTAAAAAACAAGGTCGCACCGCCATTTAAGGTGGCTGAATTTGATATAATGTTTGGCGAGGGCATAAGCAAGGAAGGCGAGATTGTAGATTATGGTGTTAAGCTTGATATAATCGATAAAAGCGGTGCTTGGTTTAGCTATGAAAGCACGAAAATTGGTCAAGGTAGAGAGAATGCTAAGGCGTTTTTAAAAGAGAATTTAAATATCGCTGATGAGATCACCGCTAAAATCCGTGAAAATCTAGGCGATAGTATGATGAGTAGTGCAGATGATGAAAATGAAAGTGAGGAAGAGTAATGCCAGTAATTAAAGAAGTAAAAGCTATAGAAGTTTTAGATAGTCGTGGAAATCCTACGATTAAAGCCTTTGTAACGCTATGCGATGGAAGCACAGGCTCAGCAGTAGTCCCAAGTGGTGCTAGCACAGGTAAAAGGGAGGCCTTAGAGCTTAGAGATGGCGGAGAAGCATATGGTGGTAAGGGTGTTTTAAAGGCTATTAAAAATGTAAATTCAATGATAGCAGAAGAGCTTTGTGGTAAGGATGCGTTAAATCAAAAGGCGATTGATGATGCTCTGATCGCACTAGATGGCACTGATAATTTTAGTAAAATCGGTGCTAACGCAGCTCTTGGCGTATCCATGGCAGTAGCTAGAGCGGCGGCAAATTCAAGCAAACTTCCGCTATATAGGTATCTTGGTGGGGCTAATGCTTCTATTCTTCCTGTGCCGATGTTTAATATCATAAATGGTGGAGCTCATGCTAATAATAGCGTGGATTTTCAAGAATTTATGATTATGCCATTTGGATTTTCTAGCTTTAGCGATGCGCTTAGGGCAGCAGCTGAGATATACCAAACTCTAAAAAAGCTATTAAATGATGTAGGCCATAGCACGGCTGTTGGCGATGAGGGCGGATTTGCTCCAAATTTAAAAGATAATGAAGAGCCACTAGAGCTAATAATACAAGCTATATTAAAAGCTGGATATAAACCAAATGAGCAGATAAAACTAGCTTTAGATGTCGCAGCTAGTGAGCTATATGATGGCAAGGTTTATAAGCTTGAAGGCAAGGAATTTACAAGTCAAGAGATGGTGGATAAATACGAAAAATTGTGCCAAAAATATCCGATATTTTCAATCGAAGATGGACTTAGCGAAGATGATTGGGAGGGCTGGAAGCTACTAACTGATAGACTTGGAGATAGAGTTCAGCTTGTTGGTGATGATCTATTTGTAACAAATGAGAAAATTCTAAAAGAGGGAATTATAAAAGGCATAGCAAATGCAGTGCTTATAAAACCAAATCAGATTGGCACAGTAAGCCAAACTATGCAAACAGTGCGTCTAGCTCAAAGAAATGGCTATAGATGTATAATGAGCCATAGAAGTGGCGAGAGTGAAGATAGCTTTATAGCTGATTTTGCTGTGGCGTTAAATACAGGTCAGATCAAAACAGGCGCAACAAGTAGAAGCGAGAGAAATGCAAAATATAATCGCCTACTTGAGATTGGGTGCGAAACAAGAGAGTATGTAGGTGATGGGATTTGAATCCTATTTTAGCCGAGCTGGAGTATAAGAAGCCAAGTTCATTTAGAAGGGTTATCGCATACTCCTTGCTGATATTTGCCACTATAATATTTGCAATTTATGTTGGTAATGTCTTTTTTGGAAGTCGCTCAGCAGCTGTATTATACGACTTAAAAAAGCAAAAAGCCACCTTAGATAATGAAGTCAAGAAGTATCAAGAGCTAAATTCAGCTCTACAAAAAGAGTATTTTGAGCTAATTGGACTAGATCCAGATAGCTATAAGTGAGTGTCAAATGAAAAAAATTATATTAATAGCAAGTTGTGCTATAGCTTTATTAGCTAGAGAAAATCCGTTTGTTCCTGATGATATTAATGTTACTACGCTAGACTCAACAAATGTTAGCGAAAATGCTCCAAAACTAGATAGAGTAATTGCTAAATTCCCAAGCGATGCTAGGGAGCTAGTGAGTGCGACTTTTAGCTATAAATCTATAGATGGTAGCATTAAGCAAAAAATAGTTGATATTAATGCGAGTTTTGACTGGCATGATGATATAATCATCTCATCGCAATCGCCAGTAACTACTCAGGCTACCCCAGCCCTTGATGTGTCTGTAACTACTACTGATGAGCAGACCAAACAAGCTGTGGCTAAACAAGCAGCACCAAAGCCACTTAGCGTTTCGCCAAAGATAGAGCCACCGCTAAAAAGCGTTTCGTTTATGGATTTTATCAAATTTGATATTTTCAACTCAAAAATTGAGATTATTAGCAGTGATGAGATGATAAGGGATTTTATCATTAATAAGCCTGATAAAATCGTTATGGATTTTAGCAGAAGTAGCGATTTTACCACAAAAACTATAAAAATCGACAAAGGCCCACTAAAAAAAGCCACAATAGGAGCCCACAAGGGATATTATAGGGTTGTTCTGTTTTTAGATGGTAATTACTATTATGCCATAAGACAAAGTGGCAATGGATATACTTTGACACTTAGATAAGGCTTAAAGGCAGTTGATTAAAGAAATTTATGGTTAATATTTGCGGTGTTGATGAGGCTGGTAGGGGTGCTTTAGCTGGTGAGTTAGTGGTTTGTGGGTGTGCTTTTAATGGCGATACAAGTGAGCTTGGCTTAAAAGATTCTAAGAAGCTAACTCCTAAAGCAAGGAAGAAAATATATCTAAATTTGGTTGAAAAATGCGAATTTATAACCATATATTTTAACAATAAAATTATAGATGAAATAGGGCTTAGCAATTGTTTAAGACAAGCGTTAATGGTGATTAAATTTCACTTTAAAGATCACAAGATAATCTATGATGGGAATTGTGATTACGGGATTAAAGGGATTACAACCATAGTCAAAGCAGATGCGAAGGTGCCCGAAGTTAGTGCTGCTAGTATCATTGCTAAGGTTAGTAGAGATATGCAAATGCGATCTTTTGATTATTTATATCCAAATTTTGGCTATGCTAAGCATAAGGGTTATGGGGTCAAGGCTCATATAGAAGCACTTAGAAAATATGGCTCAAATGAATTGACTAGACTAAGCTTTAAGCCAAAAGCCCTTCAAAGCTCTCTTTTTGGAGATAAAATTTGAGTATTTTAGAGTTTTTGTATCAAAATCCGCCAAAATCAAGAGAGTTTTTAGAGCGAAAAATCAAAATCGAAAGCCCAAAAACCCTATTAAAAGGCGTTAATGGTAGCGGAAAAAGCTCACTTATTTTAAACCATTTAAGCAAATTTGAGAAGTTTTTGTATATCGATCTTGATGATGTAAGAAGCTTTGGCGTGGAGCAAAATCTTGATGAGTTTATTAAGGCTAATGGCATAAATGCAGTAGCGATTGAAAATGTAAAAGAGCCACCTATCTTGCCAAATTGCGATAATATTATTGTCTCTACTGATTTAAACTCACTTCATATAGATGGGCTTGATGAGCTTGAGATATTTGGGTTAGATTATGAAGAATTCATACTATTTTATCGTAAAAATTATGATGCTAAAACGCTTTTTAGCCACTTTTTAAATCGTGGAAATCTAGCTTTTAGTCCATTTTTAAGCGAATTTGAGATTGGAGCGTTTTTACAAAAGCATATAAAAGCCTCAAAAGGGGAGTTGAATGCCAAAATCTTAGCAAATATAGCTAATTACATACATCAGCCACTAAATATATTTAAAATTTATAAATCCTTAAAATCGCATATGAAGCTTAGCAAGGATAAGCTGTATCAAAATATTTTAGATCTTAAAGATCAAAATATTATAAAAACTATTTATAATATAGATGAAAATAGTAATTTAAAAAGGGTGTATTTTAGCGATTTTGCGTTAAAGACGGCGTTAAATTTACATAAAGATCCTAAGGCGATAATAGCAAATATGGTATTTTGCGAACTCTTAAAGCTAAAAAAAGAGATAAAATATAGCAATTATCTTGATTTTATCATTCCAGATATGAATTTGGGGATTTTGGTTTTGCCGTTTTTACCGTTTGAGCTTGCAGTTTTAAAAGCTAAAAAGCTAAGTAATTATTGTAATGAGCTTGGGCTAAAAAGGGTAGATATAATATCAAATTCGCAAAGTCAGATTGTGAAATTTGATAAAATCACATACAATATAATGCCGTTTTGGCAGTGGGCTGTGTGGCTACATTAGGCCTTAATCACACTCTAAAATCCACTTTGGCTATATTAGCACTTATATTTTCTATAACTGAGCTTAAATTAATCAGTTTATCATCTTGTAATAATCCAGCCTTAGATAATAGTGCTTTTTCTTCAGGGGTTAAAGTGCTACCAGATCTTTGTTTGTTATATGCTATAACAACTCTATTATCAGCTTCATCTACGCTTAAATTTATATTTTGTTTTTCTTTTAGTATATAGTTTATTACATCATCTACATCTTCTTTGTGCTCTTTTTTGTTTATTAATTCGCCATAGCTTAACTTGCCATTGCTATTTTTATCACTATTTAGCGTTCTATTTAGCTCTTTTTCTATTGTATCGCTTGTGTATTTGTTATTATTAGACATTGTTGAGTGTCTATTTTGGAATTCTTTAGTATATTGTGTATAGCCGCTAGCTCCATCGGCTATTGCTTTCATAGTTCCTAAATAGTAGCTACCTTCAGAGCCAAACCCCGAATATGTATCCATAAGCTCTACGCTACTCATAAATCCATCGCTATTACTATCAGCTTCTAAATATCCCCTTTTATAAGCAATATCCCCAAACCATCCCCCTACAAAGCTCTCAGCCTTACCATTTAAGATAGTTGAGCCATCATCTCTGCTAAAAAAATCTTTCGTATCAAATACACTTTTAAGCTTATTTAAATTCTCATCACTAAGACCTATTTTTATATACTCTCCACTTGTATTATCTTTAAAATATACTTGATTTTTAAAAGCACTCTCATTAAAATTTACTTTAATCTTTGTGCTAGTCATGCTGTCTATACTATTATCAAGCTTGGATAGCTCAGTATCACTTCTGCTATTTATGGCTTGTTTTTGGAGTGAGAACATACTTATACCAGCTATGCTCTCATATCCAAAGTGGTTAAATTTTAATTTATCCATATTAAACTACCTTTTATTAGCCCAGCTTCCAGCAATGCACCCATACCACGCACAAAACGCATTAGAATATATACTTTGATGATAAGTTTGTGAGTTTGTATTAGCATTATAGTTATTATTATATGGTTCTATAACCTTATTATAATAGTCATTATACAGCGTCCCAGCAAATAAAAAATTAGCAATCACAACTGATAGAAAAATAATTTTTCTCATAATTAACTCCTGTTTATAAAATATCAATCACACTCTAAAATCCACTTTGGTTATATTAGCACTTATATTTTCTATAACTGAGCTTAAATTAATCAGCTTATCATCTTGTAATAATCCAGCCTTAGATAAGAGTGCTTTTTCTTCAGGGGTTAAAGTGCTACCAGATCTTTGCTTGTTATATGCTATAACAACTCTATTATCAGCTTCATCTACACTTAGATCTAGCTCATACCCTTCTAAAAAATTTATTTGATCAATTACATCTTGCTCGTGCTCATCTTTATTCATAACCTCCCCATAAGTTATATTTCCATCGCTATTTTTATCACTATTTAGCGTTCTATTTAGCTCTTTTTCTATTGTATCGCTTGTGTATTTATTCTCTTTTACCATAGTGGAGTGTTTTTGTGTAAAGTTTTTATCAAATTTTATATATCCTTCTATATTTGTGGCGATGTCTGCCTTGATAGTCATAGAATATACTCCTTCTGACATAAACCCCGAATATGTATCCATAAGCTCTACGCTACTCATAAATCCATCGCTATTACTATCAGCTTCTAAATATCCCCTTTTATAAGCAATATCCCCAAACCATCCCCCTACAAAGCTCTCAGCCTTACCATTTAAGATAGTTGAGCCATCATCTCTGCTAAAAAAATCTTTCGTATCAAATACACTTTTAAGCTTATTTAAATTCTCATCACTAAGACCTATTTTTATATACTCTCCACTTGTATTATCTTTAAAATATACTTGATTTTTAAAAGCACTCTCATTAAAATTTACTTTAATCTTTGTGCTAGTCATGCTGTCTATACTATTATCAAGCTTGGATAGCTCAGTATCACTTCTGCTATTTATGGCTTGTTTTTGGAGTGAGAAAACGCTACTACTAGCTACCTTTTCATATCCGCTAAAGCTAAATTCAGATCTTTTTATCAAGGAATACCCTTTGTTATTTTTTATGATTACTTAAGCACCCATACCACGCACAAAACGCATTAGAATATATACTTTGATGATAAGTTTGTGAGTTTGTATTAGCATTATAGTTATTATTATATGGTTTTATAACCTTATTATAATAGTCATTATACAGCGTCCCACCAAATGAAAAATTAGCAACCACAACCGATAGAAAAATAATTTTTCTCATAATTAACTCCTTTGATTATATTTTTTAGATAATCATAGCAGAAATTTTACAAAAATATTATATTTGTTTCCATATTTTTCACAATTATTCTAATATATGTTACGAATTTACACAACTAATAGTAAAATAATCTTTTAAAGCATAAAAAATATAAATTAATCTATAATATTGCCGATGCTTAAATCTAAGAGTATTCCAATATACTCGAATTTCAAAAATGGAGAATTTGGTATGAGAAAAATTATTTTTTTCTTAAGTTTTCTAGCGTCATCTGCTTTTAGAATTTGTAATTGGTAGGCGAATATGGCTCTTGTAGATGTTTGCGGAAAGCTCATTGATACCACTCTTAAATTTGTTGGCAAACCCGCTTTAGACTTTGCTCAAATAGAGTTAGAAAAGCAAATAGCTAGACAAAAAGAGGAGCAAAAAAAGCTTTTAAGCATAGAATATACCAAAGAAGAGCTTAGTATCAATGCTACAAATAGTAACACAGATACCAGCTCTACAGATACACAATCTACCCAAACTAGCCAATCTGCTGTAGATAGTAGTAGTTTTGATGGAATTGATATAAGCTACTCAAGAACATATCTAAAGCTTGATATATATGTTTAAGTCCCTATTTAAGGGGCTTATATAAATTTATAATTTTAATAAATGTAACATAATCACAGATATAATTTTAAAATTTAGCTATAATTATAAAAATTTAAGGAGAAAATATGTGTAAATTTGAGAGAATTTTAAGAGTTATAGTAGGCATTTTGATAATAGCTGGAGTATGGTATTTCTATGCTAGTTGGTGGGCTTTGCTCGGTCTTGTGCCGCTTATAACTGGATTAGTAGGCTTTTGTCCTATATATAGGATATTAGGCAAACAAAGCTGCCCATTTAAGAAAAATAATCAATAAATTTAAGATGGGCTAAGCTTCTAGATTTAGCCCATCTTTAGTCAAAAAATAGACCTTATCAACTACCTTATTTATAAACTCCTTATCGTGTGAAACGATGATTTGAGCTATATCCAAACTCTCAAGGATATTTGCTACCTTTATTTGCATTTCATAATCAAGCGCAGTCGTTGGCTCATCAAGCAAAAGGATTTTAGGCTGAGCTATCAAAACTCCAGCTAAGGCTACAAGCTTCTTTTGACCGCCAGAGAGATAAAAAACTATCTCATTTTTAAGGTGTAAAATCCCAAGCTCACCAAGCATAAACTCAGCTCGTTTTCTAGCTTCATCATTGCTTGCCCCCTTTGCTAAAAGGCTAAAAGCCACATCTTCAATTACACTTGGAGCGATAAATTGATCATCACTATTTTGAAATAAAAATCCAAGTAAATTTCTATATTTTCTAAAATCATCTAAGCTTTTCATAGGTTCGTGAAATATCTCCACGCTACCTTCTAAAGGCATTTTAAGACCGCCTATTATCTCAAGGAGAGTTGATTTGCCGCAGCCATTTTGACCTATTATGGCGATCTTTTCTTTATGAGAGAGATTTAAATTTAGATTTTCAAATAAAATTTTATCGCCAATTTTGGCTTTTACATTTTTCAAAGTTACAGAACAGCTCAAATCAAAACTCCTTGTTTGAAAATTAGCGAGATTAAGAGTAAAATTATAAGTAAAATATCATAAAATCCAAATTTTAAGCTATTTTCAAGCTTGTAAAATTTGCCATTAAATCCCCTTATTTGCATGGTTTTTTCTAGTATTTGTGATTTTTCAAACGCACCTAAAAATAGCATTGCGACCAAATTAGCATATGTTTGATAAGCAAAAATCGAGGTTGTATGGCTAAAATTTCTAGCCTTTAAAGTGCGTTTAAATTTATAAAAATCCATCTTCGCTATCTGTATAAATCTAATACAAAAATAAAATAGATAGCTGATCTTGCTCCCAAGACCAAGGCGTGATATACCAAAAGCCATATCGTAAAAATCCATTTTATGAAATAGCAAAAGCCCAAATAAAATAATCAAATTCGAACGGATAAATATAAGCAGTGCTAAATGATAATTATCCGATAAAATCACGCTTAAAGCGACTAAAATTATAAATAAATTTAGAAAAAATAGCCGTTTTAAAATCTCAAAAAAATATCTAAATTTAATTAAGCTTAGAAAAATAATTGGCAACAAATGTGTCAAATAAATCTCCCCGCTAAGTGCTAGAAAAAAGCTAAAAATAAA
The DNA here is from genome assembly GCF_002139855.1 of Campylobacter porcelli. NCBI lineage: Bacteria > Pseudomonadati > Campylobacterota > Epsilonproteobacteria > Campylobacterales > Campylobacteraceae > Campylobacter > Campylobacter porcelli. The sequence goes on from NZ_CP018789.1 coordinate 124,887, forward strand.
AAAACAAAGTAGCGATATGGATGGATTTATCATCTTCTTTTTATAAAATACAAAAACCCAAAAAATATGATAATACCAGCTATAGAGCCAACTATTTTTAAAATATATATTAAAGTGCTATCTTCTTTGTTTTCTATGATCTCTTTATCTGTAGTAAATGTAATTTTCCTCTCATGAGCTAAAGATCCATCAACTAAAATCTCAAATTCATTTGCTAATAACTTAACTCTAGCGACTCCATTTTCATCTGTTGTGGTATTTTGTATTACTTTTTTATCTTTGATTATATCGACTCTGCAACCTTTACAAGGCGAATTTCCATAAAAATAGCTTTTGATAACGACAAAATCACCATCAATATCAGCAAAAACCTTCAAAGAGTGAGCATTTAAAGTGGCGAAAAACAAGAGTATTAAAGCTATTGTTTTCAATTTAATAACCCCCTATTTACCTTATAAATAAAGCCTATAGCAAACAAGCTTATTATACCTTCTACCATCATCAAAACCAAATTTGACGCTAAGGCAACACTAGCTATAGCATAAAATTCCTTACCATTTAAAACCAAAACACCGCTTAAAATCAGTGCTGAGCCTAAAAGCGAGATAAATCCTACTAAAAACCAGCATATTGGTTGGTATATTTTTTGATATTTACACTCTTTTAGTGATAATTTTACAAAATACCTACCAAGTATCGACGGCAAGGCTAACATAAGTAAATTTACCCCCAAAACGCTAATCCCACCATATCCAAAAAATAAAGCTTGAAGCAAAAGCCCAGCAAATATCGCAAGCAAGGCATTCACGCCTAAAAAAGCCCCAACTAAACCCCCTAATATCAAGTGTATCGAAGTAGGGCCAAGTGGAACATGAATAAAAGAAGCTATAAAAAATATCGCACTCATACAAGCGATTTTAGGGATATCTTTGTAGTTTAATCTATACAAAAGATATACCACCAAAACCCCAGCTACAACGCTAGATGGGATTATGATTTCAGGCTTTAAAACGCCTTCGCTAATATGCATTATTCATAATCCTTAGTCTCTACCCAAATTACCGCCCCAATCTCTACTGGATACTCTTTGCCATCTTTTTTGATCTTTTTATCATCTTCATTTAAAGCAGAAAATCCCCACCATCCAGCAAGTGGCATAGCAAAGCTAAATTCCCCAAGCTCATTTGTCTTAACCTCTTGAGTTATATAGTCATCTCCTGGGGCTTTTAGCCCTTTTGTATTTAAATACTCAATCTCAACAATTGTATTTTTAGCCGGTTTTCCTTTATATAAAACCTTGCCTGAAAAGATATTTCCCTTATAAAGTCCATAAGGTCTAGTAAGTGGTATAATCTCTGTTTTTAACCCTATTGGCTCATCCCAACCATCATTATATCCGTAGGCATCTACTATAGTTTTGGTTATATGTCTTATAAATACACTCTCAGCTGGTTCAAAATATGGCTTTGGATCCATATAAAATTGATAAACGCCAGGCTCTTTAATGCTATATGAAGTTTCATAATAGCTCATTTTGCCATCTTTTTTCTCTATTAAATTCGAAAAAATCTCTTTTTTACCATTAGTAAAAACCCCAGCCTCAACTGGCTTATCTAAGTTCATCATCATACCTTCAAATGGATGAGTGAATTTATATGTGATTATCTCTTTGGCTTGTTCTTGGTCATCTATGGTTGAATTTGATGGGATAACCACCCCAAAGTGAGCCAACGCCGCACACGCAACTCCTGCAACTACAAATAGTGATTTTAAATTCATTTATTACCCTTTTTTTTGAAAAATATTGCTTATAATTATGCTACTTTTTTTCTTTAATTTTACTTAATTATTTAACATAAATTTAATATAAATTTATGTTATGGATTTTGAGTGCCAACTATTTTAGATAGCATATCTATAGTTTTGTCAAATTCCACCCCTTCATCTGGATTTTGTTTTATAAAATCCTCCATAGCACCCTTTTTGCTAATAGCGTAGTCAAGCTCCTTATCTACGCCCTTCTGATAGGCTCCAATGCGGATTAAAACCTCATTTTCTTTAAGCATAGAAAATAGCCTTTTAAATTTATTAGCATTTTGCTTATGCTCTTTGGTGATGACATCGCTCATTACACGACTTGCTGAATTTAGAATATTTATGGGTGGATATATCCCAAAATCAGTTAATTCTCTACTTAAAACTATATGTCCATCTAGGATTGAGCGACTTTGATCAGCAATGGGATCGCTCATATCATCGCCTTCTACTAAAACCGTGAAAAATGCCGTGATAGAGCCTTTGCCATCTTCTTTTCCTGCTCTTTCCATTAGTTGCGGAAGGAGCGTAAGAGCGCTTGGCGGATAGCCCTTTGAGGTTGGTGGCTCACCTAGTGCTAGACCGATTTCACGCTGTGCCATAGCAAATCTAGTGACGCTATCCATCATAAATAGCACATCTTTGCCTTGATCTTTGAAGTATTCAGCCACGCTCATAGCGCAAAATGCACCATATTTTCTCATCAAAGAGCTATCATCGCTTGTGGCTACTATTATTATAGTGTTGGTTAGATCTCCGCCTAAATTTTTTTGGATAAACTCAGGAACCTCCCTGCCACGCTCACCAATCAACGCTATTACCTTTATAGGGGCTGTGGTGTTTCTTACTATCATTCCCATTAAGGTGGATTTACCCACGCCAGATCCGGCAAATATCCCGACTTTTTGCCCCTTTCCACAGGTCAAAAGCCCATCAATACTCTTAATCCCAACGCTAAATTTCTCATCAATTAGCCCACGCTTCATAGCAGGAATTGGAGCTCGCATTATAGGTATGAAATCAAAGCACTCTATAGCGCCTTTACCATCTTTTGGATTCATAAATGGATCTACTACTCTACCAAGCAAAGCCTCGCCTACAGGGATATTCATACCTTGATCACTTGCATAGACTCTATCTCCAACCTTAAACCCTTCTACGAAGCCAAACGGACTAACGCTAGCACCATTTTGATTTAGTCCAGTTATCATTCCTAGCTCGTTTTTATCGCTATCTATGCTAGCAATCCTAACTATATCGCCAATGCTTGGGCGAAGACCTGAAATTTCAATATTATTGGCGTTAATTTTTGTTATTATGCCAAAAATGCTAGATAGATTTATCTTTTTAGCAAGGCGATTTTGGATATTTTTTAGGCTCAAAATTTAACCGATTTTGGTGAATTTATGAGATCGAAAAACTCTTTTCTCGTCTCTGGATTTTTGATAAATGAGCCACGAAGTGCTGAAGTGGTAGTAACTGAATTGATCTTTTCTACCCCTCTCATCTCCATACACATATGCCTTGCTTCTACTACGACGCCTACGCCTTTTGGATTTATGGCTTCTTGTAAGGCTTGAGCGATCTGCTCTGTCATCTGCTCTTGAATTTGAAGTCTTCTAGCGTAGATATTTACCATTCTTGGAATTTTGCTTAGCCCTACTACCTTGCCATTTGGGATATAGGCTACATGAACTCTACCAATTATAGGTAGCAAGTGGTGCTCGCAAATGCTGTAAAATTCGATATCTTTTATTAGCACCATCTCATTATTGCTACTTTCAAACATAGCATCGCCTAAAATCTCAAGCGGGCTTTGATTATAGCCTTGAGTAATGAATTCATAGGCTTTTGCTACTCTTTTTGGAGTGTTTATAAGCCCATCTCTATTTGGGTCTTCTCCTATGATTTGAAGCATTTTTTTGACGCAATCTTCAAATTCAGCCATTTTGCTCTTATCAAACATAATTTACCTTAAAAAAATTTTGCGTGATTTTACAATAATTTGACTTGAGAGCAAATAAATTTAATAATTTATACTTAAATAAAGCAAAATTTTGATATATTACACGCTAAATTTTTGTCAAAAGGAAAATAATGGAAGTTAATGCTAAACTTACAAATTCAGTAAATGCTACTGCGACAACGACTTTAAAAGCAGATGAAATAAAACAAAAAGTAGAAAAATTAGCACAAAAATCAGCTAAAAATGTAAAAATAGATGGATTTCGTCCTGGTAAGGTGCCAGTAGCTGAAATTATCAAAAGATATGGCAAAGATCTACAAAATGACGCTCGTGGCGAGCTTTATAGGGATTTTATCAGCGAATTTGTAAGATTAGTTAATAAATCAGACGCAGATATAATATCTGAACCAAGGGTGCTTAAATTTGATGAAAAAGATGGAAATATAGATGTTGAAGTTGAAATTTCATTTCGCCCAAGTGTAGATATAACTGGATATGAAGAGCTTATCCCAAGCTTTGAAGAGCCAAAGGTGCAAAAGAGCGAAATTGATGCGAAAATAGATGAAATTTTAAATATGTTAGCTCCGCTTAAAAAGGTAGAGAAAGATAGTTTAGAAAAGGGCGACTTTGCTAAATTCGATTTTGAGGGCTTTGTAGATGGGGAGACCTTTGAAGGTGGTAAGGCAGAGGGTTATGTCCTTGAGATTGGTAGCGGTCAGTTTATCCCAGGATTTGAAGATGGTATGATCGGTTTAAAAGTTGGCGAAGAAAGAGATATCAATGTTACATTCCCAGCTGAGTATGGTGCGGCTCACCTTGCTGGTAAAGCGGCGGTATTTAAAGTAAAATTACATGAAATTCAAGTCAAAGAGACTCCAAAATTAGATGAAGAAACTCTAAAGAAAATTTTGCCAAATGAAGAAAATCCAACCGCTAAACTATTAGAAGATCGTATAAGCGATCAGATTAAAGCTGAAAAATTAGCTAAATTAGTATCAGATGAGCTAAAACCAAATTTTGCTAAAGCAGCTGTGGAGAAATTTAGCTTTGACTTGCCAAATAATATAGTAGAGCAAGAGATCGATATGCAATTTAGAAATAATTGGATGAGCTTTAGCGATGAAGAGCGTAAGCAATTCCAAGAAGATCCAAAAGCGCTAGAGGCTCAAAGAGCAAAATATAGAGATGATGCTTTAAATAGCGTTAAACTAACATTTATCATAGATGAGTTAGCAAAGGTAAGAAATATAAATGTAGCTGATAATGAAATTTTACAGACAATATATTTTGAAGCTTATAGATATGGCGCAGATCCAAAAGAGCACTTAGAAAATTACAAAAAACAAGGCATGATCCCAGCTGTGAAAATGGCTTTAATAGAAGAGAAATTGTTCTCAGATCTATTTAACAAAAAAGCTGAGAATAAATAATGATACCTTATGTAATAGAAAATGATGGCAAAGGCGAGAGAAGCTACGATATATACTCTCGCTTACTTAAAGATCGCATAATTATGCTAACTGATGAGATCGAAGATCGCATGGCTAGTGCTATCGTGGCTCAACTTCTATTTTTAGAAGCACAAGATCCAGATAAAGATATATATCTATATATAAATAGCCCAGGCGGAGTAGTAACTAGCGGAATGAGTATATATGATACGATGAATTATATCAAGCCTGATGTTTGCACCATCTGTATCGGACAGGCTGCTAGTATGGGGTCATTTTTGCTTAGTAGTGGAGCAAAAGGCAAGAGATATATCTTACCAAATGCTAGAGTTATGATACATCAGCCATTAGGTGGAGCGCAAGGTCAAGCTACGGATATGGAGATTAGGACTAAAGAGATCTTAAGAATAAAAGAGAATTTAAATGCTATCTTGGCTAAAAATACAGGCCAAAAACTAGCAAAAATAATAAAAGATACAGATAGGGATTTTTTTATGAGTGCTACTGAAGCAGTAGAGTATGGCATTGTTGATACAATTTTGACAAAAAGTTTTAAATAGAATTTAAGGTGTTGTGATGGTTAAACTAGATGAAGATAAGGCAGCTATAAAGGAGACTACCACTATATCTAATGGTGCACCGGCTAAGCCAGCTGCACCTCGTCCAAGTGTCCCAAGTACTCAAGATGAGAATGTAGATTTAAATAAATTTTCATCATCTGTCTTAAAACAGCTACTTGCTGAGAATATCCAGCCAACACCTGATAATTTTGATATATATTTTAGAAAGCTATTAGAGAATAAACCGGCAAATTTTCAAAAGAAAGTTTTAGAGCTACTAGATTTTAGCAAAGAAGATAAGCTTGATCGCCAAGCTCTAATAGAAAAGGATATTAAAACTGGATTTGCTCAAATTCGCTCTATGATGCAATTAATATCGCTGATATACAAAAATTTAGGAATTATGAAAGGCATAGCTAAAAAGCGTTTAAGCGAGATGAACTCAAATGCAAATCCACTTGAAGTCCAAGGAAGCATAAAGGCCTTTGGGCTAGAACTTGAGAAGCTAAATATCTTAATGGATCGCCATATAAACGCTATTAGAGCTAGTTATGAAGAGGTGGATAAAATCTTTAAAAATGTAGAGGATAACTCTATTTATGACTCTAAATTTGAAGTTTATAACAAAAAATATCTATTAAAAATCCTATATGATGAATTTGATGATGTCAAACGCTATAAATATAATGTTAGCATAATGCTAATTCGCGTTAAAGATAAGGTTTTAAATGCGATCCCAAGCATAAAAGATAAAAATGGAATTTTAAGAAATATAGCCAAAATTTTATTAAAAACCTCAAGAAGAAGCGATATAGTCGCACACTATGGGGATGGATGTTTTGCTATGGTGATGAAACACACAGACTTAGAAAGTGCTAAAAAGGCTGCTCAAAGGGTGGCTGAATTGCTATATCAAACTACATTTTTTATGGGTGAAGATGAGCTAGATATGGATATGGAGATCGCAGTTGGAGCTATCAATCCAGATAGTAGTATAGAAGAGATACTCTCAGCACTTCTTGATGCACTTCCTAAGAGTGCTAAGGGTGTTAAGCTCTTTGAGAGCGTAGAGGCGTGATATGGTTTTAGAAGTTTTAGAATATCCTGATAAAAGGCTTTTTGAGCTTAGTGTTGAGGTGGATAAATTTGATACTCAGCTTGGCGAATTTTTGGATAATATGTATGATACGATGATCGCTAAAAGCGGAATTGGTCTAGCTGCGATACAAGTAGGCCGGCCGATTAGAGCTTTGATTATTAATCTAGTAAATGATAAGGATATCCAAGATAAAGCCGATCTATTAGAGATAATCAATCCAAAATTTATCAAAAAAGATGGCGAACAGCTCTATCAAGAGGGCTGCTTGAGTGTGCCTGGATACTATGAGGAGGTCAAAAGGGCTGCTAGTGTGGTTGTGGAGTATCAAGATAGATTTGGCAACCATCACATTATCGAAGCTGATGGCTTGCTAGCCGTGGCACTTCAGCATGAAAACGACCATTTGGACGGGCATCTATTTATAGAGAAAATTGGCTTTAATAAGCGTAAAAAATTTGATAAAGAGTATAAGAAAAAGCCAAAACGCAAACCGCTATGAAATCCTTAAAATGTGCTTGTTTAGGCTCTAAACTACATATAATTGATATAGAATCCACTCTCCTTAGGGCTTTGCCTGGATTTGAGATCGTTGGTCTTGCTAGTGTGACTATCAAAGAGGCGGTCACACGGGTCAAATCCGCACTTTCTGCTCTTAAAGACTTTAGTCTTCCAGCTATGAAAATCATCATAAATTTAAGTCCAAGCGATGTTAAAAAGGATGGCTCATATTTTGATTTAGCAATTGCTCTTTTGGTTTTATTACAAAAGGAGCGATTTGATAGTGATTATTTTGTCTTTGGTGAGCTTGGGCTTGATGGAAGGCTTAGAAGCTCAGCGGAGCTATTTTCGATACTATTATTTCTTAGCACTCAAGTGGATTGTGCTAAGATTTTACTCCCAAAAGATATAGCTCTAAAAGCTGCGATGATACCAAATTTTGAAATTTACGCAGTTGAAAATCTAGCTCAAGCTAGGGATTTTTTCTTAAATGATGAGTTTAGACAGAGTTGCAAGGTGAAAGCCGCTCATCCGATTTTTGATAATGTGATAGAGATTTCGGGGCGCAAATTTGTCCCAAATTTAAATTATAAGCTTGATTTTATCGATATTAAAGGTCAAGAAAGAGCCAAACGAGCTAGTGTTATCGCAGCAGCTGGAATGCATAATATTTTATTTGAAGGAAGCCCAGGGTGTGGCAAGAGTATGAGCGCAAAGCGTTTGCCATACATTATGCCGCCTCAGAGTTTAGAAGAGATATTACTAGCTAGTGCGTATGAATCTTTAAATTCAAATAATAGCGATTTTAGCACGGTTAGATCTTTTAGAAGTCCGCACCACACAAGCACTAGAAGCTCAATTTTTGGCGGCGGAAGCGGTATGGCAAGGATCGGAGAGGTAGCTTTAGCCAATGGTGGAGTGCTGTTTTTTGATGAGTTTCCACACTTTGGCAAACAAATTTTAGAAAGCCTTAGAGAGCCTTTGGAGGATTATAAAATCAATATTTCAAGGGTAAATTCTAAAGTTAGCTATGATACTAAATTTCTATTTGTAGCAGCTATGAATCCATGCCCTTGTGGCAATTTATTTAGTAAAAATAGCACTTGTATTTGTAGCGATAAAGAGATTGCCAAATACCAAAATACCATATCTGGGCCTATTTTAGATCGTATTGATATATATTGTGCGATGGGTGAGATTAGCGAATTTGATGAGGCTACTTTAAGCTCAAAGCAAATGAGCGATATGGTGCTAAATGCCTTTAAAAATCAGATTAACAGAGGTCAAAGCGAACTAAATGGCAAATTAAACGATGGTGATATAGCTAAATTTTGCATTTTAGAAAGCCAAGCAAAAGAGGTTTTAAACAAGGCAATTTCTAGCTATAATCTTAGCCAAAGAGGGATAAATAAAACCCTAAAAGTCGCTAGGACAATTGCTGATTTACGCAACTGTGATACCATATCAAAAGCTGATATAATGGAGAGTTTGAGCTATAGGATGAAAAGATGAAAAGGCTTTATATTGACTCAGATAAATTCGATAAAAATGCTGTGGATAATCTAGGAATTAGCGAGCTTGTATTACAAGAAAATGCCGCTAGGGCTGTAGCTGATGCGGTGCGTCAAAGGGTGAAATTGGGTAGCAAAATCTTAGCAATTTGCGGTAAAGGAAATAACGCAAGTGACGCTATAGCCGCTCTTAGAATACTTAGTGGTGAGTATGAGTGCTACGCCCTTTTACTAAAAGATGATCTAAATCATAACGCAAAAATCCAGCTAAATATAGCTAAAAATGTTGGCGTTGAGCTTTTGGATTTTGAGTGTGATTTTAGCAAATTTGATTGCGTGGTAGATGGGATTTTTGGTAGTGGATTTAGGGGTGAGATGGAGCCTAAAATTGCTAATTTAATAGGGCAGATAAATGGCTTAAATGCCCTTAAAATAGCCGTCGATATGCCTAGTGGGGTTAGCAATTTTGGTGTGGCTAGTCAGGTTTTTAAAGCTGATTTTACCATCTGTATGGGGGTGCTAAAGCTTGGGCTTTACTCTGATATGGCTAAGGATTTTGCTGGAGAGATAATCCAAGCGAATTTGGGATTAAATGAGAGTAAATTTAGCTATGGTAATAGCGATTATCTCGTGCTTTTAGATGATTTAGAGCTACCTAATAGGGCTTTAAAAAATGTAAGCAAAGGTGATTTTGGTCATGCATTTATCGCTTGTGGAGATATGAGCGGTGCTTCGAAGATAGCGGCAAGCTCAGCTTTAAAGATGGGGGTTGGTAGGGTGAGCGTGGTAAATTTAACTCAAAATAGCTTAAATTTAGACCCACAAATTATGCTTAAAAATAGCTTTGATGGGGCTGATGCTATAGCCTTTGGCATGGGGCTTGGTGGGGCTAGTTTTGATTTTAGTAAGCTTATTAATAGGCTATGTGTAGTTGATGCAGATGCGTTTTATCAGCCGTGGATTAGGGATTTTGCTATGAGCAAGTTAGCCATTTTGACCCCACACCCAAAGGAGTTTAGCTCCTTGCTTAGGCTGTGTGAGATAGGCGAGTTTAGCGTAGATGAAATTCAAAATAATCGCTTTAAATTAGCTAGGGAGTTTAGCTCTAAATTTCCATCTATTTTGGTGCTAAAAGGCGCTAATGTGATAATAGCTAAAGATGGGGTGCTTTATGTCGCTCCACAAGGTAGCGCTAAACTTGCAGTTGGCGGTAGTGGCGATGCGTTATCTGGGATTATTTTAGCTTATTTAGCTAATAAATTTAGCCCACTAAAAGCGGCTATAAATGGGGTTTTAGCCCACCAAAAATCAGCTCAAATTTATAAAGGGAATGATTATAGTTTTACCCCAAATGATATTATAGAAGGATTAGCATGGTTGTAAAGAATATCGCAGTTTTATTTAGTGGAAGTGGCTCAAATCTCCAAGCCATTTTAGAAAAAATTCACAATAAGATTTTTAATGGAGTTAAGATTAAAGTAGCGCTATTAATCTGTAATAACCCAAATGCCAAAGGGATTAAAAGGGCTAAAAAATTTGGTCTTGAGACCATTGTGATTAATCATAGAGATTATGATAGTAGGGAGGAATTTGACCAAGCATTAGTAGATGAGATCAAAAAATACGATATTGATTTGAGCGTTTTGGCTGGATTTATGCGAATTTTAACTCCTGTATTTACAGATAATATCAAAGCTATTAATCTCCATCCAAGCATATTGCCACTATTTAAGGGTGCTAATGCGATTAGCCAGAGTTATAATAGCGATATGAAAATAGGCGGCGTGAGTGTGCATTGGGTAAGTTCTCAGCTAGATTCTGGAGAGATAATAGCTCAAAAGAGCTTTGCTAGAAAGCATAAAAGCCTAAAAGAGTGGGAGGAGAAAATTCATAAAATCGAGCATAAGCTTTTACCAAAGACAATTATTGAAATTTTAGCTAAAGGAAAATAATGCTTGAGTGGATCTATATGCCTGAAGCTTGGATTAGCCTGATGACGCTAACTGCACTTGAGATAGTTTTAGGGATTGATAATATCATTTTTATAGCTATTTTATGTGGCAAGCTTCCGGCTTATCAAAGAGATAAAGCAAGGATAGCAGGGCTTGGACTTGCTATGATAACTAGAATTTTATTGCTTTTGAGTCTTTTTTGGATTATGAAGCTGACAACCCCACTTTTTGCTCTAATGGGGCAAGAGATCTCTGGGAGGGATATTGTCTTGATCGCTGGTGGGCTATTTTTGATAGCGAAATCCACGCTTGAGCTACACTCTCACACGATAGGGGAGGAGCAAGAGATGGCTAGTAGCAAGGCTGGAGCTGGATTTATGATGGTTATTACGCAGATTGCTATACTTGATATTGTATTTTCACTTGATAGTGTAATTACTGCTGTTGGCATGGCAGATCATATAGAGATTATGATTTTAGCGGTGATTTTGGCTGTTGGAGTAATGCTACTAGCTAGTGGGGCTATTAGTAGATTTGTTGAATCAAATCCAACAATCAAAGTCTTAGCGCTTGCTTTTTTAATTTTAATTGGCATAGCATTAGTGGCAGAGGGATTGGAATTTCATATACCAAAAGGGTATATATATTTTGCTATGGCGTTTTCTTTGGTTGTAGAGATGATTAATCTATATAGTAGAAAAAAGCAAAATGGTTAAATTATAAATTTTTAAATTTTATTAAATTTAAGCCAACTTTAATTGACAAATAGTTGTTTTTTTTATATAATTTCAGCTCTTTATTTGAAGTAGCGAGACTATACTTCGGGGTGTAGCGCAGTCTGGTTAGCGCACTTGGTTTGGGACCAAGGGGCCGAAGGTTCGAATCCTTTCACCCCGACCATGTGGTGAGTGTAGCTCAGTCGGTTAGAGCATCAGATTGTGGTCCTGAGGGTCGTGGGTTCGATTCCCATCACTCACCCCATTTATGTGTGGCAAGATCGCGCTTGTAGCTCAATTGGATAGAGCGACAGACTTCGGATCTGTAGGTTGTGGGTTCGAGTCCTACCTGGCGCACCACTTTGAATATAAGAGCTGAGTTTCTTATGCGCTCATAGCTCAGCTGGATAGAGCAACGGCCTTCTAAGCCGTAGGCCAGAGGTTCGAATCCTCTTGGGCGTACCATTTATTCTGCGGACGTGGTGAAATTGGCAGACACGCCAGACTTAGGATCTGGTGCCTTACGGTGTGGAGGTTCAAGTCCTCTCGTCCGCACCATTCCCCTTTTTCTTAAGCTTTCACAAATTATTAAAACTCATTAAAACGCACTTTAGCATTAATTTTAGCTTCCATTTGATATTATTTTCACCTTTATCTATATAAATTTAGCTAACTAAAAGCTATCACGCTCCTACCACAAGGCTAAAAGCTAATAATTAGATATAAATTCTCAAATTTCTAATTCTTTCCAAAAATCATTTTAAATTTAGTTTAAAATCCACTCAAAGCTTTCAATAGCGATAAAATCAAAATATGCAAAATAGCAAATTTATGCTAGATTAAGCCAAATTCAAATCAATTAAATTTGCCACGCATAAAAATGGGAATATTAAGAATAATTTATGATTAATACAAGTATAATTGCTGACATTTTTACGAAATAACCTTAATTATATAATTAACTTAAATTATATTAATTTGGTTTTTTGCCTAAGGAGAAATTATGAGATTTTTCGCTATTTTGTTTTTTGGTTTTTTGGTTAGTGCTAGCGCTTCTAACACTCATAACTATACGCCACATTGGGGTTATAGCGGTGATGGATCGCCAGAGCATTGGGGAGAGTTAGCGGATGAATTTCACGCTTGTAAATATGGGAAAAATCAATCGCCGATTGATATTACTCAAACTACTAAATCTACGCTACAAAAACCTATATTTGACTATAAAAATAGCCCAAAAGAGCTTATCAATAACGGACACACTTTACAAGTGAATTTCAATCCAGGTAGCACCATAGCATTTCAAAATAAAAAATTTGAGCTTTTACAGATACACTTTCACACCCCATCAGAATATACTTTTAATAAAAAGCACTATCCTATGGTGGCTCATTTAGTTCATAAGGCTAGTGATGGAGAGCTTTTAGTATTAGCCATTATGTTTGATAAAGGAGATGAAAATCCTGTGATTAAACAGATTTGGTCGCCCATCAAGGCTGGAGAGTCTAAAAAACTAGCGAATTTAGCTATAAGCGACCTGGTTAAAAATCTTCAAAGCTATATCAAGCTTGATGGCTCACTCACTACGCCGCCATGTTCTGAAGGGGTGATTTGGCTAATAAACAAAGATAACGCCTTTGCTTCAGATGATCAGATTAAATTTTTTACCGATATAATAGGTCAAAACAACCGCCCAACCCAAGCTATAAATGGTCGCAAAATCCTAGAAATATCTAAATAATAGATTCGCAGCCGCTTTTAAGCCTTTCCAAGCCGCTTCCAAGCCACTTTTAAGATATGTTAGTATCTTAAGTGGCAAGATTAGCAAATATTTTGATTAAATTTGTATTTATTTATAGTAAAATTATATTAAAATATTGTATTTTAATTAATGAAAATATATAATACAAATCCAAAAACGCTATCAAAAAATCAAATTTAAAGGCAATCAAAATGGCAAGCAACCACAAAAGAGAAGAGATACATAAAGCGATATGGTCTATCGCAGATGATTTAAGGGGTTCAGTCGATGGATGGGATTTTAAGCAGTATGTATTAGGCATTATGTTTTATAGATATATCAGAAAATATAACAAACTATATAAATGAAGGGGAGAGAAAAGCAGGAGATACTACTTTTGATTATGCTAAATTAAAAGATAGCGATGCCAAGCTTGAAAGGGATAATCTTGTAAAAGAAAAGGGGTTTTTTATTCTCCCATCAGAGTTATTTTGTAATGTGGTAAAAAAGCAAAAGATGATGAAAATTTAAATGAAACACTTGAGAGAATATTTAATAATATTGAAAACTCCGCTAAAGGCGCAGAGAGCGAAGATGACTTTTCTGGACTATTTGATGATATAGATGTTAATAGTAATAAGCTAGGTCCCACAGTTGCTAAAAGAAATGAAAGATTAATAAAAATATTAGAAGGAATTAATGGACTTGATTTAGGAAACTATCAAGATAACGATATAGACGCATTTGGGGACGCCTATGAGTTTTTAATGTTAATGTATGCATCAAATGCTGGTAAATCAGGCGGAGAATTCTACACACCACAAGAAGTTAGCGAATTACTTACAAGACTTGCCATTGTGGGTAAAACATCAGTAAATAAAGTTTATGACCCTGCTTGTGGGTCTGGCTCATTATTATTAAAATCGGCGAAAATTTTAGGAAAAGATAATGTAAGAAATGGTTTTTATGGTCAAGAGATAAATTTAACTACATATAATCTTTGTAGAATTAATATGTTTTTACACGATATTGGTTATGACAAATTTAACATAGCTTGCGAAGATACTTTGACCATGCCTAAACACTGGGATGATGAGCCATTTGAGGTGATAGTATCTAATCCGCCATATTCGATTAAATGGGCTGGAGATGATAATGCCATTTTGATAAATGACCCAAGATACTCTCCCGCTGGAGTTTTAGCGCCTAAGTCAAAAGCGGATTTTGCTTTTATAATGCATTCACTTTCTTGGCTAGCAGCTAATGGCACAGCTTCGATAGTATGTTTCCCTGGTATTTTATACAGAGGTGGAGCAGAGCAAAAAATAAGAAGGTATTTAATAGATAATAATTTTATTGACTCAATTATTCAACTACCTGATAATCTCTTTTTTGGGACAAGTATAGCAACTTGTATAATGGTATTAAAAAAGGGCAAAAAAGACAATAGCACACTCTTTATAAACGCTTCCAAAGAGTGCGTCAAAGTAACTAATAATAATAGATTAACTGATGATAATATAAATAATATTATTAAAATGTTTGAAAATAGAGAAGATATTGAATATATCGCAAAATTAGTTTCAAATAAAGAAATAGCACAAAATGATTATAATCTATCAGTTTCAACCTATGTAGAACAAGAAGATACAAGAGAAAAAATAGATATAGTAAAGCTTAATAAACAAATCGATGAAATAGTAGCTAGAGAGAATAAACTTCGTGAAGAAATAAATAAAATTATTTCAGAAATAAGGGTGTAATGAATGAGTAAATTAGATGAATTGATTGAAAAATTATGCCCTAATGGGGTGAATTTTGAAGAACTAAGAAATAAAGAATTATTTAAATTTTACTATGGGAAAGGTAATAAAATACCTGAGGATATTGGTGGAATTTATGATGTATATGGAGCTAATGGTGTTGTATCACATATAAATGAATATAATTGTGAAGATGTTACAATTATTGGACATATAGGAGCAGTTGGAATGGTAAATAGATGTAAAGGCAAATGTTTTGTAACATACAATGGTACTATTGCTGAAGTAGTTGATAAATCAAAAGTTAATTCACAATATCTATACTATGTATTAACAACTCTTAATTTGCCGTCATATAAAAAAGGAAGTCAGCCATTTTTATCTGTGAGTGATTTTGATAAAATTCGCATTCCTGTGCCTCCGTTGGAAGTGCAATGTGAAATTGTCCGTATATTGGATAATTTCACATTGCTTTCAGCAGAGCTTTCAGCAAGAAAAAAGCAATACCAGTATTATTTAGATAGTATATATGAAAATATAAAAGATAACAATGTGAATTTAGGTTCAATAGGTTCATTTACACGAGGAAAAAGATTTGTTCATGCAGATGTAGTAGATGAAGGAGTACCATGTATTCATTATGGTGAATTATATACATTTTATGGAGTTCATGTAAATAAAGTTAAATCGCACATTAAGGAAGAATTAAGATCTAAAATGAGATATGCTAATAAGAATGATGTAATAATTGTTGGTGCAGGAGAAAATAGAATGGATATAGGCATTGGAGTTGCATGGGAAGGTGATGAAGATGTAGCAGTGCATGATGCATGTTATACATTAAAGCATAATCAAAATCCTAAGTATATATCTTATTTTTTAAGAACTTCTCAATACCACAATCAAATTAAAAAATTTGTATATGAAGGTAAAATATGTTCAATATCAGCTGAAGGATTAAAAAAGGCAATTATACCAATCCCTTCCATAGAAGAACAGAATAAGATAGTAAATATATTAGAAAAATTTGATGATTTATGTAACGATATTTCGCAAGGCTTACCAGCCGAAATAGAAGCAAGACAAAAACAATATGAGTATTATAGAGATAAATTATTAGCTTTTAAGGAGTTAAAAGTAGATGAATAAATATAATATAGTAATGGAGATGAGTAATTCTACAGTTGTGGCTGAGTATGAACCAGAGAAAAAGAGATCTGAAGCGTATCAAAGCGAACAAGCATTAGAAAATGAATTTATAAGAATGCTTAGTGAGCAAGGCTATGAGTATTTGAAAATCAGTAATTCAAAGGCTCTTATTAATAACCTTAGAGCTCAATTAGAGTTATTAAATAATTATAAATTTAGTGATAATGAATGGGATAGATTTTATAAAGATAGTATCGCTAATAACAATGATGGTATAGTGGAAAAAACTATAAAAATTCAAGAAGATTATATCCAAGTATTAAAAAAAGATGATGGAACGAGTAGAAATATCTATCTAATTGATAAGAAAAATATCCATAATAATATATTACAAGTTATCAATCAATATGCTGAAAATGGTGGAAACTATGATAATAGATATGATGTTTCGGTTTTGGTTAATGGACTGCCTTTGATTCATATAGAGTTAAAAAGAAGAGGAGTAGCCCTAAAAGAAGCATTTAATCAGATAAATAGATATCAAAGGGATAGCTTTTGGGCGGGTAGTGGATTATATGAATATATACAAATATTTGTAATTTCAAATGGGACAAATACAAAATATTATTCTAATACCACAAGAGAAAGCCATATAAAAGAAAAAACTCAAATCAAAAGTAAAAAAACAAGCAATAGCTTTGAATTTACTTCATACTGGGCTGATGCGAGTAATAGGGTAATATCTGATTTAGTTGATTTTACTAGAACATTTTTTTCAAGACATACAATATTAAATATATTAACTAAATATTGCGTATTTACAGCTGAAGAGTTATTGCTTGTGATGCGTCCATATCAAATAGTCGCAACTGAAAGGATATTAAATAAAATTCAATTAAGCACAAATTATAAAAAAATGGGAACGATAGAAGCTGGTGGCTACATATGGCACACAACAGGTTCTGGCAAAACCTTAACATCATTTAAGACCGCACAACTCGCAAGTAAATTAGACTATATAGATAAAGTTTTATTTGTCGTTGATAGAAAAGATTTGGATTATCAAACAATGAGAGAGTATGATAGATTTGAAAAGGGTGCTGCAAATGGCAATAGAAATACCAAAATATTACAAAAACAGATTGAAGATGATAATGCTAGAATTATAGTTACAACTATTCAAAAGTTAAGCGAATTTGTAAAAAGAAATACCACGCATACAGCATTTCAAAAACATTTGGTTTTAATATTTGATGAGTGCCATAGATCTCAATTTGGAGATATGCATAAATTGATAGTTAAGAGCTTTAAGAATTATCATTTATTTGGATTTACAGGAACGCCGATATTTGCTAAAAATGCGAATAAATCTAATCCGAATTTTTGCACAACAGAGCAAGCCTTTGGGGATAAGCTACATACTTATACTATTGTTGATGCTATAAATGATGGGAATGTGCTGCCATTTAGAATTGACTATGTAAATACACTTAAGAAAAAAGAAGGAATGACGGATAAAGATGTAAATTCGATTAATACAGAAGAGGCGTTGTCATCTGATGAGAGAATTAGCAATGTTGTTTCATACATAATAGAACACTTTGACCAAAAAACAAAAAGAAATTCATCTTATGATCTAAAAGGTCAAAGAGTGAGTGGATTTAACTCAATGTTTGCAGTAAGCTCTATACCAGTTGCTAAAAAATATTATTTAGAATTTGAAAAGCAATTAAAGGAAAAAAATAGAGATTTAACAATCGCAACGATATACTCTTTTTCAGCTAATGAAGAAGATGCGGCTAATGGGATAATAGATGATGAGGGATTTGAAACTAATCTATTAGATAAAAGCTCAAGAGAGTTTTTAGACTATGTAATAGATAGATATAATAAGAAATTTAAGACTAATTTTTCATCTGAAGGAAATGGATTTCAGGATTATTATAAAGATTTATCTGATAAAGTTAAGAAAAGAGAAGTTGATTTATTGATTGTTGTTAATATGTTTTTAACAGGATTTGACGCTACTACACTAAATACATTATGGGTGGATAAAAATTTAAAACAACATGGATTGATACAAGCATTTTCAAGAACAAATAGAATATTAAATTCAGTAAAATCTTATGGGAATATAGTATGTTTTAGAGATTTACAGCAAGAGACAAATGACGCAATAGCTCTATTTGGCGATAAAAATGCTAGTGGGATAGTACTGCTAAAATCTTTTGAAGACTACTACTATGGATATGAAGATGATAAAGGCAAAGAACAATTAGGCTACGAAGAAAGAATTGCTATGTTGCTTCAAAAATATCCACTAGGGGAGCAAATAATAGGAGAAGTGGCTAAAAAGGAATTTATAATCTCTATGGGTAGTATCCTAAGACTAAGAAATATCCTATCATCATTTGACAAATTTCAAGGTATGGAGATACTAAGCGATAGGGATTTTCAAGATTACATTGGCACATATACGGATCTATATGAGGAGTTTAAGCCAAAGCCAGGAGAGAGCGAAAGCATAAAAGATGATTTGGTATTTGAAATGGAGCTTGTAAAACAAGTAGAGGTAAATATAGATTATATTTTAATGCTAGTTTTAAAATACTATCAATCTAATTGTAAAGATAAAGAGATATTAGGATCAATTGATAAAGTAATTAGATCAAGTTTAGCTTTAAGATCCAAAGCAGATTTAATAAATGGATTTATCAATAGAATTAATATAGATACAAATGTAATGGAAGATTGGGGTAAATTTGTAAAAAAACAAAAGGAGAGTGATTTAAAAACCCTAATGAAAGATGAAAATTTAAATGAAATTGAGACAAGAAAGTTTTTAGATAACTCTTTTAGAGATGGGCAAGTCAAAACAATAGGAACAGACATAGAAAAAATACTACCACCTATGGGTAGATTTAACGGCGATAATAGAAATGAAAGAAAACAAATAATAATTGAAAAAGTGCTAAAATTCTTTGATAAATATTTTGGATTAGGTATATAGAAAAACTCAGATATTAAAGTTGCCAAATCATATTAAGCCAGATACCAATATTTAGATGATATATTACAAAGTTTTATAAAAATTTAAGCAAATTGGGAAAAGCACCCCCCCCAAAAAAAAATCAAGCGACATTATGCTAAAAGTTTGAGTATTATACAATTATTTAGTAAGAATTTAAAATCATAGATAATAATTTTATTAAGTAATATTGAAATTTTTTATTAAAAATTTTTACTTTATTAATAATTTTTTGTTACAATGCGAAATTATTTCATTACAAAGGATAAATATGAAAAAATTTGGTTTTGTAGCATCTGCTTTAATGCTAGCTAGCTCTAGTTTGTTAGCTGCTAATATGACGGTTTTTGACCCTAAAAGCGTTGATCATGTAGAGATCAAAGTTGATTTACTAGGACAAGATAAAAACACTCCAGTAGGTAGTGTAATCGCAGTTAAAACAAACTACGGCGTAGCATTTTTTCCAAATCTTAAAGGTTTAGAGCCAGGACTACATGGCTTCCATGTTCATACAAATCCAGATTGCGGTGCGACAGATAAAGGCCTAGGTATGAAAGCAGGCGGTCACTGGGATCCAGCAAATACTGGCAATCACTCTTTCCCTTGGGATGATAACGGACATAAAGGTGATCTACCAGCTCTATATGTAGCAGCTGATGGCACGGCGACAAATCCCGTTTTATCTCCTAGAATTAAAGAGCTAAGCGAGTTAAAAAATCACTCTCTTATGATTCATATCGGCGGAGATAATCACAGCGATCATCCAAAAGCACTTGGCGGCGGCGGTGCTAGAATGGCGTGTGGCGTTATTAAGTAATTTTAGCTCTTTTTAGGGCTTTTGACTATAAGCCTTTTGGTTATTAAAGGCTTATAGTGGCTATTTTCAAATACCAAATTCGCATTTAAATTATTATAAATTCATCTTTTTATAAATATTCTCATCTAAAAATTTAATAAATATAAAATATATCTTAAATTCAGATATCTTTTTGTTTTATTAATGTATAATCATCGCCATTAATTTATTAGCGTATGGGGGAGGTATTATGCGTTTAAAATTATCTAAATTCGCTATTTTAGCTTGTGTTTCTACCTTATCTACGCCTTTATTAGCAGATGAGTTTTGGGCGAGTGGGGTTAATATAAATAGCGGTTGGAGTGCCTATTTACAACATCCAAATCAGTGTTGGGGTGCTGTAGCTGGAAATACTCTTGGCTGGTGGCAAAAGAATTTGACAACCAATGTGGATTTAAAAGATGGTGCACCACAAGGAAATAAGGCTATCACAGATTGGTTTTATGAGAAATATCCACATATTCAAGGCGGATTACAACCATATCGTGGGATGATCTACTACCTGCAAGAGTTTTCGCCAAATTTTAAAATTTATGAAACTCACAATCAACCAACATATCTTGAAAGAGAGTATGGGCCAACTAAGATTAGTGGAGCACCATTTTGGACTGAGAGATATAACTATCAAAGTGAAGGCATTACAAAATCTTTGATTGAAAATTTCAAAACCGGAAAAGTCGTTGCAGCCTTGACTGATGATACTCACACGGTTACACTTTGGGGAATTGAAGTTGATGAAAATGGCAAGATTAAAAAGGGCTATGTGAGTGACTCTGTAACAGATAGAGCCGGACAGCTTACGCTAAGAGAAGTTATAGGCAATTACGCTCCGGATAATAAAGGCAATGAAACCTTCCGCTTTCTTTATAGCTACTATGTATCTAGCACAAATACATATGTTACAGACCTTTATGAGATTTATAGCATTACATATTTAAGCATTGATGAAGCTAGAAATAATGGCACATATAAAGATACTTCTAATAGAAAAGATTGTCTATTAAGCGTTTTACCAGGTAGTGAGTGGGCTTGTGGAGTCTCAACTAGTGAGGGCAACCAAGGAAACACTGGCAACCAAGGATCTAGCGGAGAAGGCTCCAACACTGGTAACACAACCCCAGAAGGTGGCAACTCTGGTAATCAAGGTAGCACCGGTAACGAGGGCAATACTGGTAATGAGAGTGGCAACCAAAGTGGCTCAAACCAAGGATCTAGCGGCAACCAAGGCAATACTGGTGGCTCTAATAGCGGCAGTGAGAGTGGCAACCAAGGAAACACTGGCAACCAAGGATCTAGCGGAGAAGGCTCCAACACTGGTAGCACAACCCCAGAAGGTGGCAACTCTGGTAACCAAGGCGGTAATACCGGCGGCACCTTAGCTCCAGATGTTGGAAATCAAAGCGGTAGCACAAGTGGCAGTACCAGCGGATCTAGCACGAGCAATCCTAGCATAGAAGCAACCACCAAGTCAGTGCAAAATGCCGTAAGTAGATATGGTGAGCTAAATTTGAAAATTGAAGAGATTGGCGATACTGTATTTTATAAAATTCAAAAAAATGGCAAAGATATAGCTTTGTATAACCCTGATTTAAATCTTCCGCTTGTGCAAAATAAAGGTCTAGTTAATTATGATATTAAAAAAGATGAAAATGGCGGTATAGAGATTATCAAAACTACAAATCAAGAAGCCCTTAAAGAGGCAAATGATGCTTCAAAGCTAAGCATAGATATGAACTATGTTGATATTAACAACCTTAATAAAAGGATGGGTGAATTAAGAGGTATAAATGCAACTACTGGTAGCTGGGCTAGGGTCTTAAGCGGTGAGGGTAGTGCTGATGGATTTGAAAATAGATTTACCCATATTCAAGCTGGTTTTGATAAACAAAGTCAAATTTCAAGCGGTTCTATCTTTAGCGGTATGACTATAACTCATACAAAAAATGATATAGATGGCAATAACGCAAAAGGCGATGTCAAAGCTATCGGAGGGGGATTTTATATATCTGGAGTGTTTGATAGTGGTTGGTATATAGATGCTATTGCAAAATATACTAGAAATAACCATAAAATGGATTATAACTTCCCAAATATGAGCTTAAGCTTTTTAAATACAGATTATAATACAAACTCACTCTATTTAGGTGGGGAATTTGGCTATAGGTTTGATTTTGATAATTTTTATGTTGAGCCACAAGCTGAGTTTGTGTATCTAAATAATAGCGGAGCAACAATAAAAAATCAAAATGGCTTTGAGATGGATATTAAGGGGTCAGACTTGCTTGTAGGAAGGGCTGGATTTAACTTCGCAAGAGAGATTTGGCTAGGACATGTTAGAGCTTACGCTCTTGGAGGGCTTAGCTATCAATGGGAGATGATGAAAAACTCAGAGATAGTTATAGATGGCGAGAGTGCTAAATATAACGACAAAGACTCTAGAATGCTTATGAATTTGGGTCTAAATATGATAGCTAGTGATAATCTAAGGATTGGCTTAACCTTGGAAAAATCAGCTTTTGGTGACTATGATACAGATTTAGCTGTGAATTTAAATGCTAGATATTCATTTTAATTTTAATAAGCGGAGTTGGATTTATTAACTCCGCTTGAGTTAAGAGCTAAAATAGTAATTATTAAGAAAAATTAAATTTTTAATAATTTTTGCTGGGTTGCCTACGACTATTTGGGACTTTGCAACAGAAGCGGCGGCTATTATGGCATTAACGCTGATATTTTTACCAAGCCTAATGTAGTGCCAAAATCTGTATAAAAGGGCAAATTTACAATCACACTCTCATCAACCTTAAGCTAGTTATGGCTGATAAATATGGCGTATCTTATCACGAGCAAGATACGCACCGCTTAGTTTTGCGACCTTTTCTCTATTTATTTTAACTAATTATTTAATATGATTAAAAAGCTCTGTGTTTGGCTTTATGATGCCATCAAATTTTATCATTTTACTACCTTTATCTCTACATTTTTTGAGTTTATAACTGCGTTGAAATCGCCATCAAATCTACCTAAGCGGATAATACCTTCATAAAAGGGCTGATTTTTGTAATAAATCACAAAATTACCCCACGGCGCAAAATACGAAATATCGCCCTTTTTCCCATCTGTGCTTGGCTCATCTCTTATATCAAGCGGTCTTGCTAATTTAGCGTATTTTTCAGCCCCAGCGTAGTCTTTAAGCTCAATTTTTAATGGCAAAAGAGAGTAAAAATCCCTTGATATTTTGCTATCATTTAAAGTGGCAAAAACCTTGCCACTTTGGGTTATAAATACGATTTTCATCTCATTTGCTTTTAAATTTAGCGCCAAAATCAACGCAAAAATTATGCGAAATATTATAAATTTGCTTTAAAAAATTGCTCAAATTTATCAAATGGAATTTTGTCAGTAGTGTTATCATAAAGATCGGTATGAACGGCATTTGGGATAATTACAAGCTCTTTTTTATCGCCATTTATAGCACTAAAGGCATCTTGACTAAAATATAGAGAGTGAGCATTCTCTCCTGCTACGATTAAAGTAGGTGTATCAAGCTCAGAGATATAGCTTAAAATCGGCATATTTATAAATGGTAGTGAGTTTGTGATAGCCCATGCTCCATTTGAGTTTATTGAACGCTCGTGAAATCAACGCTTTGTTTTGTAAAACTGCGAATACTCAGCTACAAATTTTGGTGTTTTGTCAGTGATATTTTCTGGGCTAATTAGATGAGTTTCTTTATCTCCAAGTGCGATCACGCCTGTTTTTGTATCAATAAATCTTTGCTCATTCATCGCTTTTTTCATCTCTTTACGCTTATTTTTATCATCATTTGTGTCGTTATAACCTTTTGCCATAACTCTAGTCATATCATACATTACGCTTGTTGCAACTGCCTTTACTCTTGTATCTAAAATAGCAGCATTTAAGGCAAATCTGCCAAATCCACAAATACCCAAAATTCCGATTTTATCCCTATTTACGATATTTAAATTTCCAAGATAATCAACTGCTGCGCTAAAATCTTCTGTGTTTATTTCTGGACTGCTAATATTTCGTGGTGTGCCACCGCTCTCTCCAGTAAAGCTAGGATCAAAAGCAAGTGTGATAAGACCACGCTCGGCTAGATTTTGGGCGTAAATTCCGCTTGATTGCTCTTTAACTGCACCATATGGACCGCTAATAGCTATCGCACCAGCCTTGCCATTTAAATTTTTAGGCACATAAAGGTTGCCGACTAAAACAATGCCATAGCGATTTTTAAATGTTACTTTTGTGTGATTAATCTTATTACTTTTAGTGAAAATTTTATCCCATTTTTGAGTTAGGGACACTGGCTTTAATGGGGATTTTTGTTCATATTTTTCATTTGCATTTGCTGCGATTAAAGAGGTACTAAGCACGAAAGACAAGGCTAGTTTTGTAAGTTTTTTCATATTTTTCCTTTAAACAAATTTTGTATGATAATTTTACCTATTTTTATTCAAAAGATGGTAGCCTAATTTTATAAAATCCTTGCCTAATTCTACAAATTCCTAAAATCCTTGCGATTTTAGGAATTTCGTGTGAGCTATCGGCGGCAAGTCATACATTCTAGCATACTCGCGGCTAAATTGTGCCCAGCTCTCATAGCCCACCATCAAAGCTACGCTATGAGCATCAAGATTGCTATTTAGGAGTATATTTTTGGCCTCTTCAAGCCTTAAATGCTTTATAAACACAAGCGGGCTTACGCCTGTTATCTCTTTGAAATTTGAGTAAAAAGATGATGATGAGATATTAAAATTTCTTGCTAAATTTTCTATATTTATCTGATTTTTATAATTCATTTTTATCTCATTAATGGCTTTTAAAATAATATTTTTCATACTTCCATTTTGCGTATATGAGCGTAAAAAATCTCCCCCATCGCCACTTAAAAGCAGATATAAAATTTCTTTTTTTATTAAATTTGCTCTGAATTTATCGCTATTTTCAAGACTGATAAGTCTAAATATCGCATTAAGCAAATTTTTATCTAGCTCTCCAAAAAATAGCCCCAAATCTTTTGTATTGTTAAATTTATTAATGCCAATTTCTTTGATTATCTCTAAAATTTCATCTATACTAAATGCGATTTTAAGGGCAAGATATGGTGTTTTTGTGATTGCTGATTTGGCGCTTAGATACATTGGGGCTATTAAGTAGCGACTATTGTCATAATAAAATATCTGATTTTTTATCAAAACCTCCTTTTGTCCGCTTAAAATCACGCAAAATGATGGCTCATAAAATGTGTGGCTAAATTGGCTTTTTTATTAATTTTATAAAAATATAGCCACTCAAATTCACTACTAAATACGCCATTTTGCGGAAATTTATCATCTAAAATATTACAAATTTTATCCATCATTACAATGCCTTTAAACATAGATATATTTAAAATAATAAAATTACTTATACAATATATTGTAAATTGGTTTAATTCATTTAGTATTAAATTTATTTTGCTAGACTTATGGGTAAATTTTTATTGGAGGAAAAATGAGTTTATATAATAGAAATCTCTCATCGCAACAAAATGAGTTTAGTCGCACTTATGAGAGTGAGCAGTCTATTAGTGCTAGGGCGACATTTGTTAAGCAGACTTATCAGCTTCTTAGTGCTTCGCTATTAGCTGCGACTGTGGGGGCATATATCGGCGTTGATTATGTTAAAAGCTTTAGCTGGATGCTTTTAATCCTTGAGCTTGGAATGCTTTTTGGTCTATTTTTCACACGCAAAAATCCAACTTTAGCTCTATTTTTGCTATTTGGATTTACTTTTGTAAGTGGTCTTACTCTAGGTCCAGTGCTTAATACCTATATAGGTGCTGGTATGGGGCATATCATCACTCAAGCATTTTTGATGACTACTGTGGCTTTTGGTGGGCTAACTCTTTTTGCTTTTAATACCAAAAGAGATTTTTCATCGATGGGTAAAATGCTATTTATCACACTAATTGTGATTGTGGTGGCTGGGCTTTTAAATTTATTCTTTCAAAGTGCAGTTTTAGCCACTGTAATTTCAGCAGTTGGTGCGATACTATTTAGTGCTTATATCCTTTATGATACTCAGATGATTTTGCGTGGCGGATATGATAGTCCGGTGCTTGCGGCGGTTTCTTTGTATCTTGATATTTTAAATTTATTTATTTCACTTCTTAATCTTCTTGGTATATTTAATCGAGAATAAACTTAAGCTGCCTAGATGGCGGCTTAACTAAATTTTTAACTTTTTTTGCTATAATCACGGGCTAATTATACTATCAATCAAAGGATACTCGTGAGTTCAATTCTTCTTATTATTCAAGTTTTATTAGCGGTGATTTTGACTATTGTCATATTATTGCAAAAGAGTGCTTCTATGGGGCTTGGGGCTTATAGTGGGAGCAATGAGAGTTTATTTGGTGCTAAGGGGCCGGCTGGATTTTTAGCTAAATTTACATTTTTTATGGGCTTTTTATTTGTTATTAATACACTAGCTCTTGGTTATGCCTATAATCAATCTTTGCGTGATTCGGTAGTAGATAGTGCTAAATTTGACTCGTTTAAATTGCCTGAGGCAGTGCCTACAGCACCATTAGCTCCAGTAATAGATAGTAATACAACAGCCAACTAAAAGGATAGATATGCTAAATGAAATTTACAATAACCAAAAACAACACAACGATAAGGCTTTAGAGGCTTTAAAGCGTGATTTTACCACACTTCGCACTGGCAAGGTAAGTATTAATATTTTAGATCATATTCATGTGGATTACTATGGTAGCTCCACAGCATTAAATCAAGTTGCTACCATCTTAGCTACTGATGCAAGCACAATTACTATAACTCCATGGGAAAAGTCTATGCTAAAGACCATAGCCGCAGCTATCCAGGCTGCAAATATCGGAGTAAATCCAAACAATGATGGAGAGAGCGTTAAGCTATTTTTCCCTCCGATGACAACAGAAGATCGCCAAAAAAACGCTAAAGAGGCTAAAGCTATGGGCGAAAAAGCCAAGGTAGCCATCAGAAATATTCGCAAAGACGCAAATGATGATATTAAAAAGATAGAAAAAGATAAAACCCTAAGCGAAGATGAGATCAAAAAAGGCTATGATGAGGTGCAAAAAATCACCGATAATTACATCGCTAAAGTGGATCAAATAGTAAAAGATAAAGAAGCAGAGCTTTTAAAGGTTTAATATGAATTTAGAATCAATCTATAAAGAGGCTGGAGCATATCTACAAGGGCATTTTTTACTAAGTAGTGGAAATCACTCGCAGTTTTATCTCCAAAGTGCAAAGGTCTTAGAAGATCCGATTTTAACAGGTGTTTTGTGCGATAAATTATTTAACAAAATTTCTCAAGCTGGGGTTGAATTTGATAGTGTTTGCTCGCCTGCTCTTGGTGGAATTTTAGCCGGATATGAGCTAGCTAGAGCTGGTAAAAAGAGATTTATCTTTACTGAAAGAGTTGATAGCGTGATGACTCTTAGGCGTGGTTTTAGCGTGAAAAAGGGCGAAAAATTCATAATATGCGAAGATATAATCACAACTGGTGGTTCAGCCTTAGAGAGTGCTAAGATTATTGAGAGTTTAGGCGGTATTGTAGTAGGCTTTGCAGCGCTAGCTAATCGTGGATTTTGTGCGGTTAGTGGATTAAATAATGAGAAAAAAGATAGTTGTAAATTGCCAGATGATAAGCCGCTTTTTGCTCTTGGTAATTTTGAATTTGAAATTTACCCACCTGAGTCTTGTCCGCTATGTAAAGATGGCTCAAAAGCTATTAAACCAGGGAGCCGTGGCAACGCATGAATAAAGCTATAGCCGCAAATATTTTTAGCAGGGTAAAGGCCTTTATCATAGATATGTTTTTTATCGCTGCTCCACTTTTGTATCTTATGACTTATGCTATTTTAAGCGGTAAAGATGAGTTTCAAAGCAATCAACTAGCCATATTTTTAGTTTGGCTAGTTTTTGGTCTTATCCAATCTCTATTTTTTGCTTTTAAAGCACAAAGCCCAGGATATAAAGCCCAAGGAATTTATCTAGTTGGTTTAAATGGCAAGAAGGCGAATTTGATTATATACTTGCTTAGATATTTTTTCTTTATTACTACATTTATTTTTGGTGGATCGCTTTTTTGTTTTTTTAGAAAAGATAAGCGAAATTTGCACGATATATTAGCAGGGACAATCGTAGTTCAAAAGAGTTATTAAGAGTTTATTTATCTTAATTTGATATTATTGCACTTGCAAATTTAATTAAGGATTATGATATGTCAGTAACTTTCAAAGGTACAGCAGTAGAGTTAGAAGGAAAAGGTGTAAATGTAGGTCAAGTAGCTCCAAAAGTTGAGCTAGTAGGTAAAGATCTATCTACTATAAGCGTGGGCGGAGCAAGTGGCAAATATCAAGTATTAATAGTCGTTCCAAGCCTAGATACTGGAGTTTGTGCTACTGAAGCTAGAACATTTAATCAAAAAGTAGCTAGCAAAAGCAATGTAGAAGCTACAGTTATATCGCTCGATCTTCCATTTGCTATGGGGAGATTTTGCTCGACTGAAGGGATTGAAAATTTAAGAGTAGCTAGCGATTTTAAAGGTGCTAAATTTGGCAAAGAGTATGGCGTTTTACTAGCTAGTAGCCCACTTGCGGGGTTATTAACTCGTGCTATTTTCGTGCTTGATCCAAATGGCGTTGTAGTCTATAAAGAGCTAGTTAGCGAAATCACAACTGAGCCAAACTACGACGCAGCGTTAAAAGCTATCGGCGGTGGCTGCGGCTGCGGTTGCTCTCATTAAGTAAATTTTAAGCGTGATTAAATTTATCATATCACGCTTTTTGGTGAAATTTTAAGTTGTGTATCGCTTTTAAATTTCACCATCTATCGCTATTTTTAAATCCATTTTCTACTATTTTGCTATTTAAAGATTTTTATTATTGTATAATTTTGATAAATGAACTATCCTATAAAAAAGGAAAAAGATGAATTTAAGCCTTAAATTTAGACCAACTAAAATTGAGAATATGGTAGGTCATAAGGAGATTAGAGAGATTTTTGCTAAATTTATAGATAATAAAAATATTCCACATAGCCTATTTTACGGCACGGCTGGAAGCGGTAAGACCACTATGGCTAGGATTATTGCCAAGCAGATGGATTATGAATTTTTCGAGCTTGATGGAGCGAATTTAAAAAGCGAGGATATACGAAGGATTATAGCTAAATTTGATGGGTCGCTTTATTTGCCACTTATATTTATCGATGAATTTCACCGCCTTAGCAAGACCCAGCAAGAGACTCTTTTGATCCCAATGGAACAAAGAAAGTGTATAATAATAGGTGCCACAACTGAAAATCCAAAATTTATAGTAAGTAGTGGAATTCGCTCTAGGATGATGATATTTGAGTTTAAGCCATTATCATACGCAGATTTAGAAGAGTTATTAAATGATATACAAAAAAATATCTATTTTACCATAGATGAAGGTGCTAAGGAGTATTTGATTAGCTCAAGCTCAGGCGATGCTAGAAGTATGCTAAATCTACTTGAATACGCCATAAGCGTGGATAAAAATATAAATTTGGATACTTTAAAAACATTGCGATGCTCTAGCTTTAGCGAAGGAAGCAGTAGCAAGGATACCCACTATAGCCTAATAAGTGCGATGATAAAAAGCTTAAGGGGTAGCGATGTCGATGCGTCGATATACTACCTTGCAAGGCTCATAGCAGCTAGCGAAGAGCCTGAATTTTTGGCTAGGAGAATGGTGATTTTCGCTAGTGAAGATATAGGAAATGCCAACCCAAATGCCCTAAATATCGCTACAAATGCTATGCTAGCAGTATCTAAAATAGGCTATCCAGAAGCTAGAATTATCCTAAGTCAATGTGCTGTTTATCTAGCTAGTTCGCCAAAATCAAACTCTAGCTATAAGGCTATAAATTTCGCTCTAGATTATATAAGTAAAAATCCATCAATGCCGGTTTTACCATATCTTATCAATATAGATGTGGCTAAAAAAGATTATTTGTATCCGCATGATTTTGGTGGTTGGGTAGAGCAAAAATATATGCAAAAAGATATTAAATTTTATAATAGCAATTCTATTGGGTTTGAAAAAACCTTAGATGATTGGCTTTTAAAAATTAAAGGAAAAATTTAAATTCCAATAAAGATTAATAGGGTTTTTATAATCTTAATTTAAGTTTTGATTATGATTAAATTTGCTAGAATAGCCAGTTTGTAAATTAATTGGGGGGGGGTAGAGGTTGCATAGAGAGCTATTTTATATCGCTGGATTTGATCCTAGAAGTCCAAAATACTACTACTCCATCTTTAAAAATAATATAAATAAAACAAGCGCAATAGAGCAAGATCAACTAAATTTAGGCAAACTAAAAAAAGATGAGCTATTCTATTTTGATATAGAGTATAAAGGGTGTAAGACTAGATATAATTTTTTAGTTTGGAATGATATAGCTAGTAAGCATTTTTGTAAGGGATTTTTAGATATTTTTAATGCACTTTTTGCCTCTTTGGTTGGACATCTTTTTTCTGGTGTATCACGCATGGTGGCTAAGCATTCACGCACTCAATTAATCGCTGGATACTACCCTATACTCTCTATTTTATCTATATATTTTTTTATTGGATTGATCTGTTATGTGCTTAGCAATTTTATAGAAAGTGTGATTTTATGGCTAGTAATCTCTATTTTTATACTCTATTTTAGTAGTAAAGCGATATTCTATCTTGGTAATAAAGCTGGGATATTTTGGCTACTTAGTATATATAGATTTTGCTATAGATATGCTAAGGGCGAGATTGATGGCATTGAAGCAAGAAATGAGAGCTTTGCTAATGAGATTATAAAGAGTTTAAAAAATAGTCAAAATATTAGTAGCGAGATTATGGTTGTAGCTCATAGTGTTGGGAGTATTATAGCTATTAGTAGCGTAGCTAATGTGATAAGAAAGTGTAAAGCCCTTGGAGTGGATATATCAAATTTAAAGCTTGTATTAATCGGTGGTTGCACACCTTTGGCATCTTTTCACAACCATGGGGATAAATTTAAAAACGATCTTGAAGTAGTAGCAAACTCTGGTATTACCTGGCTAGATTTTAGCTCTAAGATTGATGGGGCGTGCTTTTTTATGGTTGATTATGTCAAGCTTTTAGATAGAAGTGTTAAAAATTCGCCAAATTTAATATCTGTAAGATTTTTTAAAATTTATGATAAACAAACATATAAAAATATAAGGTATAAGTGGTATGAAGTGCATTTTTTATATCTTAAGGCGACTCAAATTCGTGGTGGATATGACTATTTTTACTTAGTTGCAGATCCTAACAAACTTGAATATAAGAAATTTTAAAGGAGCTAATATGGGAGTATGTCCATTTCATCCAAAACCACATAATAATAAGGCTGGATTGATAACGACCTTCTTGCTTAAACGCAGATCATGGCTAGATGGGCTTTATGTCAAGAGCTATAAGATGAGATCTGGTAGAGTGAAGATGCCTGGATTTGATCTATTTGTAGTAAATGACCCAAATGAAGTTCGCAAAATTATGATTGATAATGTCAAGGAATTCCCAAAAAGCGATCTACTTCACGAGCTTTTAAAGCCACTTTTAGGCGTGAGTATCTTTACTACCAATGGTGAAGTGTGGAAAAAGCAAAGAGAGCTTTTACGACCTAGCTTTGAGATGACTAGGATTAGTAAGGTTTTTGATCTTATGAGTAGTGCGGCTGCTGATATGATGGATAGATTTAGGAAGTATGAAGATGGCTCTATTATCGAAGTTGATGAGCATATGACTTTTGTAACTGCAGATGTTATATTTCGCACCATTATGAGTGCAAAGCTTGATGAAGAAAAAGGTAAAGAGATCTTACACGCATTTGTAACATTCCAAGAAGAGACCGCTAGAACGGCTATTAGGAAGTTTTTTTGTGTGCCACAATGGCTATCAAATATACTTGGAGAGAATAAAAGAATGAAAGCTGGAGAGATAATAAGGCAAAATCTCTCAAATATTATCAAGCCTAGATATGATAATTACGCTAATGATACGCATTGTGATATTTTATCATCGCTTTTACACACTATCGATGCTGATAGTAATCAAAGATTTAGCTTTGAAGAGATTTTAGATCAGGTTTCCATGCTATTTTTAGCAGGTCATGAGACTACAGCTAGTTCGCTTACATGGACGCTATACTGCTTAAGCCTTGATCAAGATGCACAGCAAAAGGCGTATAATGAGGTAATTAGCATTAATAAAGATGGCAAATTTAGTATTTCTGATATAAAAAATATGAGATATTTAACTAATGTTTTTAAAGAGGCACTTAGGCTATATCCGCCAGTTGGCTTTTTTGCTAGACAAAGCAAAAATGATACTAAAATTAGGGATAAGGTATTAAAAAAAGGCTCTGGCGTGGTTGTGGCACCATGGCTTATTCATAGGCATGAGGATTTTTGGGATGCTCCACATGAGTTTAGACCAGATAGGCATAATGATGATATTCCAAAAGAGAAGTATATGCCATTTGGGCTAGGTGAGCGAATTTGTATCGGACAAGGCTTTGCTATGCAAGAGGCGATTATAATTTTGGCTAATATTTTAAGAGAATTTAAATTGGAGTTAAAAGATGGCTTTATCCCTGATGTGGTTGGTAGGCTCACTGTGCGTTCGGCTAATGGCATGATGATTAAGATGACGCGAAGGCAGTGAATTTGAGATTAAAGGAGAAGATAGTTGGGACGGCACTTTTGTGTGTGCTTGTCCCGATGGCTATAATTGGGTATATTTATATTGTTATTGTTGGCACTTTTGGCGATCCAACTCGTGCTAGACAAGGCGTTAGAGCACTTGATCACTTCGTAAATGCGACTATATTTAATGGCTATGCTTGGGAGTCTGTATCTAGCCATGCGTGGAGAATGCGTCATAAAAGATGGGCTAAAATAGTGATATTTATCACAGATAAATTTCAAAAAAACCACTGCCAAAGAGCAAATAAAAGAGAGCAGCCAATTATCGATTTAATGCTAAGCAGAAGACTAAATGAGCAAACAATAGGTAAAAGAAAATTTGATAAAAGGCGTTGATTAGCCATTTATTAATCGATTTTAATGTAGAATTATAAACTACTCAAATTTGGAAAGATTATAAAATGAAAAGATTATTATTAATTTTAGCTATTTTTACAACTTCATCTATAGCTGCGGTGCAAACAGAATCTATAAACTCAGCAAATTCGGTAGTTTCATCTACTCAATCATCTATAAATACACAAGATTTAAACCAAACTACATATAATTTTCAGCCGGTACAAACCGTGTTTGGAGAGAATTTATTTAATGGTAATTTTACGATGGTTAGTCAGCATATCTATAATCCTGATTATATTTTAGCCATTGGAGATATGGTAAATGTGAAGCTTTGGGGGGCGTATGAGTTTGAAAAACAACTTACTATAGACTCTCAAGGAAATATATTTTTACCAAAAGTTGGTGTTATTAAGCTTTTGGGTGTGAAAAACTCAAATTTAGTCGCGACAATCTCAAAAAGCGTAAAAAAGGTATTTAAAGAGAATGTCCATGTCTATGCTGATATGGGAATTTATCAAAATGTATCTGTATTTGTAACTGGCAATGTCAATAGACCTGGTCTTTATCAAGGGCTTAGCTCAGATTCACTTATCCAATTCATAGATAAAGCTGGTGGCATAAATCCGCAATATGGTAGCTTTCGTGATATTATAGTTGTTCGTAATAATCAGCCTTATAAAAAAGTGGATTTATATGATTTTATGGTTGATGGCAAGATAGAGATGTTTGCGCTTAAAAATGGAGATGTGATATTAGTAGGTAGCGTTGGGGCGTATATGAGTGCTAGTGGCGAGGTGCTTCGCTCATATAGATTTGAGGCAAAAGATAAGACAATGAGCTTAAAAGAGTTAGCTAGATTAGCTGGTATTAAACCAGTTGTTACTCAAGCGATTGTAAGAAGTCACGCAGATAATAGTCAAATTCAAATCAATAGCTATCCACTAGCTAAATTCGATTCTATTAACTTAAGGGCTGGAGATGCGGTTGAGTTTATGACTGATCACTCTGCTAGTGAAGTGCGTGTAAATATAGATGGAGAGCATAGTGGCTCTCGTGCGATAGTTATGCCAAAGGGTGCTACTCTTGGAGATTTGATGGATAAGATCGGCTTTAATCCACAATCAAATATAGACGCACTTCAGCTATTTAGAAAAAGTGTGGCTAAAATGCAAAAAAATTTGATTGATTCACACCTAAGAGAGCTAGAATCCATAGCCCTTACTACCTCATCAGATACAACCCAAGAAGCGCAGATTAGAGCGACTGAGGCTAAGGCGATTTTGGATTTTATAGAGCGTGCTAGAATGGTTGAGCCTAAGGGTCAAGTGGTGATTAGCAATAAAGATGATATTTATCAAATTGTATTACAAGAAGATGATACCATCTATATACCAACAAAGGATAATATAGTAATTGTCCAAGGCGAGGTATCAATGCCAGGAGCATTTACTCATGTGGCTAACTCTGATATTGAAGATTATATCAAGATGGCTGGGGATTTAAGCTCTAGGGCTGATAGCAGTAGAGTTATACTAGTTTCAGCCAATGGTAAAGCTGGTAAATTCAAAGCCTCTAGCGGAGAGGATGTCTATCCTGGGGATTCGATTTTGGTTTTACCAAAGGTAGAGACCAAAATGCTACAAGCTACAAGTATTTTAACTCAAATTTTATACCAATTAGCCATAGCTGCTAAGGTGGTTATAGATTTGTAAAAACTATAAATAGAATAAATTTGATTTATTCTATTTAATTATCTTTATTATTCAGGATCATCTGTAAATGGGTTGTTTTTATATATTATAGTATATCTACCAACAAAGATTAAAAAGAGCAATCCAACTAATATAGCTGGAATTGTAATATAAAAAATATCCCAAATTTGGGCTAAAAATAGCTTTGATATAGTAGCGATGGCTAGTAGAATAATTCCTATTTTACCACAGATTGGTAGGTTTAAAGTTGCTTGTCCGCTATGTCTAAGCGATGATACATTAAATACAAAAAAGATAAATCCTATAGTGCTCCAAATGGTAATCCCATGTAATATTGTGCTGGTAAAATTAAGCCCAAATAGCAAATCAACCCCCAAAGCTAGATATATTAGCCCGCTTCCAAATAATAAAATATAGTATATAAATGTATAATGTGTGCTTAGAAATACTCTATGATGCCATTGTGATATTTGACTTAGGATAATTAATCCAGCTCCAGCACAGATAAATCCAGAAGTAGTATTATCTAATCTTAAAATATCGCACAAAGCAAGGGCTAAAAGAGAGATATAGGAGATATTTTTTAAAATTGGATTTGGGATAAATATATATGAATTATCTTTAAATTTTCTATCTAAAGCCAATCTAGCAAGCACAGTACTAATCCTAAATCCAATTAAAATAATTCCACCCATAAAGCAGTGTATTAATGCATAGGGCTTAGGCTCGTAAATAACCCCATAAAATTCAATAAAAGCAATAAAACAAAGAAGAAAAATCAAGCTAAAATTATCATAATTCTTAGCTTTTATCAGCCAAATTAAGGTCGTTATAGCTATAAAGCTCCATAAAAATGCTATAAAAATAGAGCCATTAAAGCCTAAAATTTGAGTTGATAAAGCTAGAATTAATAATATAAATCCAATTACGCTATAAGGCAACAAACTCCCCTTATAATCAGCCCAATCGCTCACAGCAGTAAGCAAAAAGCCCACAAAAGCACTAGAGACAAAAAGCTCTATAAATATAAATTTATGAAATGATATAAAATCGCCAATATTAAATATCAGTATAATTGTCCCAAAAATAGCAAATAATCCACTCATTATAAAAAATAGTCTCATAGGGTGGATAAAAAAATCATAAATTAACTCTTTTAAACTACTAATCAAAGTAAATTCTCCCTTTAAATTCGCTATTAAAAAGCTCTTTTATAAATTTTTCATCTCTATTTTTTTGATTTATTTTTAGAGTTTTTTCTATTTGCATTTGAGTTTGTGATAAAAAAATTATAATATCAGATAGCTTACAAGCCTCATAAGCATCATGAGTAACTAAAATAGCGGCTTTATTATTTGATTTTATGGCTGAATTTAATTTCTCCATTAATATTTGACGCATGGTAAAATCAATACCACTAAATGGCTCATCAAGCAATATCAAATCCCCATTATAAGCCAAAGCTCTAATAAAAGCTACCCTAGCTCTCATACCGCCACTTAGTTCATTGGGATATTTTTTAGCATCTATTTTGCTAAGACCTAAATCGCTAAGGTTATCATATATCCACTTTGGATCTGCTCTTTTCATCACTAAGGCGATATTTTCATAGACGCTTAAACTATCAAAAAGGCGGTGCTCTTGAAATATATATGAGATTTTGCCACTATGATTTATAATTCCATCTTTTGGTTTTAAAATAGAGCTAATTAGCCTTAAAAATGTGCTTTTTCCACATCCAGAAGGACCAAAAAGTGTTACAATCTGACCTAAATTTAGACTTAAGGAAAAATCTTTAATTATAGGCTTTTGAGCTATATAATAGCTTAAGTTTTCAACTCTTAAAATACTCATCAACTCTCCTTAAGCCAAGGCAGAAATATAATCTTTATAGGCTTTATAAAAAGAAAATTAAATAGCAAAATAAACCCAATCATAATCGTAACATAAGCTAAAACTTCAGTAGTATCTAGGTAAGTTCTAGCATCTGCGATTTTAGCCCCAACTCCATCGCTAGCACCAAGTAGCTCAGCCATAATCATAATCTTAATTCCCATAGCAGTTATGATATTTAGCGAATTTAAAAGATATGGCAAGATATGTGGCAGATAGTAGGCTTTTAATCTTTTGAATAAATTTAATTTATAAGCGATACAAACTTCATCTAGCCTATCATCAAGAGTAATCACACTAAGCATAGAATTTGCAAAGCTTAAAGGAAAAATTGCTATAAATACAGAAAAAATCACACTCACACTTCCAATCCCAAACCAAAACAAACTTATAACAATCCATATAATTGGTGGAATGGCTAAAAATATATCCATCAGTGGTTTAAATAATCTAGCTAATGTCTTAAAGCTTCCAGCTATTACGCCTAAAATCCAGCCAATAATAAAGGCAAAAACTATGCTAATAGTTGTTCTATATATTGTTAGTAAAATTTGATTATCACTACTTGCGATAATCTCAAGTGAGCGTTGAAGGACATTAAGCGGGGCTGGTAAGATAAATTCCCCACTAATCTTAGAGCCAATATGCCACACTCCTAAAAATAGAGCTATGATTCCAAGCCCACTAAGTCCTTCTATTAGGTAGTTGCTAATTTTATGAAAAGCGTTAAGTCTTATGGCGTTACCATCTTGTGTTATCATAAATATATCTCTTTGCTAGGCATTTTTCCACCTATGAGTTTTGGATTTATATCATAGATTATGCTAAAAAATCTATCTAAATTATCAGAAATATCTTTACATCTATCCACTCTCAAATTGGCATAAGCTATAGCCTCTTTTATCGCTGGTTGTGGTACAAGTAGGTATTTAGAGCCAAATTGTGCTGCTAGGTCAGGACTAGAGTTTATCCATATTAAAGCATCTTTTAAATCTTGATGAAAAGTATTGAAAAATTCTATATTTTTTTGATAAAAGCTACCATTTACTATCAATCCAGCTTGCGGAATTATAGGGGCTTGCTTAAATGTATCAGCCCATATTTTTTGTATATCTAAAGCTCGTTTTATATCAACTCCATTTTTCTTAGCTGCTAAACCCATTGCCGATCCCATAGGCTCAGATATAAGGATATTATCAAAATCTTTTTTTAAAAACATCATCATCGCTTCAGGTGGAGTTTGGACATATGTGATATTGATTTTGTCTAAATTTATGTTATTTTTTATACATAATGATCTAAAAACAATATCTGGCAAATCATTTTTAAATGCCATAATTAGTTTTTTACCCTCTAAATCCTTTAATGAGCTTAAATTTTTATCCTTGCTAAATATGTAGTTTAATCCATTTGTTAAGATATTTAGCATCTTAATATCAAGTCCTTGATTTGCCAAATTCAGTCCTACATTTACAGGTGAGCTTGATAGCAAAAACGAACCACTTGCAAATCCAGCTCTTAATTGATCAGGATTTCTCCACTCTTTATAGTTTAGGTTTATTAAATCTTTTGCCATTCCTTGCTTTATTGCTACAGCCACAATAAGCGATATAATCGCAGGCGCATTCCAAATATCAACTCTATTTTTATTACCAAAGAGTAAATTTGGAATACTCAAAACACCCAAAGACCCAAGAGCTAAAATCGAACTTTTTTGTAAAAAATCTCTTCTATTATTCATCATTATCTCCTAAAATTTGCCATTAAATGAGACATAAAATCCCCTATCTGGTGCATCCACTGCAGATGGCTCTATGGCTTCTACATGCGAACCGCTAATATATTCACTATATTTTTTATTAAAAATATTATTAACACCAAATCTGGCTCCCCAATTACCCTTAATAGCAATACTTGCATATAGATCAAATATAGCAAATCCGCCTGTTTTATTATCTATACCAAGACCGCTATTTTTATCAAAATCACCTCTATTTTGACTAGCCACAGCTCTCATGGCAGCACCTATAGAGTATTTGCCAAATTTGGTATAATTTTGATAATCTAAATTTAAAGTCATCTCAAGTGGTGCTATTTGATAAAGAGGTCTATTATCGCTTTTATTTTCTCCGTAATTATAATATATATTTGTTTTAAAACCAAAATTTTCTAAAAAATTATAGCTTAGATTTCCATTAAGGCTATATAGCCTTGCATCGATATTCCTAGATATTACATTGCCTTTTGTGGCTATGGATTTACTGCGATCTAAAATTATAAAATCATTAGCCCAATCAGCGATAAAATGCCCTCCAATTTGCCAAGAATCATTATCAAATTTAGAACTCATATAGTCTATGAAATTGCTATTTTTTAGTTTAAATTCAGTTTTTATTCTATTTCTACGCTCTGGATTTAAATTTGGGTTTGATGCCCAGCCTTGAGCGTTTGTGCCATTTAAGGAGACAAATCTCTCATCATTGCTAGGAATTCTCTCAATGCTTTCTAAACTCAAAGAGTAAATTTGAGTATCATCAGGGGTAAAATCATATCTAGTAGCCATGCTTAAAGCGTCTTGATTTATATCTCCATCAAATATATCTCCATAGTGGTTTTGCCATATAATTTGTGGAGTTATATTAGTCACACCATTACTTTGGACTACATCATTTAAGGCTTTGATTTTTGCTTTATTATAATCATATTCTAATCCAATTGATATAGCGTGAGCTGGCGAAATACTATATTTTATTGTATCAAATAGATTAAACTCATCTACTTCTATATCTGGAAATCTATAGCCGTTAAATTTAAATTCACTCTGATTATTTGCTTTGGCGTATCGTTTTGCTATGTGATTATCATGCGTGTAGCCAATTCCAATTAGATTATGAAAGCTTAAAATATCTTTATCATATTTTACACTAGTATTAAAAATATCCCTATCTACTCTCATCTTTACTTGATTTGCGTTATTTTGACGATTTGAGAAGTTATCAGCTTCTCGATCTAATTTAATATAAGAAAGATCAAAATTTAAAGTATCAGATAGATCATTAAACCCAAATCTATAATTAATCTTAGAAACATAACGCCTTGTATATAGTAGATCCATCGTATGTTGAGGTTGTTTATCATTTTTTATATTATCTTCTAAAAAGCTAAATTTAATCTCATTAAATGGATCAAACACATAGCCTAATATTAAATTTACTCCATCTCGATTATAGCCAAAATTAATCTTATCTCCATTAGCACTTCTATATGGGGTGGCATTGGTTGTGTGAGCATTTAATGTAGTATAGAGATTAGACTCTCTAGCTCTTAATAATATGGTGCTATAATTTTTTATGATCAAAATACCCGCCACTTATATGAAATAGATCTAAGGATTTATCAATTATATCTGTAACTCGGTAATATGAAGTGCGAAAAGTTCTATCAAATCGATTCTCTAGATAGTAGCCAAGAGTGATATTTGGATTGATTAATGGTGGTGGAGAGAATTGCTTTAAAGGTGTTATTTCTTTAGGATTAGCTAAATTTTCTGCTTGTAAATTTAAATTTGCAATCATAGTTAAAGCCAAGCAAGAATAGCCTAAATTTTTACTCATTTTTATACCTTAAGAATTAATATCAAAATCAAATTCTAGCTTAGTTAAACTTAATTTAATATAAAAATTTAGATATTTCATCAAAGAAATTTAATAATATCTTAAAAAAAAGAATTTATATTTTTATTAAATTATAAATTTAATTTTTATTCTTATTATGCTAGAATTTAGCAATCAAATTTATAATTAGGCGATCAAATGTCCTCTAAACAACTCTCACTCAAAGCTCTTAGCGTTCCTATATTTTTTGAATTATTTTTGCGGTATTTATCGCTTATTATCAACACCTTAATGGTCGCAGCATACTCAAATTTCTTAGTTGGGGCTATGGGTGCTGGAAATCAAATTTTAGATATTTTTATCACGATTTTTACATTTTTAAGTATTGGTTGTTCGGTTGTAATATCTCAAGCTATCGGTGCTAAAAACAGCTATTTAGCCTCTAAGGCGATACATCAAAGTTTATTTTTAAATTTCATTTTAGGTTTAGTATGTGGGGCTGGGATATTGTGGCATGGGGAGTGGATTTTAGAGCTTATGAATGTCCCACAAGAGCTAATGAGACAAAGCACAATTTATCTATATATGCTTGGAATTTGCCTATTTTTTGATGCAGTTGGGATCGTGCTAGCTTCTATAATTCGTGTTTATAATAGAGCTTATAGTGTTATGTTTGTGACTGTTTTTATGGATGGAGTTACATTAATTGGGAACTTTTATGTATTAAATTTCACTCAAAGTGAGCTTTTTGGCGTAGGGCTATCCACTATAATAGGGCGAGTTTTGGCTATATTAATTTTGATATTTATACTCATTTATATAGTTAAATTTAAGCTAAAATTAATCGAATTTGTCACAATTGAACGAGAAGTAATAGCCAAAATTATGAAAATTGGCGGCTGGTCAGCTGGCGAAAATCTGCTTTGGATCGTGCAATATACAATAGCTTTTGGCTTTGTAGCCAGTCTTGGCAAAGAGAATTTAAGCGTCCAAACCATATATTTTCAAATTTCCTTATTTATAATGTTAATTGGTCAAGCAATCAGCGTCGCAAATGAGATAATAATTGGCAAATTAGTAGGTGCTAAAAAACTCCAAATCGCATATAAACACACTTGGAGAGCGTTATATATCAGCCTTTTAGCCTCATTTTTAGTAGCTCTTAGCAGCTATTTAGCACAAAATCAAACTATGAGTATCTTAAATTTAAATGATATTTTAAAAGAGATTATGATACCTCTATTTGCTCTTTCTATATTTCTTGAAGTCGCTAGAACATTTAATATTATAATGGTAAATTCACTTCGTGCTAGTGGCGATGCTAGATTTTGCTTTTTTAGTGGAGTGATATTTATGTTTGGGATTTCTTTGCCTGTTGGATATGTTTTATGTTTTTATTTTGGACTTGGAATTGTGGGTGTTTGGATTGGATTTTGTGCTGATGAGGCCTTGCGTGGTATGACAAACGCATTAAGATGGAAGAGCAAAAAGTGGCAAGATAAGGCCGTAGTATAAAATAAGATAAAAATTATATTAATCAAATTTAAACTAAATCTGCGTAAAAATATGCTTGAAATATTGCTTTCAAAATATGATAAAATCGAAGTTTAAGTTTAATTTTATTGACAAAAGAATTAAAATTCATTACAATTTCATTTAACATTTTTATCTTTTTGGGAAGGAGGATAAAGTGCAAGGTAATAGTAATAACTCTACATTTATGTGGTTTTTAGTTGTTGTAGCGATCATTATTGTGGCTGCTGGATATACTTTTTACAATGCTAAGGGTATGTCTTATTTTAGCGATGATAGTGCAGCCTGTAATAACTGCCATGTTATGAATGATGTATATGCTAGCTGGCGTAAAAGTGCCCACTCAAGAGAGATAAACGGCAAGCCATTAGCAAGCTGTAATGACTGCCATTTACCTAATGAATTTGTGGATAAATGGATAGCTAAAGCTCAAAGTGGTATATCACACGCTTATGCATTTACCTTTAAACTAGATGATTTACCTCAAAATTTCACTGCAACTAAAATGAGTAAAAATATGGTACAAGCAAACTGCGTTCGCTGCCACTCTCAAATGGTATCAGTAGTGGTAAATCCAACAACAACTATAAATCACGCTAATGAACAGCTAAGCTGCGTTAAATGTCACGCTAGCGTAGGCCACACTCGTGGGTTCTAAGATTGATTTTAGTAATAGAGTAAATTTAACTTTTATAGAAAGGATAGGAGTATGAAAAAGGCTCTTTTGGCGGTATTAGCCATCATTGTTTTGATCGGCTTTGTTTTATTTAACAAAGACATTTCAAACAAAAAAGCTCAGCCTGATATGGCTGGTGTAGTCTCTAAAGATGTGGTGAATATGAGCGATGATGATCCACGCTTTAATGTTTGGGGTAAAAATTTCCCTGAATATATAGATATGTATCAAACAGTTGAAACTGAAGCTCCGTTTGAGACTGAATTTGGTGGAAATCACTCATATTCTAAATTGATTAGATACCCACAACTTACGGTTTTATGGGCTGGTTATCCATTCTCTATAGATGCAAATGAAGAGCGTGGCCACTTCTGGATTCAAGTAGATCAAATGGATACAGCAAGAAATAATAAAGATTTCTTAAATTCACATGGTTTTGCTGGTTTTGGCGGTCAGCCAGCTGCTTGTATGAATTGTCATAGCGGTTGGACAAAATGGCTAGAAAATAACGCTGCTTTAGGCGATACTCCTCGTGAAAAATGGGTATCA
The DNA here is from genome assembly GCF_002139855.1 of Campylobacter porcelli. Classification (NCBI taxonomy): domain Bacteria; kingdom Pseudomonadati; phylum Campylobacterota; class Epsilonproteobacteria; order Campylobacterales; family Campylobacteraceae; genus Campylobacter; species Campylobacter porcelli. The sequence continues at coordinate 168,099 of NZ_CP018789.1, forward strand.
TTTAATAGTGCAAAATATTGGACAATGATAAAAAATGTCCCAGCATTAGAAGGTATCACAGAAAATAGCCCAGAGCATAGCGGCCCTCATGGCGGTAAAAGAATGGGTGTTGCTTGTGCTGATTGCCATGTGCCAAATACAATGGAACTTCGTGTAACTCGCACTGCGTTAATCAACGCTTTGACAAAATGGAGAGGCTATGAGCCAGATCCTGTAACTGGGGTTAAAGCTACAAGAAGCGAAATGAGAAGCTTAGTTTGTGCTCAATGCCATGTTGAATACTACTTCCGCCCAACTGGTGAAAAAGTCAAAACTATAGGCGAGTCAATAGCTAGTGATACTAGTAAAAAATGGTGGAATGGCACTCAAAAAACTTATGATGAATTTGATAGCTGGAGAGATGGCAATAAAGCAACTGAAATTGAAGTTGATGGTATCGAGCTAGTATTCCCATGGAAACAATGGGGTAAAGATAAGCCATTTAGAATTGAGATGTTTGATGAGTATTACGATGAAGATGTAACTCGCTCTATATTCCCACAAGATTGGCCGCACAAAATTACAAAAGCACCAATGCTAAAAATTCAGCACCCTGAAACAGAGCTATACTCAAGCTCAGTCCATGCTGCAAATGGTGTAAGCTGTGCTGATTGTCATATGCCATATGTGAGAAAAGGCTCAAGCAAAATGACAAATCACAATGTAACATCTCCGCTTAAAGATATTAACGCTGCTTGTAAAAGCTGCCATACTCAAAGCGAAGAGGAGCTAAAAGCACAAATCAAAGATATACAAAGATCAATCGCATTTGATCTAAGATCAGTAGAGTATGCTACAGTAAGCCTAATAAACGATATTAAAAATATGCGTGATAGACTAGGCGCACTTCCTGAGTTTCAAACAGATGGCAAAGCAGATGACAAAAAAATCTCTGCAGTGTTAAAAGAAGTTTTAGAATTACATAGAAAAGGTCAAATGAGAGGCGACTTTGTGGGTGCTGAAAACTCAACTGGCTTCCATAGCCCAAGAGAAGCTAGTAGAATGCTACTTCAAGCTTTAGAAATGGCTAGAATGGGTCAAACCAAACTAAGCGAAATAGCTCTTGAATATGGATTTAGTGATTTTAAAACTAGCAATTTAGGTTTTGAGGATATTCAAAAATTAAATCCAGGTGAAATTCGCTATAAAGTGGATCTAAATGACGCTCGTCAAAGCACAGGTAAAAACCATAAAGCTGGCGATCGCTATTATGAACACAGCAATATAAATGATAACCCAGATGCTAAACTTCTAGAATTAGATAAAAATAACAAACCTTATAACCATAAGGTTCTTGACTAATCCTAGATTTACAAGGTGGGGCTTACGCCCTACCTTTAATATTATCTCTTAGATACAAATATTTAAAATTACTTTTATCCAATTAATATACTTTTAAGTACTATAAATTTAGGTTAATACTTAATTTATAATTTAGCTTTCACTATCTTACCCTTAGTTATTATAACTTTTTAGCGATATTTTAGGCTCTGACACAAGGAGATATACGGTTTAAAAAGGCGGAGTGGTGATTTACGATTTTATTAAATGATAGCTAGTATTGTGTGATTATCGCACTTTATCTTATAGTATATTATGCTAAATAAAAATATCTATTAGCTAAATTTAATGAGAATTTATGTTTATATCTATAAATTTGCTATTATTTTATTTTTAACCAATTGATATATAAGCAAACTGCCTTGTCGCTTTAATTTAGTTATTATCAAATTAACAAGAAGTTAGGCAAATTATATGTAAGTTTAATTTAAACTAAAGTGACTAAGCGTGGTGAGACAATTTATTTTAAATAAAAATTAAAATATTAAAAATTATAAGATTATAAAGTATAATTGCTAATTTTAATCAAAATAGTAAGTAAAATCATTTGATTAGTTAAGATTATAAAATAGGGGGGGGGATAAATATAAAGTGGCTCCGGATGCTGGATTCGAACCAGCGACCAATCGGTTAACAGCCGACTACTCTACCGCTGAGCTAATCCGGAATATTGTATAAATGAGCTGGAATTATATCTAATAATTTAATATTTGTCAATTAAATTTAGCTTAAATATAAGATATTTATTAAATTCTATAAAATTTCATTCCCGCTAAATCGCATTCTATCACTTTGCCTTGATTTATTAGGTTTTGTAAATTTATTTTTGCATTTTGCGTGAAATTATTTTCTATATCATATAGGCTTTGAGGGCGTAATTTAAGAAGCTTTTCTAGCTCATCTTGACTATAATCAAATTTAGATTTTAAGGGCATTTTAGAAGCGATATTTACCGGTGCTGCGTCTATGAAAGTAGATAGATGGTGTAGCTTTTGGCTACTTACGCCACTAGCGTTATGAGCTGGTGGGCGATCTATGGTGCTTATATCTATTCTATGGGGTGAGATCTTTTTAAAGGCTTTATTTAATGCTATAAACTCATCATCGCTATCATTATAACCAGCCACAACCAAAACTTCCATAATCAGCTCACCTTTAAATTTCATCCTAAATTCGCTCATTAGCTCTATTAGATTATCTGTATCGATCTTATCGATGCTCCTATCTATTTTGCGAAATGTCTTTGGATTAGCACTATCAAGGCTGAATTTAACAATGTCAAGCTCTAAAAGGGTGTTTGATATTTTAGGGTTTAAAACGGCACTTCCATTGCTAAGAATTAATGATTTTTGCGTAGTTTTAAGTAGATTTATTTGAGCAATTAAATTTGATAAATCGCTATATAGACTAGGCTCTCCATTAGCCGTAATAGTGATAACATCAATATCTTTAAATTCGCTAAGGGCGTCTTTTAGCTCATTTATTATCTCGCTAGTGCTTGGCTCATTTGCTATGGTGCGGACAACCTTGGCTTTAGCTAATTCGCAGTATAAGCAGTCAAAATTACAACTTTTTTGCTCTGGGCTTAAGTCAATCCCAAGTGAGCTACCAAATCTGCGGCTACTCACTGGGCCAAATATGAATTTATACTTCATTATTTTGCATATTTTGCGGATTTTTCTTGGACAGATTTGATAAAGTATTTGGCATTTTCAACTGGAATATCAGGCAAAATACCATGGCCTAGGTTAAAAATATGCCTTTTGCCACCCATAATTGATAAAATTTCATCTACACCATCATCTATCGCATCTTTGCTATATAGTCTTGCTGGTTCCATATTGCCTTGTAGGACATATTTTTTACCTAGTGAGTTTTTGACGCTTTTAAGCGGAGTGCTCCAATCCACACCCAACACATCAAAATTACCGCTAATATCTTCTAAAAATCCGCCAATCCCTTTAGGAAAGACAATCACAGCTATATCAGGAAAATTGCTTTTTAAGTAATCTACAATCTCATTAATATAGCTAAATCCAAATTCCATATAAGCACTTTTTTCTAATGCTCCAGCCCAGCTATCAAATATCTGAACGGCATTGACCCCAGCTTTAATCTGCTCTGATAGATATAGTTTGAGTGCGTTAGTTACTTTACGCAAAATAGCGTGTAAAAATTGCGGATTATCATATACCATTTTTTTGCAGATATTATAGGTTTTGGTGCTACCGCCTTCGATCATATATGTAGCTATAGTCCATGGAGCACCGCAAAAGCCTATTAGAGCTTTATCTTGTGGTAATTTTTCTCTAGTTAGTTTAATGGTATCATATACATAGCTTAAATTTTTAATAGCTTTATCGCTACTTAATCTATCTAAATCCTCCATCGTGGCAATTGGTTTAGGAAATAGCGGCCCTTCGCCTTTTACAAATTTAAGCTCCATACCCATCTCCATAGGAACAACCAAAATATCGCTAAAAAGAATCGCCGCATCTACGCCTAAAATATCCACAGGCTGAAGTGTAACCTCGCTAGCTTTTTTATAATCTTTACAAAGTGATAAAAAATCCCCCGCTTCAGACCTTACTTTCATATATTCAGGAAGGTATCTACCAGCTTGACGCATCATCCAAACTGGAGTATAAGGTGTTGGCTTACCAAAACACGCATCTATAAAAATCATAAATATCCTTTATCCTAATGTTTTGAGCTTTTATGTAAGAAATATAGACCCAAGCAAAGAGCTAAAATCGATAATGCTAAATATACCATTTCAAGCGGTGTGGTAAATTTAGCATGTAATACACGCTGAAAGAAATTTACCACTAAAACCATCACAATAACCTTACCAATCTTATCTTTGAGCTGGTCTAAACTATGAACTTCAAGCACTCTAGCCTGTCTGGAGTTTTTAATTGTATCGATTTGACTAATGAAAAGCTCATAAATTCCAAAGCTAAATATAAAAAATACAAGCGCCATCAAATATAGATCTATCGCACCGATGATAAGCCCCACGCCATCACTATGTAAATCTATACTATGATCGCCTAATACTAGGTAATTCCAAGCATAGATAAATACTTTTATAATATCATAACTAGCTACAATAAACATTACAAAAGCTCCTAGTAATCCAAATATCACAGGAAGCAAGGTAACCATTCTAGACTTCCATAAAAGCCCTTCAAATAGCCTTTCTATCTTGTTTTTTATACTATCCATTTTGCTCTTGTAGCTCTATCCATTTTTGTGCTATTCTAACCGCATTTGTAGCAGCGCCAACTCTGATTTGATCAGCTACGCACCATAGGTGAAGTATGCTCTCATCGTAATTATCACGTCTAATCCTACCCACATAAGTATCATTTGTATCACTAGCGTGGATTGGCATTGGGTATAGATTATCTTTTGGGCTATCTTGGACTACTACGCTTGGAGCGTTTTTTAGAATTTGAGTTGCTTTTTGTGCGTCAATTGCTGTTTGAAATCTGATAGTGATACTCTCGCTATGACTTCTAAGGACTGGCACACGAACGCAAGTAGCACTAACTTGTATATTTTTGTGAAGGATTTTTTGGGTTTCATTAACCATTTTCATCTCTTCTTTTGTGTAGTCATTTTCTAAAAATATATCAATATGTGGGATTACATTTAGAGCGATTTGATGCTTAAAAGCACTTGGCTCACACTCATCAAGCTTGAATTCAAAAAACTTTTGCATCTGTAAAACTAGCTCCTCCATACCCTTTTTACCAGCTCCGCTTGTAGCTTGATATGTGCTTACATCCACCCTTTGGATACCAAAGGCATCATCAAGAGGTTTTAGGATTTGAACCATTTGGATTGTGGAGCAATTTGGGTTGGCTATTATACCTTTATTATGCCACTGAGAAATATCCTCTGGATTACACTCTGGCACCACTAAAGGCACTTCTGGATCCATTCTAAAGTGGCTAGTATTATCGATAACTACAGCCCCGCTAGCCGCAGCCAGCGGTGCAAAATGAGCAGATATACTTCCACCAGCACTAAAGAATGCTATATCTATCTCATGCTCTTCAAATACAGTATCAGTAAGCTCGACAATAGGATAGCTCTTGCTTTTAAATTCAATCTCTTTCCCAACGCTTCTAGCACTTGCAAGTGGCAATATATCGCCAACTGGAAAATTCATCTCTTCTAAAACACGAAAAATCTCTTCGCCTACAGCCCCAGTAGCTCCGACTACTGCTATACTATACTTTCTCATACTACGCCTTAGATTTAAATTTAACTCGCAATTTTATCTAAATTTAACTTAATATAAGGCAAATTTAGATAGCAAGGTTATTTTTTAGCATAGATGAATAGATCTTCTTTGCTAATGCTTTTTTCTTCGCTTAATATCGCAGCACGCTCGACAATGCTAATAAGCTCTCTTATGTTTCCAGGATAATTGTAATCTAAAAGCTCTTTAATGGCCTCTTTGCTAAACTCTTTTTGGCCTAGTTCATACTCAGCACAAACTCTTTTTAAAGTCGCAGCGGCTATCCCTTCGATCTCATCTTTACGCTCTCTAAGCGGTGGAATTTTAAGCGGAATGGTATTTAATCTATAAAATAGATCTTCTCTAAACTCTCCATTAGCTACCTTTTGCTCTAAATTTGCATTTGTAGCACTAATTATCCTTACATCTATTTTGATAGGCTTACTAGCTCCTACGCGGACTATTTCACGCTCTTGAATAGCTCGTAGTAGCTTTGGTTGTAAATTTAGTGGCATTTCGCCTATTTCATCTAAAAATAGCGTTCCGCCACTAGCAAGTTCAAAAAGCCCCTTTTTAGTCGTTGTAGCATCAGTGAAGGCACCCTTTTCATACCCATATAGCTCACTTTCTAGCAGATTTTCAGGAATGGCTGCCATATTTATAGCCATTAGCGGATTATCTTTTCGTTTTGAATTTTCATGGATATATCTGCTAAATAGCTCCTTACCAACTCCACTCTCTCCCATTATCATTACGCTTACATCTGTTTGAGCTGCCTTTTTGGCGATATTTAAGGTTTTATCTAAATTTGCAGACGCTGATAAGAAATTGCTATTTTTAATCTGTGTTGTGATATTTGGCTTTTTGGTTTTTTGAGTGATTAAAGTTGTTCTTTTAATAGCTGTAGCTAAAGTGTCAATATCAAATGGCTTGGTTAGAAAGTCCTTTACTCCAAGTCTAACGCTCTCAATAGCTCTATTTAAGGTAGCATTTCCAGTCATAATTATAACATCATATTTTCCATTTAACTCTTTGATAAACTCTAGCCCATCCATGCCAGGCATATTTATATCAGTTACGATTATATCAGTATCACTACTTAACTTTTTAAGGGCTTCTGTGGCACTTTTGTATGATTTTACGCTAAATTCTTCATAATCTCCAAGAGCTATTTCAAGAGATTTTCGCATATTTATATCATCTTCTACAATTACAACATTCATGATTTACCTTATGATTTTGCTTATTGTAGCACTACCTGGCTTAAATTCCACTATAAAGCGAAGTGGAATGATGGTTAATTCTGTGGTGTAATTAGCAGAATTTAAATTAGTTATTGAATTTTCTAAGATTTTAACTTGCTCTTTGATAAAGCACTCAAATAGCTCATTTTTATGTAAATTTAAATACTCTAATGAGCTTAAATTTGATGGTTTATCAGATTTAATGGTGCAGATAATTTGCTTACTATCATAGCCCTTTACCATAGAGCTTGAGATAGCGATATTATCACTACTAATAACCCCATTGGAGACGATGAGCTTAGCCCAAAAGATAAACTCATCACTTCCAAATAGAGTATTTAGAGTAATTATTAATAAGCAAAGAGCTCTTGCCACTTTTCTTGATCTATTTTTAGCTCCATTTCAACCCTGTATAGACCATCTTTAAAATCTTGGTTGATTACTGAAGCATTTTTAATCAGTCCTAATACTCTAGCTTCGATCACAGAGCTTTGTAGCATTGCGTCTTTTACGGTCTCTTTAGCGTTGATTTTAACGCCATATAGTTTGCCAGCAAGCTGTCTATAACCATCTGTTATAGCTGAACGCTTAGCTAGAGCTCTAGCTTGAGCTGGGCTAACTGTATCCATAGGCGGAATTCCTTCTCCTACAGCCGTAAATACAGCTTCACTATCTAAATCCATAGTAGGAAGCATCTTGTCGTTTTTGATAATATCTCTAATATCATCTTTATCCACTTTTTGCACTACTACCTCTGTTGGCTGCTGATTTAAGCTAGAGATAGTATTTGCACAACCACTAAGCACCAATCCTACAATTAATACTGATAAAACTCTTTTCATACCTTACAACCTTTTAAATTGAATTCTAAATTGATTAAAGCAAATCTCATTCCACTTCTGTGATTTTAGCCATCTGTTCGGCTATAAAATCATCATCAATGATGTCAAAATCCTCATCATCGCTATCTTCTTTTGGGCATCTTGCTATGCTTACTACATCATCGCCATCTACATTTACAACGATTACGCCACTTGTATTGCGACCTGCTTTCCTAATGCTTTGCATATCTACTCTAATCATCTTGCCACTACTTGTTAGAGCCATCAAATCCATACTCTCATCTACCATTACTACGCCGACTAGATCTTTGGTTTTTGATGTTAGCTTCATACAGATTACGCCTTTACCGCCACGGCTTTGGAGTCTATATTCATCTGCGGTAGTGCGTTTGCCTATACCTTTTTGACTTACACTTAGTATCTCTTGAGTATCATTTTCTATCACTACAGCACCTACGACTTCATCGCCTTTTTCTTTAAATCTAATGGCAGTTACACCACGAGCTACGCGACCAATTTGCCTTACTTTGCTTAATGGGAATTTGATACACATACCTTTTTTAGTAACTACAAATAGCATTTTTTCATCATTTGACTCAGGCAGCTCATCAATACTATCTAAGATATGCTCTATCTCGCTCTCTTTAAGCTCAGATATGGCTTCTATATCGCTATCAACTACCTCTTCTAAGGCGTAATATCCGCTCTCTTCAACCTCATTTTCTACTACAATATCTGGATTGTTATTTAAATTTGAGCTTTCATAATCTTGGCTTGTAGCGATCACAGCAGTTACTAACTCATCATTTTCATCTAAATTTATAGCCTTTACACCAATACTTCGTATATTTTGGTATTCGCTTAAATTTGTCCTTTTTACTAATCCATTTTTGGTGAAAAATGCTAAAGATTTGGTTTGCGAAAAATCCGTAGTCGGGATAATAGCTTTTATCTTCTCATCTGGTTGGAGATTGATTAGATTGACTACTGCTTTTCCTTTGGCGGTGCGACTTCCTTCTGGGATTTTATAGACTTTTAGCCAGTATAATTGACCGCGGTCAGTTACAAACATCAGCGTATCATGACTCATACAAGTAAAGAAACTCTCTATAAAGTCATCATCATATGTAGTTACTGCTACTTTGCCCTTGCCACCACGCTTTTGCTTTTCATAATTTTTGCTTGGGACGCGTTTGATATAGCCTCTATGTGTGATTGTAACTACCATATTTTCATTTGGTATAAGATCTTCAATATCGATATCATCGTAATCATCGACTATCTCAGTAATTCTAGGGCATTTAAATTTAGACTTAATCTCTAAAAGTTCATCTCTAATGATATTTTCTATTAGCTCTTCGCTTTTTAAGATCGCATCTAATCTCTCTATAAGCTCTAAAATTTCTTTTAATTCAGCTTCTAGCTTTTCACGCTCTAAGCCTGTAAGCTTGCTTAATCTCATATCCAAGATTGCATTGCTTTGTAACTCACTTAAGCCAAATTTACTCATTAAGCCATCTCTAGCACTATTTGTATCGGCACTTGTTTTGATTAAAGCGATTACATCATCTATATTATCTAAAGCTATTTTCAGCCCTTCTAAGATGTGAGCCCTAGCTCTTGCTTTTTGCAAATCAAAGATAGTTCTTCTGATAATTACCGTTTTTCTATGATTTAAGAATAATTTTAATAGCTCAATTAGCGAAAATATCTTTGGTTCTTTATTATTAATCGCTAGCATAATCACCCCAAATGTAACCTCCATTTGGGTAGATTTAAATAGATTATTTAATACAATATCGCTCATCGCATCACGCTTAAGCTCGATAACAAGGCGAATTCCATCTCTATCGCTCTCATCACGGACTTCGCTGATGCCTTCTATTTGCTTATCTTTGACTAAATCAGCTATATCAGAGTGGAGTTTGCTTTTATTTACTTGATATGGCAATTCATCTACGACTATTACATCTTTATTTGGCTTTTTTTCTATATGTGTTTTAGCTCTTAATTTTATCCTACCCCTACCGGTGCGGTAAGCCTCCATTATCCCTTTTTTACCAAAGATTATACCACCAGTTGGAAAGTCTGGCCCTTTGATATGTGCCATTATATCTTCTAATGTAGCACTTTTATCATCTAATAAAACCAAAAGACCATCTACTAGCTCATCTAGACTATGTGGCGGAATATTTGTCGCCATACCCACTGCTATACCGCTTGAGCCATTTAGTAGTAAATTTGGCACTCTAGCTGGTAGTACATCTGGCTCGACCATGCTATCATCGTAGTTTGGGATAAAATCAACCGTATCTTTATCTAAATCTTTTAGCAGCTCTTCGGCTAAGATTGTCATTCTAGCCTCAGTATAACGCATCGCAGCAGCATTATCACCATCTACTGAGCCGAAGTTTCCTTGTCCATCTACTGCTGGAACTCTCATAGAGAAGCTCTGAGCCATTCTAACAAGTGCGTCATACACAGCTGTATCGCCGTGTGGGTGGTATTTACCGATTACATCACCTACTATACGGGCTGACTTTTTATATGGGCTGCGACTTCCTACGCCTAAATCATTCATAGCATATAAAATTCTTCTATGGACTGGCTTTAATCCATCTCTAGCATCTGGTAATGCACGACCTATGATAACGCTCATAGAGTAGTCTAGGTAACTAGCCTTTATGGAGTCTTCTACATCTATAGCCGTAACATCTTGATTTGAGTTAAAAATATTATCTTCCATTGTTTTCCTTAGAAAGTCTGGGTATTATTTTAGCTTAAATTTAATAAATATTAGCTAAAAAGGAGATATTTACTCAATTTATCTATATTTTAAAATCCTTCAAGCAAGATTAAATATAACGATTTTATAGTGTTATCATCTAAGTGGGCCGTAGATCCTGTAGATAGGAATTTCATAATATCATCTTTGTTTAATATATATTTATTAATGCATATTGGGTGAGCGGCTAAAAATGCCCTACCAAGGCTAATCTCATCGCTTAAAGGATTATCGCAGATAAAGCAGTAGTTATCTAGATGCAACCGACCTTCGAATTTCAAAATCTTAGCATACGCCTCAAGTATCACTCTAATAGGGTTTTGGCGATGAAATTTCTTCGCACAACTCTCAACTAATTCAAAATAAAACTCATCGCTATCTTCTACATCACGCAGATGATCGGCTAAAAGCCTCATAAAATTTTGCCAAATCAAGAGCTTTTCTCTATCGATTAACCAGCTAAATCCCAAATGCATAGTCGAGCGAAGGTGCGGTAAGAATGCCTTACTCTCAATTAGCTCAAAATCAAGCTTGAAGCCTTGAGTGATAATAGAGTGTCTAGCTCCATAAAATCTATAGCATTTTATCTGTTTGTGTGATGATAAAATCGTAACTAGACAATCCTCATCTTTGACTTTTTGAACCTTTAAGATATAGCCTTGCATGGATCAAAAAACTGCTCAATTTGCTCTTTCATCATATCTATTGATTGAATTTGATTTACACTAGATCTAAACTCACTAGCGCCACTAATCCCTTTGGAGTATTCGTGTAAATGCTTACGAAATATGCTAATAGCGTGTTTGCCGTAAGTTTTTAGCATTAATTCAAAATGCTCTTTTACTATCTCTTTTTTCTCATATGGGCTTATGCTTTGATTATTTTTTATCTCTTGAAATATCCAAGGTGAGCCGATACTAGCACGACCGATCATCAAGCCATCGCAATTAGTTATCTTTAAAACCTCTTTATAATTATTTATATTAATATCGCCATTAGCAATAACTGGGATATTAGTAGATGATTTAACCATTGCTATGGCCTCATAATCAACCAAAGCACTATATCCACCAGCCCTTGTGCGACCATGAACACAGATGAAATCAGCCCCAGCATTAGCTAGATCTTGTGCTATCTCATGAGCCATTTTGGTATTAAATCCTAGGCGAATTTTAACTGAAGTGTAGCGTTTATTTGATCTATTTTTGATCGTTTCTACAAGGGTGCAAAGCAGTTTTGAGTCATTTAAAAGAGCTGAGCCGGCATTTTGCTTGACTACTTTTGGCACAGGACATCCGCAGTTTAAATCTATCCCATCTATCCCATCAAATTCATTTAAAATATCCACAGCCTTCGCGATTATATCCTTTTGGCTTCCAGCAATTTGGATAATATATGGGGATTCTAGTGGGGATTTTTCGATCATTGATAGGGTCTTATCATGCTCATATACAAGGGCATTAGAGCTAATCATCTCACTAACAGTACAATCACACCCAAATCTCTTAGCTAGAGTGCGAAGTGGCAGATCAGAAAATCCAGCTAATGGAGCTAAAAATAGCGGTTTAGAGCTAAAATCTATCATTAATAAAATAGATCCGCTCTAGTGATTTTGCCGTGATCTCTTAAAAATATTAAGGTTTCTATGCGTTCAAATTTGCTATTTTCACTTGCTATAATCTCTCTTAATTGATCTATCATTCCAAAGTCATAAAGTAGATATAAATACGCTTCAAGCGCAGATGGCTCTTCATTTCTTAAGCGATCAAACATTGATATTAAAAGATCAGGCTCAATTTTGCTTTTTAAAATTTTAGCAATTTGAATATACTCATCTGAGGTAAATTTAACCTTGCTAATAGTAGCAAAAATATCATTTGTACTAATCTCAAAATTATCCTTAACATATCTATTTATTAATATAAAAATATCGCTATTTGTGTAGGTTGGATTAAATTTAGATAGCTCTAAAAATGTGCCATTTTCAATCAAAGCATTAGAAGCTGCTGATATGAGCTCATCATTTGTCTCTTTATTTGAGAGTACACTAATAGCGTATTTATAATCAGCTTTGATCTTATTTTTCTCATTTTGGATATAAAGCGGATTTGTCTTTAAAAGCTTAAATTTCTTTAATTCGCAAACCTTGCCACTTTTAACATCGCAATAAAGCTCATAAGCAAGTCTTAAATCATCATTTTGTAAATTTGGCTTACCTAAATTTAGCCATGGAGATAGCGATTTTGTAACTTCGCTAGAGGCATTGAAAATATCTGTTTTAAAATCCTTATTTGACTCTAAGCCAAGATAAATCTCTTTTGCTAAAGTGTTATAAATTTGTGCATCATTTCTCATTGCTCTACCATCTAAATAGATCTTAAATCCATAATAACTCATATGGAAAAGAGCTAAAATAGCAAATAGCACTAAAGGCAAAATCACCCAAGTTGCAATAGGAATATCAAGATTGTATCCAAACAAATTTACGGCGTAATTTTGATTAACAAATGAAAAAACAGCTAGCCAAATCAGTCCAATATAGATAATCGAATATAGAAAAAATCGCCTAGTTTTCATATTATAGCTCCTATTTTATTATCGTTTTTTCAGCAATTTCACGACATGTGATACAATATCTAGCATGTGGTTTGACCTTTAGACGCTCAATATCAATATCATCTTCACACATATCGCAAATTCCATAAACGCCAGATTCTATTTTGTTTAAAGATTGCTCTATCTCGTTTAACTCTTGTTGTTGCTTGATTGATATAGAGTGCTCTAGCTCCTCATCAGCACTAATACTAGCAAAATCAAACTCATCAGTAGCACCGCTTTGTCTAAGCCCATCAATCTCATTTGCTGCGTCATTGATGTTTTTTTGAATTTGCTCTTTTCTTGCTAAAAGCAGCTCTTTAAAATAATTTAACTCGCTTTGTTTCATATAACTCCTTTATTTATGATAAGGGTGGTTGAAATTTATACACAGAGCACGAAAAATCTGCTCATATAAAACAAGCTTAGCAATCTTATGGGCTAAAGTTAGCCTAGAGAGACTTACAAGCTTATCCATTTTATCCCTTAAATTATCGCCCAGACCATAAGCCCCACCGATAAAAAATGAAATTTGAGTTTTGTCTTTTAAGAGTTTGGCAAACTCAAAACTATCAAGCATATCCCCACGCTCATCTAACCCAACGCAATAGCCATTTAAATGTGGAGTATAAGCATCTTCATAGGCTTTATATGACGCAATTTGACCTTGAGTTTGAGCTTTGGCAATTTGAGAATTAAATTTATTAATCTCTTTGATATTAGCCCATTTGCTACTCATTTTTATATAATCTTTTAATGAATTATCATCATCAAGTTTTTGCAGGCAATGGACTAAAATTTGCACTAAATAGCCTCATTAATCGGATTATAAAAGCTATCATTTTTCATAAAAAATCTTATCATATCGCTAAGATATTTTTTAAGCTCATCTCTAGAGATGATAGCATCGATGAGTCCATGCTCAAGTAGGAATTCCGCTCTTTGAAAGCCCTCTGGCAAACTAGCTTTAATGGTTTGCTCTATTACCCTTTGACCAGCAAAGCCAATGAGCGCCTTTGGCTCAGCAATTATCAAATCTCCAAGCCAAGCAAAAGAGGCCGAAACCCCACCCATCGTAGGATCTGTAAGCACTGAAATATATGGCAGTCTATTATCGCTTAAGAGCTTTAAGGCCGCACTAGTTTTACTCATTTGCATAAGACTAAATGTGCTCTCTTGCATTCTAGCTCCACCACTAGCACTTACTATGATTAGCGGATTTCTTTTTTCTATGGCTCTGCGAACTGCACGAGTAATCTTCTCCCCTTCAACAGAGCTTAAGCTCCCACCCATAAAGCTAAAGTCAAAAACCACAAGCTGAATTTGTTGTCCATCAATGGTAGCTTCTCCTGATATGACTGAGCTTGTTTTGCCATTTTTGCTTTGGCTCTCTTCGATTCTTTTTTTATAAGATTTTTTATCTACGAAATTTAGTGGATCAATAGGCTTTAAATCTGCATCAAATTCAATAAAACTTCCAACATCACTTATTAATTCTACTCTTTTTTGAGCGCTAAGTCTCATATGATACCCACATTTTGGGCATACATTATAGCAAGCTTCAACCTCTTTAAAATACATCAAAGAGCTACAGCTATTGCACTTTACCCAGTGGCTTGGTGCCTCGCTTGGGTGGGATTGCTTTTTACGCATTTTTGAAAAAAAATCACCTAGCATTTTTTTCCTTTGATAAAAAATTGGGCGATTATATCAAATTTTTCTTTAAATTTATATTTTTCTTAATCATTGTATATTATTTTATCCGCATTTAATTATAGTTAAATTTACAAAGATACAATTTCGCAATTCATAAAAATTATTAAGGAGATTTAGTATGATAGTTACTAATAAAGCACCACAATTAAGTGGTACAGCAGTTCTAGGCAATGGTCAAATTGAAGAGAATTTCGACCTATATAAAAACATTGGACCAAAAGGTGCGGTTGTATTTTTCTATCCAAAAGATTTTACATTTGTTTGCCCAAGCGAAATTATAGCTTTTGATCACAGATATAGAGAATTCAAAGAAAGAGGCATTGAAGTAATCGGCGTTAGCACTGATAATGAATATTGCCACTTTGCTTGGAGAGAAACTGATGTAAAACAAGGCGGTATCGGTAGAGTACAATTCCCTCTAGTAGCTGACCTTAAAAAAGAGTGGGCAAAAGGATTTGATGTATTATTTGATGAAGCAGTTGCTCTAAGAGGTAGCTTCTTATTAGATAAAGATGGCACAGTTCGCCACGCTGTTATAAATGACCTTCCACTTGGTAGAAATATCGATGAAATGGTAAGAATGGTAGATACAATGCTATTTACAAATGAGCACGGCGAAGTTTGCCCAGCTGGCTGGAATAAAGGTGATAAAGGTATGAAACCTACAACCGAAGGTGTAGCTAGCTATCTATCAACTGATGGTGATAAACTATAATTTATCTAAAGCTCCATTTGGGGCTTTAAAACTTCTTTAAATTTAAATATTTATTCCGATATTAGTAAATTAATATAGGAGTAATAGATGCAAATCAATCCAATAGGTATAACTTCACAAGATTTTAGCAATACAAAAAAGATTTCAATTAATAAAAAATATGGTAATATGGATACTCAAGAAAGTAAAAGTCCAACTGCTATGATTCAAGAGACTATAGAGCTTTTAGAGGAGCAACTAGAAAGATTAAAAAAGCAATTATCTAAGGTTGAAGAAAAAATAAAAGCTCTATCTAGTATTCCAAATGAGTATGCTAAAAATATGCTAATGAGTTTAACAGAGCAAGCTACTGATTTAATAACCAAAATCACAACTATAAGTGCTAGGATTTTAGAGTTACAAAAAGCGCTTGCTTAGGATAGTTTATCCGTGTGTTCTTTGGAATTCTTTCATAAACTCACATAGAGTTTGGACGCTTTGTATGGTTACGGCATTATATATAGAAGCCCTTAGACCTCCTAGAATTCTATGGCCTTTTAGACCTATCATCGCATTTTCTTCTGCTAATTTGACAAATTTCATATCTAGCTCAGCACTAGGCGTAGCAAAGCTAACATTCATTATACTTCTTGAGCCTGGTTTTGCAAATGCGGTGTAAAAATCAGAGTTATCGATTAAATCATACAATATGGCAGCTTTTTTCTGATTTATGCTATTTATAGCATCCAATCCACCTTGATCTTTTATCCAGTCTAAAACTAGATCAAACATATAAATCCCAAATGTCGGCGGGGTATTTGATAGCGAATTTGCCTCAATTTGCGTAGTATAGCGAAGCGGTGTTGGGACGCTATCTTTGACACGATTAGCTAACTCTTTTTTGATAATTACTATTGTAATTCCAGCTGGGCCGGCATTCTTTTGCGCTCCACCATAAAATAGCCCAATATTATGTGCTTTAAAATCAATATTGCGACTTAAAAGATCAGAGCTACTATCAATCACCAAAGGGCATTTAGGGCTTGGTAGTGTGGCGTATTGAGTGCCATAAATTGTATTATTTGAGCAGATATAGCCATAATCAGCATCATCGCTAAAATTAAAATTTGGAATGTGGTCAAATCTGCTATCTTCGCTACTTGCTACGACCTTATAATTGATATTTTGGATTTTTGCTTCTTTGATTGCTTTTTGCGTCCAAACGCCTGTATTTGCATACTCAGCCACGCCACCAGTGTATAAATTCATAGGAATTTGAGCAAATTGTAAAGTTGCCCCACCTTGTAAAAATAGCACCGCATAATCATCGCCAATATTGTAAAATTCTTTTACCTTAGCAATTGCATTATTGTGCAACTCTTCAAAAACCTTGCCTCTATGGCTTACTTCCATAATGCTATATCCAAAGCCGTGATAATCGGTAAATTCAGCCTTAGCTCGTTCTAATACAGGTAGTGGAATCGCACTTGGTCCAGCACTGAAATTTAAAACTCTACTCATTTTATCCCCTTATTTTATGATTGCTTCTTTGTATAAATCTTGTGAAATAATAGTGATTTCATCTTTGCTTTTAAGCTTAGATAGTGAAACTATTTTTGAATCTTTTACTATTTGTGCCATATTTTTTGTTACTTTATAAAAGTGCTCTTGTTTTTTTAAAATCAACTCAAATTTCTCAATTTTCGACTGAGCTAAATTTAACTTTTTATATAAAAAATTATCCAAATTTGACTTAAATTTATCTAAAGTCAAAGTAGCTAGATTGAGTTTTTGCTCTATGGCTTTGGATTTTATCTGTGCTTTGGATAGATTTAAAAAGCCCTCATATCTACTAAATTTGGCTGATATTAAAGATATTAAGCTATTTTGGATAATATCAAATTTTTGATAAAGCTCATTACTATCAGGAAGTAGATCGACCATCGCAGCAGTAGGAGTAAGTGATCTATGATCAGCTACAAAATCGCTAATGCTATAATCAATCTCATGCCCAATAGCTGAAATAATAGGAGTTTTGGCCTCATAAATTGCATAAGCCAACTTCTCATCATTAAAGCACCAAAGATCCTCTCTTGATCCGCCGCCCCTAGCAATTACAATCGCATCAAGATTCATATTATCAGCGATATTTAGCATTTTAATGATATTATCTGCGGCTTTATTTCCTTGAACTAGGGAATTAAATAGATAAAATTTAGGCAATATATATCTATTGCTAATTACCCTTTGCATATCAGCAAATGCCGCAGAGCTCGCACTTGTGATAATCCCAACTCTATTTGGATATTTTGGTAGTTGCTTTTTATGTGCTGGGTCAAAAAGTGGCGATAGACGCTCTTTTAGCTGATTAAAAGCAAGCTCTAACTCTCCAACTCCAATTGGCATTATGCGATTAGCGATAAATTGATAGCTCCCATTTGGGCTATAAATTGATAATTTACCAATTAGAGTAACCTCCATTCCATCTTTGATATCAAATTTAATATTTTGATTAGAGAATTTATAAATCACAACGCTAATGGCTGATTTTTCATCTTTTAAGGTAAAATACCAATGACCGCTACTATGCTTAGTAAGGCGGCTAATCTCGCCTTGAACCTCTATAGAGTTAAAATGAGATTCTAATAGAGCCTTAGCTGATTCATTTAGATCGCTTACGGTCATATATTTTTTACCTTTTTAGCAATAAACATTGTGCTAATATTCATGCTAAATCCCTTAACCATCACGATCTCAAAGCCGCTATTTTTAATCTCAGAGCAAAACTCATTAGAGTCCAAAAAGCCATCAATACTTCTTGGCAGATACTCATATGCTTCTTTATTTTTGCTTATCATTCCGCCGATTGTAGGTAAAATTTTATGGAGATAAAAATCCCTAATTTTGGCTATTAGACCACTTTTTTGTCTTTTGGTAAATTCTAAAACTACCAAATATCCCCCAATTTTCAACACTCTATTAAACTCACGCAAAGCATGTGTCCTAGCTACTACATTTCTGATGCCATAGCTAATGCTAAGTATATCTTGAGTGCTTGATGGGATATTCATTTTATCAGCTTTAGACTCTATAAATTCGCAATTTTTAATCTTCTCTTTGGCTACTTTTAGCATTTCAACACTTGGGTCTATGCCAGTGATTTTGTTAATAGTTAAATTGGCTTTTTTAGCACTATTTATCCAAGCCTTAATCATATCTCCAGTCCCACAAGCCACATCGATAATATTTAACGAAGAGTTGTAATTCTTTAGCACTAAATCACACGCTGTGCTTCTCCAAGAGGCATCTATCCCAAAGCTTAAAATTTTATTAGCCTTATCATATGTAGGGGCAATTTCATTAAACATATCTATAATTTTCTCTTGATTTTGCACTTATATTTCCTTTTTGTAGTGTGGTTTTAGCTTTTTAGACATTTTTGATAATTTTTTATCAAATTTTTTAACTTTTTTCTCTAATTCTTTTTTTAAAGCCACCTTAATATCTCTTTGATTAGCGTTTTGATATTTGGATTTTAGATTTATAATTTTGGTTAATTTCAACTCAAATTTACCCATATTAAAAAGCTCTAAAAATATGCGAGTAAGAGTTAAAAGCTCTTGGAATAAATCTGATTTTATGCTATCTCTAATGCTTTGCCTTAAATTCACAATCTTTTTACGAATCGCATATGCAGCACAACTAGGCATTAAATCATCTAAAACGCAGTAAAATGAGTGCGTATCATACAAAAAAATCTCAAATTCAAAGCAAAGCGATTCAAATTTTTTATCAAAATAGCCTTCGATTTGAGTTAAAAGCTCTTTAAATTTAATATCTTGTTGATTTTCACTGCTCTTAATCTGGCCAAGTAGTGATAAAATCTCACTTAAAAGCTTACTAAATTTAGCCACAATGAGCTTATCAAAGATAAAATCAAAGCTATTAATGAGTAGATTTATGGTTATTAGGTTCTCATTAATTTTGATTAACAATCCTATATCTCTATCTTTTAAATATAGCTTTCTAAGATTATCTATCAAAAATAGTCTTTGCAAAATCAGCAATCTAATGCCATCATAAGCAGTAATATCCACGCCGAAATATAGCTTTTTACTGCCTAGCTTGGGGAGTTTAGAAGTTATCTCTAAGTAGCTGATATTTTGCAAAATTTATCCTTAAATAAAAGTGGTAAATTTTACACTAAAACTACTAAAATATAGCTTTAAAACCCCTATATTAAAACTTTTAAATTTAACAACACTTCGAGCAATTTGAGATATTTGCTACAATATTTAATCTATTAATTAAGTTGCCAATCTTTTGCTCTAGGTGGGTTTGGTATGAGAGCATTTGTGCGTCATTAGCACTAATATCTTCAATATTTCCACAATTACTACACACTAGATGGATATGCGGACGCTCGTAAATATCGTATTTTGCCTTTTGATTTGGGCTATTTACCTCTATTACTAAATTTTCATTTATAAGAGTATTTAAATTTTTATACACAGTCGCAAGAGATATAGATGGATATTCAACTTTTATCTGCTCATATAGCTCTTCTATAGTTGGATGTGTGTGGTTGCTTAATATCTTTAGGACGCAAAGTCTTTGTGGGGTAGCTTTTAGCTTGGCTTGTTTTAAAAGTTCTATGCAATTCATACTTTTTTCCTCTTAATTCAAATGGGATAATTTTATCAAAAAAATAATTAAATTTAACTTTATTAATTAATATTTTTTATCTTTTAAACTATTTTCAAGTGTAATTTTTTCAGCAATCTTTTGAACGCTGATATCAAGGCTATCTTCTACTAAATTTGTAGCTCCGTGCGTGATAAATTTATCTTCATACTCAAAGCTAGTAATGCTAATGCCATTAATGCCATTTTCTTGTAAAAATCCAGCCAAAATCTCACCCACTCCACCACGCTTAGCACTATCGCTAAAGATATACCACTTTTTATGCGTTTTGGTAAGATTTAAAAGCATATTTTTATCAAGCGGTTTTATGAATATGAGATCTATAATTGTAGGATTGATATTTAAAATTTCAGCTGTTTTAAACGCTTTTGCTACTGCGTTGCCATACCCGATAAATGCTATATCACTATCATTTTGTGATAGAATTTGAGATTTGCCAAGCTCTATTTTAACTGGCTCAAACTCATCACAAAGCCCAAAATTGCCTCTAGGATACCTAATAGCAAGAGGGGAGTTAAAATTATATGAGAATTCCATAATCTGTCTAAACATCGCCTCATCTCTTGGGGCAACTAAGCTAAAATTTGGCACGGCATTTAAAAAGCTAATATCGAAAGCCCCTTGATGAGTTTCCCCATCTTCGCCGACAATCCCAGCCCTATCCATACACAATACAACAGGCAAATTTAAAATCGCACAATCATGGATAACTTGGTCATAAGCCCTTTGCATGAATGTAGAGTATATGGCGATATATGGCTTAAATCCCTCTTTTGCCATTGCTGCCATAGATGTAACTGCGTGTTGCTCTGCAATGGCCGTATCCCAAAATCTATCTGGAAATCTCTCTATCAACGCTCCAAGCCCCGTCCCACTAGGCATCGCAGCAGTTACACCCACGATATTATCATACCTACTAGCAAACTCTAAGAGTAGATTGCTAAAAATTTCAGTAGCACTCTTTTGGGTGGATTTTTTCAAAGATATTCCATTTTGTGGATTAAACGGACTTACTCCGTGCCATTTCTCTTGGGGGCCTTCAGCGATTTCATAGCCTTTGCCTTTTATCGTTTGGGCATGGACTATTACTGGTTTTTTCATATTTTTGGCTACATTAAAAGCTGAGATTAAATCCTTGATATTATGCCCATTTACTGGTCCGATATACTCAAGTCCAAGCTCTTCAAAGAACATTCCAGGGGTTATAAGCCTAATTCCTTCTTCTAATCTTTTAGCCATATATGCTGCTGAGTCTGGCATAAGCTCTAAAAACTGATTAATCCTACTTTTAAATTTTTGATAAAATGGCCCAGCCATCATCTGTGATAGGTATTTACTCATCGCACCAATTGGTTTTGAGATACTCATTTCATTATCATTTAAGATAATAACGCATGGGTATTTAAGATCTCCTAGCTCATTTAATGCCTCATAAGCCATGCCAGCACTTAGGGCGCCATCGCCGATTAGAGCTACTGGGAGGCGATCTTCATTTTTTAGCTTAATAGCCTTCGCAGCTCCAACAGCAAGGCTAATAGAAGTAGAGCTATGACCGGCGATGAAGTAGTCATACTCACTCTCACTAGGCTTTGTATATCCGCTAATACCGCCAAATTTACGCAAACTATCAAATTTATCCCAACGCCCACTTAGGAGTTTGTGAGTGTAGCTTTGGTGGCTTACATCAAAAATAAATGGATCGCTTGGGGGATTAAAAACATGATGCATCGCAATGCTAAGCTCCACAGCTCCCAAATTTGAGCTTAAATGCCCGCCATTAGTGCTTACAACGCTTAATATTTTCTTTCTAATATCATCTGCTAGAGTCTCTAACTGGCTTAGTGTGAAAGACTTTATATCCATGTTATTCGCTCAATATTTTTTTGATTTTATTAAATCTAGTCATCACGCTACCATCTATATTGCCTATATCGCTTAATACTATTACCCCACCAGCCAAAACCGCATCATCGCTAGTAATCTTAATGTGAGATTTTTGAGTGAAATTTGATTTTAAAAACTCATAATCTTTTGGGCTAACCTTAATCTCTATAGAGGTGGCTTGACTTAGTTCATCTATTAGGCTTTTGGCGATATTTGAAGCGATTTGAGCGGAGCTATCTTTGATCTCTTTTAATACCACCTCTTTGGCAATATCAATTGCTGTAGCAGCTATCTCGCCTTGGCTTGAGCTTAAAAGAGATTCAAGCTTTGAGGTCTCTTCATCAAGCTTTTGAATTGATGAAGTGTAGTTTTTGCTATTTTCATTTAGTAGGGTTTCATATTGAGCTTTGGCTTGTTCTAGCCCCTCTCTTAACCCCTCTTCTTTAGCTCTTATAATCTCATTTTCTAAGCGAATTTTAAACTCATTTTCTTGATTTTCTATTTGCATTTGGAGTTTAACAATATTACCGCTTAAATCATCAGTTTTTTTCAAAAGCTCTTCTATAAATGTGGATTCTACGCTATTTGGTGCTTCATTGACTGGATTTATTTGTGGCTCTAAATTTACTTGATCGATCACTTCATCATCGCTATTTGACTCTATAGGCGTTGATATTTCTTTGGTTATCTCTTTTGGTTCAACCGAGTGAAGTGCTAAGACTTTAAATCTATATGGCTCTACTGTGTGTTCGCCTTTTGTCTTGTCTATTATGCTACTTAGTATCATTCTATCATCTCATCGCTTACGCCTACTTGGAATACTCCATCTTCGGCTAATTTTTGGACTAATTCTACAACCTTTCTTTGTGCATCTTCAACCTCTTTTACACGCACCGCACCTAAAAACTGCATCTCTTCTACAAATGCTTCGCTTGCTCTTTGGCTCATATTGGATAAGAATTTGCGTTTTAGCTCCTCTCCGCTGCCCTTTAAACCAACCATCAAAACCTTTTTATCAACAACTTTGATAATCTCTCTAATAGCGTTATTATCAAGTGAATTTATATCTTCAAAGGTAAACATAAGCTCTTTAATCATTGTAGCAAGGCTTGGGTCATTTTTCTCAATAATATCAATTGTGGATTTACTAGCTTTTTGACCAAGGCGGTTTAGCACCTCTGCAACAGCCCTTGGACCGCCGACTTCGACTTTATAGCTTGTAAGGCTCTCTAGCTTGGATTCAAGCACGGTTGATACCCGTTTAACCACCGAAGGGCTTATATCGCCTAAATTTGCCATACGGATTATAACTTCGCTTCTTATATCATCTGGGAAATAAACCAAAGTTTCAGCTGCGCTAGTTGCGTCCATATGAGCTACTATTAAGGCGATGGTTTGAGGGTGCTCTTTTACGATAAAATCAGCAAGTTGTTGAGGTCTAACCTGACCTAGATAGCCAAATGACTTGGTAGTCTCCATAGATTTTTGTAGCTTATCCATAATCTTTTGCGCTATCTCTGGGCCAAAAGTTCTAAATAAAATCTCTTTAGCATACTCAATACCGCCACTTCGTAGATATTGATTGGATTGGCTAACTGCGTAAAATTCCTCCAAAACAGCAGCCGCTACGCTCTTATCGATTGTTTTGGCCGTGGCTATGTATTTTGAAATTTCAGTGATGACATCAATCTCCATATGAGAAAATAGCAAAGTGGTAATATCTTCGCCTAATTGAATAAGCAATATAGCTACCTTTTCAGCCATACTAAGATCATCAAAAATCATCTTTTGTTGTTCATTTAATTTCATTAAAAATCCTTACCGGAGTTATATCCGCTATCATTTTTAAGCATAGTTTGTAATAAAGTAGCGATCTCTTCGCTCTTTTCGCTTGCGATTAATTTGAGTTTTTCTAGCATAACTTCATATTTAAGCTCACTCTCATCGAAGTTATCTCCAATGCCAAGCTCATCTTCAACCCTTTTTCTAGCAGCTTTAAATTTCTCTAGTGTATCCTCTGCTTCTTCTTGAATATCTGGCTCATCTGCTATAGGCTCAAGATCATCATCTTTGGCATCTTCGAGCATTTTATTAAGAAATGGAGTAATAACTTTTTTATAAAATAGGTATAAGATAAGTAGAACTATTAGATATTTTAAAATTGGCATAATTGGCTTAAAGTATGTATCTACCACTCTTTGGAATGGGCTTAATTGTATGATTGTGCCAGTATTTCTAAATTCAAAATTACTTACTGTAACCTCATCTCCTCTATTTGCATTATAGCCAATGGCTTGTTGAACTAGGCTTTTGATGGAGTTTATTTCATTTTCATTTAGTGGAATGTAGGTTAGAATATCAGATTTTGAGCCATCTTCAAGTGTTTGAAACTCATATTTTCCATCTACGACTACAGCTGCGGTTACTCTTTTTATCGTGGCGTATTGGTCTTTGACTTTTATAGTCTGTTTTGAAATTTCATAGTTAGTATTGGCTACATTTTTGGAGTATAGCTCAGTTGGTTTATTATCTTCTATACCTTGAACTGGACCAATATTGCTAACAGCCCCAGGCACTCCACCTACATCTTTTGGCTCTTTTCCTTCTCGTTTTTCTTCGATATTTTGCTCACTTCTAATAACTGAGTTTGGATCATAAATTTCATTTATACTATCTTTAGTTGAAAAGTCAAACTCAATACTAACTTTAGCCGTAACCTTATCTTTACCGCCGATAAATTTGCCGATCATATCGATAATTTTTTGCTCATATGAGTCTTCAAATTCACTTCTATATTTAATCTGTGCTGCTACAAGCTCATTTTCTAATGCTATATCATCATCGCCTAAAGATACTCCATCTTGAGTAACTATCTTGACATCTTCTAATTTTAAATTTGGCACAGATCCAGATACTATTCGTTTTATCCCTTCAATTTGTCTGCGATTTAGCTTTGAGCCATCTTTTATTTTTACAACGACTGAAGCAGTAGGAGGGACTTGACGCTCGGTAAATACGCTATCTTTTGGGAATGCGATATATACACTAGCCCTTTCTATCGGCTCTAGGCTCTCTATGGTTTTTGATAATTCACCTTGAATAGCTCTTTGAAATTTGACTCTTTGCTCATTTTCAGTAGCACCAAAGTCTTGAGTATCGTAAATTTCAAAGCCCTTTTTATTATCCATTATGCCAAGGCTTGCTATTGCGATTCTTTGGCGATAAACATCATTAGTTGGCACTAATATTGTGCCTTCATTTGCTAATTTATACGCAATTCCTTGCGTCTCAAGCTCATTTATGATTTGAGCTGATGTGGCTGGGTCTATATTACGAAATAATACGCTATAGCCTTCAAATTGTGCCTCTGGGTCTTTGTTGCTGCTATATAGTGTCAAAAATACCAAAAATCCAATCACTAAAACAATAGAACTAGCAACTACTATTTTTTGCTTTAGGCTTAGATTTTGGACTACTTGACTGATTTGCTGAAATAGAGCTTTAAAATCCATAATCTATCAAATTTCCTTTTTAAGTGCTTCTAAGACTTTTGTATTTTGCATACTTGTGCCAATTGTGATGCGAATAGCGTTTAAGCCATAGCTTTGCAAGTTACGCAAGATTATCCCCTTTTTTAGGAGATTATCGCAAATTTGGGTTGAATTTTTGCTATTATCAAATATAAATGTTATGAAATTTGTATAGCTTGGGATAAACTCTATATCATTATCTTTAGCAAATTTCTCATATACGCTCATCTCTTTTAGATTGTTTTTTAGAGTTTGAGCTATGAAGTCTTGATCTTTTATAGCTGCTATAGCCGCAGCTAGGCTTGGGGTTGTGATATTAAATGGTGCTCTAAGCTTACTAATTGCGGTGATTATTAGCTCATTTGCAATCCCATATCCAACTCTCATTCCGCCAAGGCCATAAGCTTTAGAGAATGTGCCTAGGTAGATCGCATTTGGCAAGGATACTATATCTTTTGGATTTATGGCTTTTTTGCTATCTTTGAATTTAGCAAATTCCATATAAGCTCCATCGATTACTACTAGCGTATCCTTATCCACGCTAGAGATAAACTCATAGACATCACTAGCATCTAAGCACTCTCCAAGTGGATTATTTGGTAAGCATAAAAATATAACTTTAATCTCATCTTTATGCTGATTATATAGCTCTTTTAGCTCATTTATATCGTGTTTGTGGCTTTGAGTTTTATAGATTTTAGCTCCTATATGTTTAGCATAAATTTCATACATTGCAAAGGTAATTCCAGCGCACAGCATAGCGAGGCTAGGGTTTAATTTAGCATGCATTATAAACTCTATTACTTGATCGCTTCCGCTTCCTATGACGATATTTTTGCTATTTATATTATATAAATTTGCTAAAGAGTCCTTTAACTCATAGTAGCTATCATCTGGATATAAATTTGCTTTTTGTATCGATTTTTCCATAGCTTCTAAGGCAAGTGGCGAGCAGCCTAGTGGATTTTCATTACTTGCTAATTTGATTATATCCTTTGGATTTATACCAAATTCTCTAATGACTAACTCAATTGGCTTTCCAGCTTCATATATTGGTAAATTTGATATTTGTGGGTTGAAATTCATTCTTGTCCTTCTTGATTTAAGTAGCTACCTAGCCAGGTGATCTCATGGCCGTTTTTACTAGCATTTTTTAAAACAGAATTTACATTATCATCATCTATATGACCTTCAAAATCGATATAAAATATGGTTTTAAAATCCTTTTGCTTTATCGGTCTGCTCTCAAGCTTAGTTAGATTTATTCCGCCATCTTTAAACATATTTAAAAGCTCTACAAGTCCGCCTGGGCGATGAGCCGTGAGTGCTAAAATGCTGGTTTTATCGCACCTACTTTTAATGTTTTTAAAATCACTTAATACAAAAAATCTTGTTTTATTTGCTAGATTATCTTCAATTTTTTCAAACATTATTGGTATTTTGTTTATATAAGCAGCTATTTTGGAGCAAATGGCGGCTGAATTTGGATCTTGCGAGGCTAAAAGTGCCGCTTGAGCCGTTGATTTAGTCGGTATAAACTCAACTGAAGTTAGAGTATGATCATCTAAAAAATTGTGGCATTGATTGTAGCCTTGCGGATGGGAGTAGATTTTATTTATACTGCTTAAATTTTGGCTTAAACTAGCAAAACTATGGTGAATATCCATATAAATTTCAGCTACAATCTTGACATTTTCATACTTTCTAAGGCAATCAAGGGTAGCTCCTACTGCGCCTTCGGTGTTATTTTCTATCGGCACAACTCCATATTTTGCCTCTTTATTGCTAAGCTCTCTAAAAACCCCTTCAATGGAGCTGATAGCCACATAGCTACTAGTTGCCCCAAATCTGCTTTGAGCTGCTTGATGAGTGTAGGTTCCAACTGGGCCTAGGAAGGCTACCTTTTGAGGTAGCTCAAGATTTCTACTAACAGAGAAAATCTCTAGATATATAGCATCAATTGCCTTGTGGCTTAGGTTGTTTTGGGGGTTAGATTTTAGCCTTGTTAGTATGGCTTTTTCACGCTCTGGGCGGTAGATTGGTGTGTTTGAGTTGATTTTTAATTCACCTATTTTTTTTACAAATTCCATTCTTTGATTTAATAAGCTTAAAATTTCATCATCTATCTTATCAATACTAACTCTTAAATCATCGATACTCATCGCACAATCTCCAAAATTTGGCTTACATCATCATAGATATTATCGATTTTATCACGATTTAAATTTGATATATTATCTTTGCTTATCTTACCACTTAATACTAGGCTAGTTTTCATATTAAGCTCTTTAGCCCCATATAAATCCCCAGTTGCGTCATCGCTTATTATAGTGATATTTTTAAATTCTGCTTTGCTATTTTGTGCTTTTAGTAGCTTAAGTGCAGCTGTATAAAATCCCAAGCTTGGCTTACCAATACTATCAAAACTAGCCCCAGTAGCATAAGAGACCATAGCAGCAATGGCTCCAACACCAGGATATAATCTCCCATTTTTCTTATAAATGCTAGTTTCATGCATTGCAATGATTTTAATGCCTTTTAAGGCAAGTTCATTAATAGTAGCAAAATCATCAAAGCTAAATTTATCCCAACTAGCAATCAAAATCGCTTTTGGGCTATTTTTATCTTGAGTGTAGCCTAGATTTTGCATAGTATCTATAAATTCCATAGCGCCAAATAAAGCGACATTACAAGGCGATATACTCTCATTTAGCACGCAAAATGGATCTAGATAGGCGCCATCTTTTATAGCTAAGCCTTTAGCTCTTAATGAGCCTAAAAACTCATCGCTTTTAACTTTAGTATTATTTGTGATAACGACATATGGAATTTGATTTAAATTCAAACTCTCAATCAGCTTACAAGCACCATTAATAGGGCTTTTATCGCTATCGCTAATTAATGTACCTTGCACATCTATAAAATACATTATATAAATTCCTTCTCACTTCTTATCATATCTTCAAAGCTCTCTCTTTTGCCTATTAAGCGATCTATGCCATTTTCTATAGCAATTTGTGCGGCACGACCTCTTGTGTTGTAGTTGCTAGACATTGAGTATCCATATGCTCCAGCTGATTTGATAACTAATAAATCGCCGTGCTGTAACTTTGGAAGTTCTATATCCTTAGCTAGAAAATCCCCGCTTTCACAAATTGGGCCTACCACATCATAAACTCTCTTTTCTCCATCTTTTAAGGCTACTATCTCGTGATAAGCATCATATAGACTTGGGCGGAGTAGATCATTCATCGCAGCATCTACGATGAGAAAATTTTTATCTACATTGCTTTTTTCATATAATACGCTAGTGAGTAATTCGCCGCTATTTCCTACTATAAATCTACCTGGTTCGCAGATTATTGTGGTATCTTGTCCTTTTAAAGCGGCTAAAATCCCTTGAGCGTATTCATATAAATTTGGCTCATTTTCATCTTTATATCTTATTCCTATCCCTCCACCAATATCAAAAAATTTAATATCTATTTGAGCTACTCTTAACTCGCTAAGCAAGCTGCTAACGATATTTGCTGCTTCTATAACAGGGCTTATATCACTTAACTGACTTCCTATATGGCAGTGGATACCAACTGGGTCTAAATGATCGCTTTTATGGGAGTGTAAGTAGATTTTTCTAGCTTCATCTATGCTAACGCCAAATTTATTTTTATTTAATCCTGTGGAGATATATGGGTGGGTTTTTGGATCTACATTTGGATTTACTCGCACTGAAATTCTAGCCTTTTTATTTAACTCTTTAGCTATTATCTCCACCCTTTGCATCTCTGCGTAACTCTCTAAATTTATCATTAAAATATCTAAATTTAAAGCCTCTTTGATCTCTTCATCGCTCTTGCCAACGCCACTATAGATTATCTTATAGTTACTAGCACCTGCTAATAAGGCTCTTTTTACTTCTCCGATACTTACGCAGTCAAATCCGCCCCCAAGGGTGGCAATATGCTTTAAAATACTTAAATTTGAATTAGCCTTTACAGCGTAGCAAATGAGCGACTTTCTAGCGTTAAATTCTCTTTTTAGCTTATTATATTGAGCGGTAATATGATCAAAATCATATATATAAAGCGGAGTTTTATACTTTTTAGCTAGTGCCAAATAATCCATATCTAATCCCTTGGAAATTTTAGAATTTACAATATTATCTAATCTTGGCTTAAATTTAAGACCAAATCTAATATATAATTGTAAAAAATTAATCTTTTTAAATCAAATGTGGATTTTGGCTTAAATTTACCATCTCTTTAAATGAAATTAAGATTTTAAAATTAATATTATAAGCAATCAATTATCTAAATTTAGCTAAAATGCAAAAGATAAATTTTTAAGGAAAATTATGGCAGTTAAATTTTATTTTATTTCGCAAATATCGCTTAAATAGATGTATTTAAATTTGCTAACTACCATAGTCGTTTTTGCTTTGCAAACGGCTATTAATTTCTTTTTAACCCCGTATATTTTAAAGGTTTTAGGCGATGAGGCGTATGGATTTTTAGCTTTGGCAAATTCGCTTGTAAATTACGGATTTATCCTTGCTCTTGTAATCAACTCCGTAGCTAGTAGATTTATCGCTTGTGAATATCATAAGGGCAACTTCATCAAAGCTTCTAAATTTTATAGCTCTGTTTTGATGGCTAATTTTGGATTTAGTCTTATTATAGCTTTTATATCAATTATATTTTTGATTGAAATTCAATCCATAATAAATATCTCAAATGCTCTTTTAAGCGATGTTAGAATGACTATGGCGATATATTTTGTCAATTTTAGTATTGGGTTATTTAATGCTATTTTTAGCGTTCATGCCTTTATCAAAAACCAAATGTATCTAATATCGATTAGAAATGCGATCTCTACGGCTATATACGCCGTTTTTGTTCTTGGGCTATTTTGGCTATTTGATGCGATGATATATTATACTGCGGTGGCGGCTTTAATATCATCGATTTTTGTATTTTTTAGCGCTCTATTTTTAAACCGCAAATTTGGATTAAATCTGAAATTTACCCCTAAATATTTTAGGATTAAATTCATCAAAGTTCTAGTTAGAAGTGGGCTATTTAATAGCTTAAATATGCTTAGTCAGGTGCTATTAAGCGGGGTTAGTTTGCTTTTAGTTAATATCTTTATTAGTGCTATTAGTATGGGGATTTTGGCTCTATCAAGGTCTGTAACTATGATTATTGAGAGCTTTGTCATCACAACAGCAGTGGCTTGGAATCCACGATTTATTAAGCTACACTCAGATAATAAACCGCTTAGAGATGAGGTGATTTTAGCCCTTAAAAGCATAAGTTTTATAGCGTTGCCACCGATTGCGGTTTTTATGGTTTTGGCTGATGAGTTTTATAGGCTTTGGCTACCTTTTAAGAGTTTAAGCCAGATAGAGTATATCTATGAGCTGGTATTAATATCGCTTTTACCATCTATTGTTTTTGCTAGTTCTAGACCACTAATTAGTATAAATTTAATCACAGATAAGCTTAAGCGACCAGCTTTAGTAACGCTATTTATGGCTATTTGTGTATTTTGCATTCAAATTATTGGATTAATATTTTTTGAGTTTGGGTTAAAGGAGATAGCTATATCTATTAGTGTTGGAATTGTGCTTAAGATTACGCTATTTGACATTGCTAATGCTGGGGCAAATTTAGGTCTTAAGCTAGGCTCATTTTATCCTATTTATTTTAAAAATCTTATGGTATTTGCTTTGATTGTAGCTATTATCTATCCGGTTTCAAATATGATAAATATTGCTAATTGGTTTGATTTTTTACTATATTTTGGTTTTATTTTGATTTTTGGATATTTAATCGCTTTTGTGATGATACTTAGTAGCAAGGAAAGGGCGAGTTTGATAAGCAAGATTAGGGGGAGATTTTGAGAGTTGGATTTGTTATAACTACGCTTGGATTTGGCGGTGCTGAGAGGGTGCTTAGCCTAATAGCAAATCGCTTAAGCTATGAGTATAGCGTGGATATTATTAAATTTGATAATCAAAAGCCATTTTATGAGATTGAAAAAAGTATTAAAATTATAAATTTACCCGCTTTAAATGGCGGATTTTTGGTAAATTTAAAAAAGCGATTTAGCAAGATTTTTGCTCTTAGAAAGATTTTTAAAAGTAGTAAGTATGATATTATAATAAGCTTTATGGATAGCACAAATTTGCTTTGTTTGATGGCAAATTTAGGCTCAAAGCAAAGATTAATAATCACCGAGCATAGCCATCATAGCCTTTTGTCTTGGAAGTGGAAAATAGCTAAAAGACTCTTATATCCGCTTTGCGATGGGCTATCTGTGCTTAGTAGGAGTGATTATCAATATTATAGCTATGTGAAAAATAGATCTGTGATATATAATCCATTTTTTGGCGATATTGATGGGAAAAGTCAAGATAGAAAGGAGAATTTAATACTATTTGTAGGGAGATTGGAAAATATAAAGGGGTGCGATATATTTTTAAATTCGCTTAAATATTGTAATTTGGGCAATTACGCAGTTGAGATTTGTGGCGATGGCGGTGAGTTTAAGAGATTAAAAGATGAGTTTAGTAGTGATAAAATTAAATTTTTAGGTAGAATTAGCGATATTCAAAGCCACTATAAACGAGCTAAAATCATAGTATCTAGCTCACGAAATGAAGGACTTGGCAATGCTTTGATAGAGGCTTGTTTTTATAAAGTTGCTAGAGTTGCTACGCCTACAATCGGGGCTTGTGAGCTAATTTGCGATGGCGAAGATGGATTGATAAGTGATGATTTTAGCCCTAAAAGCTTAGCTAAGAAGTTAAATTTGGTTATAAATGATGAGAATTTAAGAGATAAATTAGCAAAAAATGGCTTTAATAGTAGGGCGAAATTTGGCTTAGAAAATATCTATCAAGATTGGCTAAATCTCATAAATAAGGCGATAAAGTGAAAATAATGCTAGTAATATCAGCCCTTAGAAATGGCGGTGCTGAGAGGGTGGTGGAGCTTTTAAGCTGTGAGCTTGGCAAAAATCATCAAATAGAGACTATTTATTTTGAAGAGAACTTAAATTTATATAAAATTAGCGGTAAATTAACGCATTTAAATATCTATGAAAATAGAAGTTATCTAAGCAAATTTAGCAAATTTTTAAAAATCCGAGCCTATGTAAAAAAGAGCAATCCTGATATAATCATCTCATTTATGGATCAAACAAATATAAATTTGATTATCTCAACTATCTTTTTAAAGCCTAAAATTATAGCTACTGAGCATGTTAGTTATAATCTGCTAAAATCACGAATTTGGCGTAAAATACGAGATATTAGCTATAGATTTTGCGATGCTTTAGTAGTGCTTAGCAAGGTAGATAAGGAGTATTATAATTTTGTTAAAAATTGCAAAATTATATATAATCCGCTATATCTCAAAGCTCAAAATAGCATTAAAAAGGAGAAACTAATCCTAAGCGTGGGAAGGCTTGAGCCTGTAAAGGGGTATGATTTATATTTAGAAGCACTTGCTTTAATAGATAAAAATCTTTTAAATGGGTATAAGATTATAATCGCTGGAGATGGTAGTGAGCGTAAAAAGCTTGAGCTAAAGGCTAAAAATTTGGGGCTAGATATTGAATTTTTAGGGCATATTAGCAAGATAGAAGAGCTATATCAAAGAGCAGAGATTTTGGTTTTGCCTAGCCTTAGCGAGGCATTTGGTAATGTATTAAATGAGGCTGGAGCTTATGGAGTAGTTAGGATTAGCACTCCAACGGCTGGGGCTTTAGAGATATTGCGTGATAACATAGATGCTTTAATAGCTAAAGATTTTAGCCCAAAGGCACTAAGCAACTCTATCATAAGGGCGATTAAAGATGAAAATTTAAGAGAAAATTTAGTAAAAAATATAAATTTAGATAGGTTTTCCTCACAAAGCATAGTCCTTAAATGGGAGGAGCTAATCAAAGAGTTAAAAGGAAAATAATGAAAAAAATCTCTCTATTTATCTACTCAATGGCTGGCGGTGGGGCTGAAAGAGTGGTCTCAAATCTACTTAATGAGCTTATAAAGCGATATGAGGTATATCTGGTTTTGATGAATAATACAATATCATATAAAATTCCTCACTCTGTTAAAATCTGTTATTTGGAGAATTCAAAGCCATTTGAAAATGGATTTTTGAAATTTGCTAAACTTCCATTTTTGGCTTTAAAATATAAAAAATTATGCGATGAGCTTGGGACTAACTTGCACTTTGTATGGATGAATCGCCCCTGCTATGTAGCGGCTTTGGCTAGGATTTTTGGGGATAAAAAGCCCTTGGTATTAAATGAGTGCTCCACCCCATCTGTGTTGTATGCGAGTAATACTCTAAAGTCTAAAATAAGCAAATTTTTACTTAGATGGCTATATCCAAAGGCGGATTTCATCTATCCAAATAGCCTTGGGAATTTAAGCGATTTAAGCGATAATTTTGGCATTAGCAAGGATAAGATGAAAGTGCTTTATAACGCAATTGACATTGAAGATATTCAAAAAAAAGCTAGTGAGTTAGTTGAGTTTAAGGAGGAGTTTTTCCTAAGTGTGGGAAGATTAGATAGTGGGAAAAATCATGAGCTTTTAATCAAAGCTTATGCGGGATTAAAAAACTGCGATAAATCGCTAATTATCTTAGGCGATGGAGTTTTACGGGGTAAATTAGAAGCGTTGATAAGGGAGTTGAATTTAGAAAATAGAGTATTTTTGCTAGGATTTGATAACAATCCATATAAATATATGGCAAAATGCTATGCTTTTGTCTTTGTAAGCTTATTTGAAGGATTTTCAAATGCTTTAATAGAAGCCTTAGCGTGTGAAAAATTAGTAATTTCAAGCGATCATAAAAGCGGTGCTAGAGAGCTAATTGGGGATAATCAATGGGGCTATCTTGTGCCTACTGGCGATCAAAAAGCAACGCAAGAGGCTATGCAAAGGGCGATCGATGAGCCAGATTTTGTCAAATATTATGAAAAAAACGCTATTATAAGGGCTAGAGAATTTGATAAAAAGATAGTAGCAAAAAATCTTATAGATGAGTTAGAGGCAATATATGCAAATTTTAAATAGATACCAAATTACAATATTTATTTTAATAGCCTATTTCTTTGCTTTATTATGCAGAATGGAGTGGGTGATATGGGCAAGTAGCTATAGCGATTTTATATGGAATAACCAATTAATGATAAGCACAAATGATGGCTACGCTTATGCTGAGGGTGCTAGGGATATGATAGCTGGTTTTCATCAGCCAAATGACCTTAGCTACTATGGAGCACCGCTTTCTACCTTGACTTTTTTATTAGCTAAAATTTTGCCATTTAGCCTAGAGACAATTATATTGTATTTAAGTATATTTTTATCTTCACTTATTGTAATTCCGATGATATTAATAGGTAGGGAATTTGGCTATGCTAAGGCGTTTTTTGTCGCTAGTTTGCTTGGCTCTATCGCAAATAGCTACTATAATCGCACAATGGCTGGGTATTATGATACGGATATGCTTGTTATCGTTTTACCGCTTTTTACTATTTGGGGATTAATTAGGCTACACTTTAAAGGGGATTTAATATCTTTTTTAATCATCGCTTTTTCAATGCTAGTGTATAATTGGTGGTATCCATCTAGCTATACTTTATGCGTTGGTATGAGTATATTTTATGCTATTTATACTCTGATTTTTGAGCGTAAAAATTTGCGTAATTACCAGGCTATTTTATTTATGATTTTAGCTATTAGTGCGGCTTGGTATATACTTAGATTGGCTTTGATTTTGGGGCTATTTGGGCTTATATATTTTAGGTCAAATTTGCTAAATTTTAGGGTGATGAGCTTGCTTTTTGTGGTGGTTTTATCGCTTTTTGTGATCTTTGGTGGATTAAATCCTATATGGTTTCAAGCTAAATTTTATCTATTTAGAAGTCTTGGAGATAGTAGTTCGGTTGAATTTTATTTTTATAATGTCAATCAGACTATTATGGAATCAGGTAGAATAGATTTAGGGCTATTTACTCAAAGGATTAGCGGACATTGGATTATATTTATCGCTGGGGTGATAGGGTATATACTTCTTTGTAGGAAATTTAAGATTTTTTTAGTAGCTATTCCTATGGTTGGACTTGGCTTTTTAGCTCTTAAGGGTGGGTTGAGATTTACTATTTATGCGGTTCCGATTATAGCTATGGGATTTGGATTTTTGCTTTTTTATATGCTTGAGAGATTAAAAGTTAAAAGATTAAATTTAATAGCTGGGATTATAAGCGTTTTAGCCCTAATCCCATCGCTTATACACATATATTATTATAAGCCATCAAGTGTGCTATTTAATACAGAAGTAAGCGTTTTAGATAGATTAGGCAAGGTAGCTGATAGGGAGGATTATACCTTAGCTTGGTGGGATTATGGATATGTGATTAGATATTATAGCGATACAAAGACGCTAATTGATGGTGGAAAGCATTTAGGCAGGGAGAATTACGCAGTTAGTTATGCTCTAACTATGCCACCAAGTAGCTCAGCCAATATGGCTAGACTTGAGGTAGAATATACACAAATGGGCTATGAGAAGGATTATGGTGGCAAAAATTTAGAGCAAATCTTAAAAGATTATAACTATAGTGATTTAACTAAATTTTTAAGCGATATTAAAAGTGATAAATTTAATCTACCACAAAAAAGTCGTGATATATACTACTTTTTGCCAGATAGAATGCTAGGAATATTCCCTATAGTTAGCAAATTTTCTCGTTTGGATCTATTAAATGGCAAGGAGTGGGCCGATCCGTTCTTTGTAGTGGCTACAAATTTCACTCAAGTAAAAGATGGAATTGCTCTAAATAATGGGATAATAATCTCAAATGACGCCACATATATCGATTTAAATGGTCAAAAATTTAGAGTAAATAGCTACATAGAAACCAAATATGATGAGAATATGAAACTTAGTAAGAGCATACACAATATAGATAATCTAGCTGATATTTATCTGATTTATATGGTTGATTATGGGCGATTTATCTTGCTTGATAAGGAGATGTTTAATAGCACTTTTATCCAGCTTTATGTGCTTGAGAATTATGAAAAAACGCCATTTGAGCCTGTGATATTAGACCCAACTGCTAAGGTATATAAATTAAAAAGGTAGCACTATGAAAATAGGATTTTTATCCCATTCAGATATGAGTATATATCACTTTAGATTGCCTATTATGCGAGCTTTAAAAGATTTAGGGCATGAGGTAATCGCTATTGTGCCAAAGGGTAGTTATAATGAGCTGATTAAAGCGGAATTTAGGCTTATAAATTATGATATTGATAAGGCTAGTTTAAATCCATTTAGGGTGTTTAAAGATACAAAAAATTTAACAAAATTATTAAAATCATTAAATTTGGATTTAATCCAAACTTCAGCTCACAAATCAAATATATTTGGCACACTAGCCGCTAAAAGAGCTGGTATAAAATATATAGTAAATTTAGTTGAAGGGCTAGGTAGCTTTTACACATCAAATTCATTTAAAAATATAGCTGTTAGATATATTATTGAAATCCTATATTTTATCACTTTTAGACTCTCAAATGCTACAATTTTTGTTAATGATTCAGATCCAAACTATATGCTAAATCATCATCTAATCCCAAAGAGTAAGGTCATTCGCATAAAAAGCGTAGGCGTGGATGCAAATAAATTTAATCCGCAAATTCTCAATCTATATAACTTTAACAGCGATAAAAAAATTATATTAATGGTAGCTAGAGCATTAAAAGATAAAGGTGTTATGGAGTTTTACCAAGCAGCTAGGATATTAAAAGATAGAGATGATTGTCAATTTGTATTTGTAGGCTCAAGCGACCCTAATAATCCATCAAGCATTGATGAGAGCTTTTTATCTAGCACCAATGTAACCCACATAAGCTGGAGTGATGAGATAGCAAATATGCTAGCATCTTGCTATATGTTTGT
The DNA here is from genome assembly GCF_002139855.1 of Campylobacter porcelli. Taxonomy (NCBI): domain Bacteria; kingdom Pseudomonadati; phylum Campylobacterota; class Epsilonproteobacteria; order Campylobacterales; family Campylobacteraceae; genus Campylobacter; species Campylobacter porcelli. Next base: position 205,709 of record NZ_CP018789.1, read on the forward strand.
TTTGCCAAGTTATAAAGAGGGATTTCCTCGCACTATTTTAGAGGCTATGAGTATGGCTAAACCATCAGTTGTAAGCAACTGCGATGGCTGCATAGAGGCTATAGATGATGGCGTTAGTGGCTTAATTTGCAAGATAAGAGATCCAGTCGATTTAGCAAATAAGATAGCAACTCTTTTAGATGATAGCTTATTAGCTACTAAGATGGGTAAAAATGCTAGAGATATAGTATTGGCTAATTATAATCAACCTCTTATAACAACAAAATATATTAAATTTTATAAGGCATTAGCAGGTGTATAGATATTTTTTTAAAAGAGTATTTGATATTTTAGGTGCTTTGATTTTGATTATTTTGACCTTACCTGTGATGATATGGGCCTGTTTTGCTATCAAAAGAGAGCTTGGCTCTCCTGTGATATTTACCCAGTCTCGTCCTGGCAAGGATGAAAAGATATTTAAAATTTACAAATTTCGCTCAATGAGTAATGAGAGAGATAGTGATGGGAATTTGCTAAGCGATGAGATTCGCCTTGGCAAATTTGGCAAAAAGATTAGAGCGCTTAGCATAGATGAGCTACCACAACTTTTTAATGTATTAAAAGGCGATATGAGCTTTATAGGGCCTAGACCGCTTTTAGTAGAGTATCTACCGCTATACTCAAAGGAGCAAAAACGCCGCCATAATGTCCGTCCAGGTATCACAGGTCTAGCTCAAGTAAATGGGCGAAACGCTATAAGCTGGGGGGAGAAATTTAAATTTGATACATTTTATGCTGATAATTTAAGCTTATTTTTAGATATAAAAATCGCCATACAAACCATCAAAAAGGTGATAAAAAAAGATGGGGTAAATAAAGATGGTATGGCAACTACGGAGAAATTCAATGGCTGCAACTAGCCTTTATATCTATGGCAATGGCGGCCATGCTAAGGTCGTAGCTGATATTGCTATGGCAAATGGATATGGGAATTTAATATTTTTAGATGATAATGATGGGTTGAAATTTAGCCCAAATCTACCAAAATATCCAGTTATAATCGCTATTGGCAATGCTGAGGCTAGAGCGAGAGTACAAAATTTGGTTTTATCAAGCGGATTTGAGTTAATTACGCTAATCCACCCTACAGCCATCATATCTAATAGCGTTCAAATCGGCGTTGGAAGCGTGGTTATGCCAGGAGCGATAATAAATGCTAATAGCGTAATTGGAAGTGGAGTTATCGTAAATAGCGGTGCTATAATAGAGCATGATTGTCTAATAGATGATTTTGCTCATATCTGCCCTGGAGTAGCTATAGCCGGTGCTGTAAGCGTTGGCAAACGATCGTGGATAGGGATAGGAAGTAGCGTAATTCAAGGGATCAAAATAAAGCAAGATATAATCATAGGTGCTGGAAGTATCGTAGTTAAAGATATTTTAGAAGGTAGCTTAGCGTATGGAAATCCATGCAGGGTAGTAAAAAGATAAATTTATGCGTGATTTAATCTATTTGGTAGCTTAGGCTGGATTATTGGGTTTGGTAATCCAAGCTTTTAGCTCTATTTTTTACAAAGCTTTATAAATAAAATTTATAATATTGCTAATTTAAATCTTATAATTTATAGATAGATAATCGCTATAAATTATAAATTTATATATTAAGCCAAAATATCTAGCTTATTATCGCTATTAATAGTAGTTTGATTTATCGTACTACTACTAAGTTCAACTTTGATTTTATCATCTTTATTATCTTTTTTCCCTTCCTCTTGTTTTTCTAGTATTTTTAATAGATCATATGTTTGATGAAGCTCCTTTGGCACACAAGCATGTTGAAGCATTGTCATTCTTACCATTTTATATCCTTAAAAATAGTTTTTACAATATTATCTATTTATATATTAAATTATACTTAAAATATATAGATTTTAAAAATATATTTAAGAATTAATAAAGGATACATTATATTTCTATTAAAAATTATAAATAAACCTAATAATTATCAAATTTTAGTTAGAGTGTAGTTGGCTAATTGATAGCTATCATCGCATAATTTAGCCATATCTTCATCGTGAGTTACTAATACCAAAGCAGCTTCATTGCTCTTTACATAGTCAAATATTACGCTCATTACCTCTTTAGCGGTTATTTGATCTAAATTTCCAGTTGGCTCATCTGCAAATATTATTTTAGGTTTTTTAGCTAAAACTCTAGCGATACTAACTCTTTGTTGCTGTCCGCCGCTAAGTTCGCCTATTTTTTGATTTATTACCTTATCTATATTTAGAGCTTTTAATAGTTTTGTCTCTATGTTTTGACCGCTTAGTATTGTAGCAAGCTCGATATTTTCAAACCCATTAAACCCCTTAAATAGATAGTGTGCTTGAAAGATAATGCCAAAGTCATATCTGCGAATTTTTAAAAGCTCATCGCTAGTTAGATTATAAAGCGATTTATCATTGTATATAACTTCACCGCTAACTGGTTTTAAAAGGGTGGATAGAATGTGTAAAATTGTAGATTTACCGCTACCACTTACCCCCATAATAGCGGTGGTGGTAGCTGGTTTTATATCTAAGTTTATATTATTAAAAAGCTGATAGTCAAATTTATGAGATAAATTCAACGCTTTTAGCATTATTAAGCCATTTGAGCGGCTACTTCAGCTGCAAAGTCTTCGCTCTTTTTCTCTAGACCTTCACCTACTTCAAATCTTACATAGCTTACGATTTCTATTTGACCGCCAAGTTTTTTAGCCTCTTCAGTGATAACTTGCTCAATAGTTTTTTTATCATCCATTACATAGAATTGCCCTAAAAGAGTAAGTCGTTGGTCTAATTGAGTATTATCTGCTATATATCTATCGATTTGACCTGGAAGGATTTTATCCCAGATGGCTTCAGGTTTGCCTTGTTTTCTTAGCTCTTCTTTTAAATTCTCAGTTGCTTTAGCTATTACTTCATCGCTTAATTGAGCACGGCTAGCAAATTCTGGTATTTTGTGAAGTGGCTTTTTAAGGCGAACTAGCTCTTCGTTTTCTTTTTCAAGCTCACCTTTAAGAGCTAGATACTCTTTTTCTATAAATTCAGGGTCAAACTCTTTATAGCTGATGACTTGAGGCTTCATAGCAGCTGCGTGCATACAAAGATTTCTTAAGAAATCGTGGATTTTACTAGCTGTCTCTTCAGAATCACAAGCCGCACCAATAAGAACGCCCACACGGCTATTTGAGTGGATATATCCAGCTACAATCCCATTTTTACTAGCTTTGATAGTTTCAAATCTTCTTACAACTAAATTTTCGCCGATAGTTGCGATTTGGCTTTGGAAATACTCTTCAAATTTAACTCCGCCTATGCTAGACTCTTTTAGCTCATCAACTGTAGTGATTGAGTTTGTCTGTACATGAAGAGTTGTATTTTTAACTAGATCGACAAAGGTTGCATTTTTAGCCACAAAGTCAGTTTCAGAGTTAATCTCTGTGATAGTTGCTGTTTTATTATCATCACTTACAACCACACTTACAAGACCTTCACTAGCTAGGCGATCAGCCTTTTTAGCAGCCTTACCAAGACCTTTTTCTCTTAGTATATCAACTGCTTTTTCCATATCTCCATTAGCTTCTTGAAGAGCCTTTTTGCAGTCCATCATACCAGCTCCGGTGCTTTCACGGAGCTCTTTTACCATACCTGCGCTAATTTCCATTACTCTTCCTCGCTTTCAAACATAGCTTCTGCTAATACTTCATCTTTCTCTTCTTGAGTTGGAGCTTCTATCTCTTCTGCGGTCTCATCTTGATCTCTTAGAGCCTTACCTTCATTTATCGCTTCAGCCATCTCTTGGCAGAATAGTTGAACGCTCCTTATCGCATCATCATTGCCTGGAATTGGGTAGTCGATAATATCTGGGTCGCAGTTTGTATCGATTGGTGCTACAACTGGTATTTTCAATTTGTTAGCTTCTGCAACGGCGATCTTCTCTTTTACTGTATCGATTACAAATATCATATCAGGAAGTGTTTTTATATTTCTAATACCGCCTAGAGTTGCGATTAATTTCTCTTTTTTACGGCGAAGCATTAGGGCTTCTTTTTTAGTTAATAAATTTATAGAGCCATCTTCTTCCATAGCTTCTATAACTTCAAGCTTTCTTATAGATTGTCTAATTGTCCCAAAATTCGTCATCATACCGCCAAGCCATCTGTGATTTACATATGGCATACCGCATTTTTCAGCATACTCTTTTACTGCGATACCAGCTTGTTTTTTAGTGCCGACAAATAGTATAGTTTTGCCTTCAGCTGCGGCGTCTCTTACTATATTATATGTGTATCTAAAATATCTAATAGTTTTTTGTAAATCTATTATATAAATGCCTTTTCTCTCGCCAAAAATGAATTTTTTCATCTTTGGATTCCAGCGTCTTGTTTGGTGACCAAAATGCACACCGCACTCTAGTAAATCTCTCATAGTTACCATGAGTTTCTCCTTAAAATTAAATTTAGTTTATTCCCTCTACGCTCCTTAACAGCGGCATTTGCTGCAACTAAACAAGGATTAGCATATGTGAAATGAAGGTGGCATTCTATCTAAATTTAACTTATTATTTGCTGAGTTGGAATTTCTCTTTTATATTTTCTAATGAGTTAAATATTTGGGCGATTTTTTCTAAATCATAGCCTTGAATTTCAAAATTTTTAGCCTTGAAAAATAGCTCTAAAAGTGCGATATTTTCTCCAAATTCTAATCCATAATTTCTAGCATTTTGCGAAATTTTTAAAAGCTCTATATCTGTATATCTCTCATACATTTTCACCCCTTTAACATTATAAATCCAGCAAATCTACCTGTGATTTTATCCCTTCTATATGAGTAAAATCTCTCATTGCAATGGTTACAAATATCGCTAAATTCATAATCTACCACCCCAAGAGTATTAAGCTCAGCTCTCAAAGCCCCATTTATATCAAATTTAGCATTATCTTTAAATTTATTAAATTCCCCAAGATCCAAATCCCCTATCTCATAGCAATTTTTTTTGATATTTGGTCCGATTATGGCTTTGATATTTTTAGGGTTTGAGCCAATTTTATCAATAGTTTTGCTAACTATTTTTGATACTACTCCAGCCCTGCCAGCGTGGATAGCAGCAACTACACCTAGCTTTTTATCATAGAGCAAAACCGCAGCACAATCAGCCACCATAGCACAAATCCCAACGCCCTTTAAATGGGTAAAAATCGCATCACAAGGTGGCAAATTTAATCCACTATACTCCATCACAAAATCAGAGTGTATCTGCTCCATAAAAATTAAATTTTTAGCCCCAATTTTACTAGCTAGAGTATCTCTATTTTGCCTTACATTTTGGCTACTATCGCCGACATGATAAGCTAAATTCAAACTCCCATAAACGCCATTGCTAACTCCGCCAAATTTAGTTGTAAATCCAGCAATTATTTTATCATCATCAATAGATACTAGCATAAAAATCAGCCTTTTGCCAAGTGAGAGCTTGGCTTTTTGAGTTTAAAATTCTATCAATATAACGAGCTAAAATATCGCTTTCTATATGAACTCTCCTACCTACTTTAAACTCTCCAAATAGCGTATCTTTCATACTTATAGGGATTAGGGTTAGACGCATTAAATTTGAGCTAATATCATTAATGGTTAAGCTCACACCCTCAACTCCAATAGCCCCTTTATTAGCGACTAAATGTAAAATTTCATTTGGCAATTCTATGATAAAATCCACCCCAGTTTGTAATCTCTTAATGCTTTTTATCACCCCAATTGCATCTATATGCCCTTGCATTAAATGCCCATCAATCCTATCGCCAATCCTCATAGCTGGTTCTATATGAACCCTATCTTTATAATTTTCTAAGGCTAATATATTAGCACTTTCACTACTTAATTCTACTACAAATCCATCTTTATCAATGTTTGTTACGCTCAAGCAAGCGCCATTTACAGCTATACTATCACCTAAATTTGGCTTATAAGTAGCCTTTATGCTTAGATTTTTACCATCAAAGCTACGCACAATGCCAATCTCACGAATTAGACCATTAAACATAATTTCCCCAAATTTAAATTGATAAATTATAGTCTAATTTTATAAATCTTTTACTATAAATTAGGTAAAATCGCCCCTAAAAATCACAAGGCAAATTATGAAGTATGATATTATCGTAGTTGGTGGAGGACACGCTGGGATTGAGGCATCCTTAGCTGCGGCTAAAATGGGAGCTAAAACCCTACTTATAACCATCTTAGCAGAGCAAATAGGCGCAGCTAGTTGTAATCCAGCTATTGGAGGATTAGCTAAGGGGCATTTGGTTAAAGAGATAGATGCTTTAGGCGGTCAAATGGGTCTTACTACTGATGAGTGCGGGATACAATTTCGCCTCTTAAATGAGAGCAAAGGTCCAGCCGTGCGTGGTAGTAGAGCTCAAATCGATATGGATAGATATAGAATTTATATGCGAAATTTGCTTTTAAATACTCCAAATTTACAGATCACTCAAGAGATCGCTACTGAGATTTTAACATTAAATTCAAAAATTATAGGAGTTAAAACTCACTTAGATAATGAGTATAGCTGTGATAAACTCATCATAACAACAGGGACATTTCTAAATGGCTTAATCCATGTGGGCACAAATAAGCTTGAAGCTGGTCGTGTAGGGGAATTAAGCTCAAAAGAGCTATCAAGCTCACTATCATCTCTTGGGCTTGAAATGGGTAGATTAAAGACTGGAACTTGCCCAAGGGTATTAGCAAATTCGATTGATTTTAGCGTTTTGGAAATTCAAGATGGCGATACCAATCCAAAGCCATTTAGCTTTAGAAGTAAAAATTGGAGCAAAAAGCAGCTCCCATGCTATATAGCTTATACCAATGAAACCACGCATGATATTATAAGATCCAATTTTGATAGGGCTCCGCTATTTACAGGACAGATAGAAGGGGTAGGGCCAAGGTATTGCCCAAGCATCGAAGATAAGATAAATCGCTTTGGAGATAGGGAGCGCCATCATCTATTTATAGAGCCTCAAACTCTAGAGGCTACTGAATACTATATAAACGGCTTTTCAACCTCACTTCCATATGATGCGCAAGTAGCAATGCTAAGGTCGATTAAGGGCTTTGAAAATGCGATTATTGTCCGTCATGGATATGCTATAGAATATGATTATGTCAATCCAACCGAGCTTAAGCACACACTAGAGACAAAAAAGATTAGTGGGCTATATTTAGCCGGGCAGATAAATGGAACTACAGGATATGAAGAGGCTGCGGCTCAAGGGCTTATGGCTGGGATTAATGCTACTTTAAATTTACAAAATAAAGAGCCATTGATACTTCGCAGAGATGAGAGCTATATAGGTGTTTTAATAGATGATCTAGTCACAAAAGGGACAAAAGAGCCATATAGAATGTTTACTAGTAGGGCGGAATTTAGGCTACTTTTAAGGGAAGATAACGCAAATTTAAGACTTAGCAAATATGGATTTGATATAGGATTATTACCAAAAGAGGCTTATGATGAGGTTGTGGCTTTAAAAGATGAATTGCAAAAAGCGATGGAGCTTTTGCTTACTAATGAGATTACGCCAAATAAAGATACTCTTGAGTTTTTAGCAGATATGGGCGAAGAGCCAATAAATGAGAAGATAACGCTACAAAAATTGGTAGCTAGAAAGAGCTTTGATGAAGATAAGCTTAGAAAGCTTGATTTATTCTTTGAAAATTTAAGCAAAGAGTCTATAAATCAAATTCTAACAGAGGCAAAATACTACCATTACATCGCCCAGCAACACATAGAAGTTGAGAAGATGAAAGGGCTTTTGGATATTAAAATCCCAAGCGATTTGGATTTTAAATCAATTAGCGGGTTGAGTAATGAGGTGGTTGAAAAGCTTATTAAATTTACTCCACCAACTCTTGCGGCAGCTTCAAATATCAGCGGAATCACCCCAGCAGCCATAGATATTTTGCATATTGCTATTAAACATCATAAATTTAGCTAAGCTTTGAGCCTAGCTAATTTCTTTACTAAAATTAATTCTAATTAAATAAAATTTTAACTTTAAAATGGTAGAATTATGGGTTTAGTTTCGCTTTTATAATATAAAAGTTAGCTTAAATTTAGTGGCAATAATCAAAATATATAGAAAGGAAAAAAATGTCTATTCAAAAGCAAGAAAGACGCGATTTCATCGGAATGGCATTTGGTGCTGTCGCAGCTGTGGGCGGTGCTTTTGCTTTGGTTGGAATGAAAAAGTCTTGGGATCCACTTCCTAGCGTTAAAGCAGCGGGTTTTACCACAGTAGATCTAAGCCCTATGCAGCCTGGCGAATTCCGCCAAGTAGAGTGGCGTAAAAAGCCTATTTTTATCATTAAAAAAGATGAGAATATGAAGGCTAATCCTTCAAGAGATGTAGTGGTAGGTAATGAGAATTATATAGTTACAATCGGTCTTTGTACGCACCTTGGATGCATACCTAGCTGGAGTGCTAGTGATAAGATGTTTAAGTGTGCCTGTCATGGTGGAGAGTTTAATTCTGATGGTATGAATGTATTTGGTCCGCCGCCACGCCCACTAGATATTCCACCATTTAAAATTGATGGGACTAAGCTTGTACTAGGCGAAGAAGGCCCTGAGTACAAAAAATTAGTCGCTACAGCGTAAGGGAGGATCTATGGCACATATTACAAAAGCTACAAGCGTAAGAGATTGGTTCGATCAGCGTATAGCTCTTACAAAATTATGGAATGTCCTAGCAGGGCAATACTGGATACCTAAAAATATCAATTTTCTTTGGGCAATGGGCGTGATTTTAACCGTCTTATTTACCTTGCTTTTTATCAGTGGTTTATTGCTTTTAATGTATTATAAACCAGATGCGAATTTGGCATTTGATAGTGTGAATTACACTATTATGAAAGAGGTTGAGTATGGTTGGTTATGGCGACATATTCACGCAGTTGCGGCATCTGTGATTTTCTTAATTATCTATATTCACGCATTTGTTGGAATTTACTATGGTTCATATAAAAAAGGCCGTGAGATGATATGGATTAGCGGTATGTTGCTTTTCTTGATTTTCTCTGCTGAAGCATTTAGTGGATATATGCTACCATGGGGACAGATGAGCTACTGGGCAGCGCAAGTTATCACTCAACTATTTGGCGGAATTCCATTTATTGGCGGTGCGTTAGTTGAGTGGATTAGGGGGGATTACGCAGTTAGCGATCCTACACTTACAAGATTTTTTATGCTTCATGTATGTTTATTACCTATTGTTATTATCATGGTTATAGGGCTTCATTTTTATACTCTTAGAGTTCCACATGTAAATAACCTCGAAGGTGAAGAGATAGATTTTGAGCTTGAAGCTGAAAAATATCTAAAAGGCGATACTATAAATTCAAAAGTTATCCCATTTTGGCCAGGATTTTTAAGTAAAGATTTCTTTTATGTATCTTTATTTATGATATTCTTCTTCTATTTAGTGAGTTTCCATTTTAATTTTGCCATGGATCCAATCAACTTCGATCCAGCTAACGCAGCTAAAACACCAACTCATATCTATCCTGAGTGGTATTTCTTATGGCAATATGAAATTTTGCGTGGATTTTTCTTTGATATTGGACCTTTAAAAGCGGCTGATATAGGTGCTTTGGCTATGGCTTTTGCCGGAATTTCACTACTATTTATGCCTTTATATGATAGAAGTGATGTTGTAGCGCCAGCTCACAAAAGAAAAGGCTTTTTTGTATGGTTTTGGCTACTTATAATTGATTTAATTATCCTAACAGTATATGGCAAACTTCCTCCAACAGGATTTAATGCTTGGATAGGATTCTTCTCATCAGTTGGCTTCCTTGTGTTGCTACTTGTAGTGCTTCCTATCATCACAATCAAGGAAAGAAAGGCAAATAGATGAAAGAATTAAAAGCGTTTTTAATTGTAGTCATTGTTACGGGTGCTATTTATTGGGGTGTTGAGCCTTATGCGCACTCAGTTTTACACCCTCATGTTGAACCGGCAAATTTTGATTTTGCTAAAGAGGATATAAATCTAGCAAAGACTAATGTAGAAAAAGCTGAAACCGCCTTAAAAGCTGCTCAAGCTAGCGGTGATGCCACTGCGATCGATGGTGCTTCTAAGACTTTAGAGAGTGCTAAAGCTCAATTAGAAAAATATAGCTCTTTTTGGGCTGATATAAATAGCATTGATCTTGCTAAGGGCGATGCTACTTCAGGTCAAAATCTAGTAGTAGCAGCTGGCTGTACAGCGTGCCATAGTATAAAATCAGCAGGATTTGAACCAGCTATGGATGATAAGAGTGCTAGTGAAGCTTATGGCGTTGCTCCACCAGATTTAAGCAATATTGGTTATCTTTATGATGGTAAATTCTTAGCTGCTCTTATCAAAGATCCAGCTATGACATTAAAGGTTACGCATAAATTTAATGATACAAATCCATTTCCTATGACAGCATTCTATGGTGCTGGTGGCGATCTAAATCAAGAAGTTGCCGATTTAGTAGCATACTTTAAAAGCATAGCACCAAAAGAGATGAGCGATAGAGATGTGTTTGTTGAGTCTTGTGCTAGATGCCATGATATGAAATATGTAAATGTATTTGCAAATGGTAATAAACAAAGCATATCAAACTATCTAGGAATGACCCCACCAGATCTATCTATGTATATTAGATCAAGAGATGAATTATATTTAAATAATTTTATCAACGATACTCAAAAAATGCTTCCGGGCACATCTATGCCTCGTGTTGGCTTAAATGAGAAAGCACAAAAGCAAGTTATTGAGTATATGAGAGAGTCTGGTGATAGTAAAAAAGATGAGCGAGAGACAACTGGTATTTATATCATGATCTATTTTGCTATTCTTAGCGTATTTGCTTGGGCTTGGAAACGCAAAATTTGGTCTAAATTACACTAATACCGCTAAAGATTTAGGGCAAATTCGCTCTAAATCTTACCTATAAACAATTTTTATAAATTCATCTTTGTAATATTAAGAAAATTAAATCCATAATTAATACTAAAATTTAGAAGAGATAAATCAATTTATGATTATTTCAAATTTTTAAATACAAAAATTAATATTTTCGTAAAAAATTTAAAGCAATTTATATAATTTAAGCTTAGATTAATGGGGGGGGTATAATTACATTTCAATATTTTAAAATAAGGAGATAGAATGATAAATTCTACTTTAAAAATTTGTCTTGTTGCCTCTATGGCCTGCTCGTTTGCACTTGCTGAGGGTGCATTTATCGGTGTTGAGAGTGATTACTCTTTTAAATCAAATTTAAAAATGAAATTAAATGATGGTGAAAAAGAAACTTTCAAAAAAGCTCAAACTGGAATTGGCATAAAAGGCGGTTATGATTTTGATATGTATAGAGTTTATGGCTCTTATGTTTATGATTTTCAAACTAGCAAAACAAAAGTCGATGAAGATGGAGACAATTTTAAACTAAAATGGCTAACTCATAAATTTATCGTTGGAGCTGACTATACTCCATCTATAACAGATAATTTTAAACTAGCAGTTGGTCCATATACTGGCTATTCTAGATTGACATTAAAACCTGAAGGCGAAGGCAAAGCTAACACAAATGGCTGGATAATAGGTGCAAAACTAGGTGGAATTTACTCAATCGATAAAAATAACGAGCTAGAGTTTGGCTTCAAAACAGACAGAACAGATTACAAAAAAGTATCGAAATTTGAATTAAAAGATGTAAAAGAGACAAACTACGGCTTATATTTAGGATATAACTATAAATTCTAAAATTTAGCAGATCATATTTTATGGTCTGCTTAAACTAACTTTACAATAAATGAAAATTACATTTATCAAAAACTTTTATGATATTAAGCAAATTTATTTATTATAAATTTGATAATTTTGAGTAATTTTTGCCAAAATGCTTGACAAAAGGCAAAAGATATAGTATAATTCCAACTCATTTTTATATTGGGGTATCGCCAAGCGGTAAGGCAACAGGTTTTGGTCCTGTCATTCAGAGGTTCGAATCCTCTTACCCCATCCACCTCTTATGACGCGAGATGGAGCAGTGGTAGCTCATCGGGCTCATAACCCGAGGGTCGGGGGTTCAAGTCCCTCTCTCGCAACCATCAAGTTACTCTAAAGATATCTTACCAATCCCTAAAAACTCGTTAAAGTCTTTTAAATCAATGTTTATATCGCTATCTTTTGCTCACTTTCGTAGATTGATTGTAAAAATCTCATTTTTATTCCTTTGTTTTGAAAAATTTTTTAAATTTAACAATACAACATAAAATGCTAGTTTTACTAAAATTCCTACTTTTAAAATAGGCGGTTTTTAGTGAGATAAAATTATATTAAAAAACTAAGGATAGAGTTCAAAAATTCTTTAAAAATCAAAAGAGGTAAAAATGATAATTTTAAACAGAGTTTTTAGTGGTGGCTATCTAAATGATAATCTAGGACATGAAGTTATAAATTTTTTTAAAGCTGACAATGGTGAGCATTATATTTACATAACACCTTATGGAAAAATAAATATTAAAGCAAAAAATGCTGCTGCTGTTCTTATGGTGCGTAGTGTTGGACAAGGGCATATGGAAATTTTGGGATATGCCAGCGATTTGGAATGTTTGATTAGCGATGAGTTTATGAAAGGGTCTAGAAATAAGCTTATGGATGAAGAACAAGACAAACAAATAAAACTCATTAAAGAAGAAAAAATAAAATATGGTGGAAAAGCATTAAATGAGTTATTTAACGAACAAGAAAATACCGTCTATGTAACTTTTAAGGTTGGTTCTTTTAAAAAGCCAAAACAAAAAATTTATATTGTAAATGAAAACGAAGTTAGCGATAATAAATGTTATGTTAATTTTAGAGCAAAACAATCGTTAATTGAGTATTTAGATGAAGAAAAACTTAAGGACTCAAAACTACAAGAGTTTTTAGATAAAAAAGAATTTTGGGATGAAAAACCTTGCCAAAGTGTTGATGAAATAATGAAAAATAATGAAGATATAAAAGATGTAAATTTTTTTGAAGTGATAGGCAAAGAGTATGATGAATTAGCATTTTCAAATATTATAAGTTATGTTCTTAATGAAGATAGAGAATTATTGGCTAAATTTTGCCTTGAATTCGCAAAATTTCAAATGGATAGTAAAATGGCTGTAATAACAAGAGAAACCGATGAAAATATAGATATTTATATAAAAGATGATAAACATGCTATTGTTATAGAAAATAAAATCAAATCTGGAGTAAATGGCAAAAAATATGATGAAAAAATGAATGAAGAAATAGAAAACCAGCTTGATAAGTATCGTGATTTTGCCAAGATTAAAGATAAAGGTGCTGAAGCTAGAGAAGTAAAATGTATTTTACTTGTGCCAGATCACCACGATATTTTAAGAAATGATAACGCCAAAAAAGAAGTGGCTAATAAAGAATACGAAATTATTACCTATAAAAAACTTTTTAAGTTTTTTAGTGAATATAAATCAGAAATTAGGTTCTATGATGAGTTTTTAAGAGCTTTGGAATTCCATAGCACAGATTATCAAAATAGAGCCTATGAAATAGCAATGAGAAGACTTCAAAATATAATAAAAAATAATTAAAAGAATAAACATAATTTGCGTATATTCACGGCTATGACTCAAATAAAATATGCAGAAGTGGCAAGGTGTTAAGTGAGCTTTTAGGCACAAAGGGACAAGTGCTAACTCTGGGATGGCAATGCTATCTAAAATCCATTTCTATACTAAACCCTAGCTTAGCTTAACCTTTTAAGCCATTTCTACACAATCTTATTAATACTATTTACTACTCTTATTTCTTTTTAGGCTACTTAAGCGATTTTATAGGCGTTCTATGGCTTCTATGAGCCTATTTCTTATTTTGTTGTATTCGTGCCAAGCTTCCCAAGCTTCTTCTCTTAGTGCGTAGTAGTTCTCTACCTTGCCCTCAAAATACTCAAAATCTTTAATAGCGTAAGCAAAGAGGGAGCTAGAGCGCTTTAGTTTATCTACCACACTCTTAGCTGCTTTTGCTTGCTTGTTTTCTTTAGGTATTATTAGTCTCATTTTTTATGTGATAGTTTTTGCAATTCTAGCATAAGTAAATTAAATATTAATAAAAATTAATTTTTAATTTAACTTGTTTAGCTGCATTTATTATCATAAATTTTTACCACCTTAAGTAAATTTAAAGGGATAAGAAGGCAAAATCTTGCGATAAAATAAATATAATGTTAGCTATAAATCTTTAAGATTGCTTAAATTATTTGGATTATAATTAAGGAGTAAAAATGAATATCCTAATCACCGGTGGAGCTGGTTATATAGGCTCACATGTTTTAAAGGCACTTTTACATAAAAATAGTGATAAAATCACCGTAATTGATAATTTTTATAGCGGATCAAGAGAGGCTTTAATAGCGCTTGAGAGTGTGGGGAAATTTGAGTTTATCAAGTGTGATTTAGCCGATACTGCGTTATTAGAAGAGATTTTTTCTACGCATAAATTTGATGCGATTATACATTTTGCGGCTTATATCGAGGTATTTGAGAGTATGCAAAATCCGCTAAAATATTATCTAAACAATACCGCAAATACCGCAAATCTCATTAATTTAGCAATTAAATTTGGGATTAAAAAGTTTATATTTAGCTCTACAGCTGCTACTTATGGCGAGCCTGAAAATGGCATAGTGTGCGAAAATAGCCCACAAAATCCTATAAATCCATATGGAAGATCAAAGCTTATGAGCGAGCAAATTTTAAAAGATGCAGCCGCAGCAAATAGCAGTTTTAAATATGGAATTTTAAGATATTTTAATGTCGCAGGCGCTTCAAGCGACTCTTTAATTGGCCAAAACTATCCAAACGCCACCCATCTAATAAAAGTAGCCACGCAAACAATAACTGGAAAAAGAGCCAATATGAGTATCTTTGGCAGGGATTATGATACTAAAGATGGGACTTGTATAAGGGATTATATCCATATTGAGGATTTAGCAGATGCGCATTTAGCGGTGCTTGATTATCTTGATAGCAGTGATAGTGATATATTTAATGTTGGGTATGGGCATGGATTTAGCGTGCTTGAAGTGATTGATATGGCTAAAAAGGTAAGCAAGGTAGATTTTGAGGTTATGGACGCACCAAGACGCCTAGGTGATCCGGCTGTGTTGATCGCTGATTCATCAAAATTAAGAAGTCTTACCTCTTGGAAACCTAAAAAAGATAGCCTAGAGACCATCATCGCCTCAGCCCTTGTTTGGGAGAGAAAAATAGTGTAAATATATAAAAATATATGATATTAACTTAAATTTGAGTATAATTTTGGTTTTAATTTGATTTAAAAGGAAAAATATGCCAATTATAAATATTAAACTAGCCGACCCTATGCCAAGTCGCCAAAAATTAGATGAAATCGCAGTCAAAATCACTGATATTATGGTAAATGATCTAGGTAAAAAGCCTGAGCGTGTGGTTATAAATTTTGATGAGATTAGAAGTGATGCGACATATTTTGGTGCTAAATCTGTTCAAGCTATGAAAGAGGGTAAATAATGGAGGCTAAAAATCCAAATTTCACTCAAGAGGATTTAGAGCGTAAAGTTACCTTAACAGCTGGAGATATAGCACCTGATTTCTCCTTAGAAAATAGTGATGGAGTAAGCATTAGCTTAAAAGATTTTGCGGGTAAAAATGTGGTTTTATACTTCTATCCAAAGGATAATACTCCAGGTTGTACGACTGAGGCTTGTGAATTTAGTCAAAATTATGATGATTTTATCGCTAATGATTGCGTGATTGTAGGCATTAGCCCAGATAGCGTTAAATCTCACGCCGGATTTATAAATAAGCAAAATTTAAAGCATATTTTGCTTAGCGATCCAGATAAAGAGGTAGCTAAAGCTTATGGTGTTTGGCAAGTTAGAAAAAATTATGGAAAAGAGTATTTAGGGATTGTCCGCACGACATTTGTCATAGATAAAGATGGAAAAATCCTAAAAGTCTATAAGAGCGTAAAAGCAGCTGGCCACGCCGCTAAGGTGCTAGCAGATCTTGTAAAGTAGGCGAATTTGCTAGTTCATATATGCTGTAGTGTTGATAGCCACTATTTCATTGGCGAGCTTAAGAAGCTATATCCAAATGAGCGTATTATAGGGTATTTTTACGACCCAAATATCCACCCTTATAGTGAATTTTTGCTAAGATTTCAAGATGTCAAAAGAAGTTGTAAAAAGCTTGGTGTAGAGGTTATTTGCGGTGAGTATGAGTATGAAGAGTGGCTAAAGGGAACTAAGGGGCTTGAAGATGAGCCTGAAAAGGGCAAAAGATGTGCGTATTGCTTTGAATTTCGTGTAGGAAATAGTGCTAAAGAGGCCGTAAAATTAGGGTGTAAAAAGATCACTACAACCTTGCTAATGAGCCCTAAAAAAGATTTTACCCAGTTAGAAGATGCCTTAAATAATGCTATAAAAGGGACGAATTTAGAAGCTGTTGCTGTGGATTTAAGAAAAAATGGTGGCACTCAAAAGCAGTTTGAACTAGCAAAAAATGATAAATTATATCACCAAAATTATTGCGGTTGTATATATGGGCTTATTAAGCAACGCCATAATGAAGAGGTGATAGATGAGCTTTGTGAGCCACTTGGAGGGCAGATTTGGCCAGGTTCCATAGGCTATAGATTAAAGCTATATAAAAAGGTAAGAAAGCTTGAGAGATCAAAGATTAAATTTAGCTTAATTAGAGAGAAAATTCTAAATTATAGATTGAGATTTGCTCGTGTAAAGATGGATAATATCGCTATACCTAGCTATTTTTTATTTTACTCACATTTTAGGCTTTTAAGCTCTAAATTTATCATTGAAAAGCAAGGAGATTTTATCAATACAAATAAAGATGATATTAAGCTTATAAGCCTATCTAAATTTAATAAACTTGGCAAATTTAAATATAAAAATACCCTAGAATTAATCTATAATCCACCAAAATTAAAGCAAGAGCTAAAGGTGCGTCAAAAGATTACTAAATCTAATCTAAGCCCTATAATTGTAGTCGATGAGATTAAAAAGGCTAAATACATAGTAGAAGCAAATAGCCAAATCTTTCCAGCAAGCGTAGAGGTGGTAGAAAAAATTTAATATCTATCTGAATTTAGATAAAATTATTGATATTTTTTAAAAATTCAACTAATATTTTGCTAATTTTAGATACAATCTAGCACTTTGTATTCAGAAGGTATTTTATGATAGATGTAGTTGAAATTCAAAAGATATTACCGCACAGATACCCATTTTTGCTTATTGATAGAGTTGTTGAGCTAGAGCCAAATAAGCATATTAAAGGGTATAAGAATGTTACAATTGCCGAGCAGGTTTTTCAAGGTCATTTTCCAGGTCATCCTATATATCCAGGCGTTATGATTATTGAAGGAATGGCTCAAGCTGGCGGAATTTTAGCTTTTAAAAGCTTGGGTGAAGAGGAGCAAATTAGCGTAGAGAATAAGGTAGTCTATTTTATGAGTATTGATGGGGCGAAATTTAGATCTCCTGTTCGCCCGGGCGATAGATTAGAGTATAGATTAGAGGTTTTAAAGCGCAAGGGAAATATCTGGGCTTTGAGTGCTAAGGCCTATGTAGATGAGAAATTAGTGGCTGAAGCTGAGCTAAAAGCGATGATTGTAGATAAATAATTAAGAGCAAAATATGCAAATTCATAATACAGCAGTTGTAGAAGATGGTGCTATTTTAGGTGATGGATGTGTTATTGAGCCATATGCTTTCATAAGCTCAAAGAGCGTTTTGGGTGATAATGTTATAATCAAGCAAGGTGCTAGGATTATCGGAGATACGCATATTGGTAGCGGTAGTAAAATTTATAGCTACGCAATTGTGGGCGATATCCCTCAAGATATTAGCTACTCTATAGAGGATGCTGGTGGAGTTCGAGTAGGAGAAAATGTTACCATCAGGGAGTTTGCTACCATAAACTCAGGCACCAAAAAGGGCGATGGATACACTAATATCGGTAGTAATAATTTTATAATGGCATATACCCATATAGCTCATGATTGCCTCTTGGGTGATGGGATTATTTTAGCCAATGGCGTGACGCTAGCAGGGCATGTGGTGATCGATGATTATGCTGTGATTGGCGGTCTTACGCCTGTGCATCAGTTTGTCCATATTGGTGAGAGCTGTATGATAGCTGGGGCATCAGCGCTTAGTCAAGATGTGGTGCCATTTTGCTTAGCTGAAGGAAATAGGGCTTATATAAGAAGTTTAAATTTAGTTGGAATTCGCAGAAGATTTGATAAAGAGATAGTAGAACAGATCAATAAAGCTTATAAATTTCTATTTAGAAGTGGTGGCGGATTAAAAGATAGAGCATTAGAGCTTTTGGATCAAAATCCTACTTTAGAGGCTAGGAAGATGTGCGAATTTATCATAAACACAAAAAGAGGAATACCGCTTGATAAGGGGAGAGATTAATGGCTAGAAAGTGTAGTTTTTGCGGTGAGAGCGAAGCAAATGATAGAAAACTTTTAGCTAATGAGAGTGATAGTTCATTTATATGTGAATTCTGTGTTGATGCAGCATATAGTGCAGTTCATGGCGATGAAACAGGGCAAAATACTCATAAGGTTATAGATTATAAAGATATAACTCCAAAGATTTTAAAATCTGTTTTAGATGATTATGTAATAGGTCAAGAAAGAGCTAAAAAGGTCTTTAGCGTAGGTGTTTATAATCATTATAAAAGAATATTTAAGCAACATAGCATTGAAGATGATACTGAAATTTCAAAATCAAATATCTTGCTAATTGGCCCTACAGGGAGCGGTAAAACGCTAATGGCTCAAACTTTGGCTAGATTTTTAGATGTTCCAATAGCTATTTGCGATGCTACAAGCTTAACTGAGGCTGGATATGTAGGTGAAGATGTAGAAAATATCCTTACAAAGCTATTAAATGCAGCCGGTGGCGATGTGAAAAGAGCTGAGCAGGGGATTGTGTTTGTCGATGAGATAGATAAGATTGCTAGAATGGGTGAGAATAGGTCAATTACTCGTGATGTAAGCGGTGAGGGCGTCCAGCAAGCACTATTAAAGATAATAGAAGGTAGCGTGGTAAATATCCCACCAAAAGGCGGTAGAAAGCACCCAAATCAAGATTTTATTCAGATTGATACTACAAATATTTTATTTGTTTGCGGTGGGGCTTTTGATGGACTTAAGGATATTATTGAGCGTAGGCTTGGTAAGAATGTTTTAGGATTTAATCAAGAGAAGCGTGGTAAAAGCCAGAAGTCAAATTTGCTAAGCCTTGTAGAGCCTGATGATTTGGTGCATTTTGGGCTAATTCCTGAGCTAATTGGCAGATTACACGCTATTACAACCCTAAATGAGATTACAATTGATGATATGGTAAATATCTTAACCCAGCCTAAAAACGCCCTTTTAAAGCAGTATGAAAAGCTCTTTGCCATTGATGGAGCAAGGCTTAAATTTGAAGATGAGGCTATTAAAGAGGTGGCAAATCAAGCCATTAAGCGTAAAACTGGAGCTAGAGGTTTAAGGAGTATAATGGAAGATGTGATGATAGATATTATGTATGATCTTCCAGAGTTAAATGGCTATGATGTGATAATATCAAAAAATGTGATTGATGGTGATGCAAAGCCACTATTAATGAAAGCAAAGTAAAGGAGATATATGATTTTAGACCAATTAGTAGGGCTATTTTCTAGCGATATGGGAATAGACTTAGGCACTGCAAATACATTGGTATTGGTAAAAGATAAAGGCATTGTGATAAATGAGCCAAGTGTTGTAGCTGTCCAAAGAGAGAAATATGGTAAGCAAAAGATACTAGCAGTCGGGCATGATGCTAAGGAGATGGTGGGTAAAACTCCAGGGGATATAGAGGCGATTAGGCCTATGAGAGATGGGGTTATAGCAGATTTTGATATGACTGAGAAGATGATTAGACATTTTATCGAAAAAACCCATAGAAGAAAGACATTTTTACGCCCTAGAATCATTATCTCTGTCCCATATGGCTTAACTCAAGTCGAGAGAAAAGCCGTTAGGGAGAGTGCGCTTTCAGCTGGGGCTAGAGAGGTCTTTTTGATAGAAGAGCCTATGGCTGCAGCCATTGGGGCGAATTTGCCAATCCGTGAGCCTCAAGGTAGTTTGGTAGTGGATATTGGTGGTGGCACAACTGAGATTGGCGTGGTATCTTTGGGTGGTTTGGTTATATCTAAAAGCATTAGAACGGCTGGAGATAAGCTTGATGCTAGCATTATGAACTATGTAAAAGAGAAGTATAACTTGCTAATTGGCGAGAGAAATGGCGAGGATATTAAGATCAAGATTGGCTCAGCCATTCAGCTACCTAAAGAGCTATCTATGGTAGTAAAAGGTAGGGATCAAGTAAGCGGACTATTAAGCCGTATAGAGCTTACTAGCGAGGATATTAGAGAGGCGATGAGAGAGCCTTTAAAAGAGATTGCCGATGCTTTAAAAACCGTTTTAGAAAATATGCCACCAGATCTAGCTGGAGATATAGTAGAGCGTGGTGTGGTGCTTACTGGTGGTGGAGCGCTGATTAGAGGGCTAGATAAGTATTTGGCTGATATTGTAAAACTACCAGTTTATGTAGCTGATGAGCCACTTCTTGCAGTGGCTAGAGGAACTGGTAAGGCCTTAGAAGAGATAGGTTTATTACAGCAATTAATAAATGAATAAAATTAAATTTATCTTAATAATTATTTGCTTGGGTTTTACATCATTTTATCTAAGCGATTATGCTAGAAGTATAGTGATAAATAGCACAAATTTCATATTATCACTATATCAAGATACAAGGGATTTTATAGTTAATAGTATTGATGAGCATTTTAACCAAGCAGATGAGATAAGAGCGCTTAGAGAGCAAAATGCTGAGCTGGAGTACTCAGCTACCTTGCTTTCGGCGTTTGCTTATAAGCTTGATACACTATTGAGCGAGCAAAATTCAACTAGATTTAACCCAGATATTAGGCTTGTTAGGGCGCTTTCGTATATGAATATTGGGGATCATGATAAAATTTGGATCGATTTTGATGAATTTGATGAGAATAAAATTTATGGTCTAATCTCTCAAGGTAAAACGGCAGGTATAGTGGTAAATAAAGATGGAAATCCGCTAGCCTTACTTCAAACTGACCCCAAATCGACATTTTCTGTAAGTATCGGAGAGCAGCGTATAGCAGGTATCGCTACTGGAAATGGCAAGAATATCACGGTTAAATTTATAGCCCAATGGCTCAATCCAAAAGTAGGCGATGAGGTCTATACTAGCGGACTTGATGGGATATTTTTTGGTGGAGTGCCAGTAGGTAGAATTATTAAAGTCTATGAAGAGGAGTTATATAAGAGTGCAGTTGTAGAGACTATGCTAAAAATCCAAGTTCCAAGCTACCTATATGTGGTTACAAATCAATAATACTCAAATTTCATTCAAATTTCTATAAATCAACAATTTACAACAGAATTTTATCCCTTTTTTATGCTGTTTTTTATCTATTATTCAATATAATTACACTTAAATTTGCTAAAAATTAAGTAATCTTAGTATCCCTTAAAGTGCGAAAATAAGAGAGGTGGAGTATGCCAAAAAGAGAAGATATCAAGACAATTTTGCTTATAGGAAGCGGACCTATAGTCATCGGTCAAGCCTGTGAGTTTGACTATAGTGGCACTCAAGCAGCTAAAACGCTAAAAGAGCTTGGCTATAGAGTTGTGCTTATTAATTCTAATCCAGCTACGATTATGACAGATCCAGATTTTGCCGATGCAACCTATATAGAGCCAATTACCAAAGAGAGCATAAGTCGCATAATCAAAAAAGAGAGCGTCGATGCTATCTTGCCTACTATGGGTGGTCAAGTAGCGTTAAATGTGGCTATGGAGCTATATGAGAATGATATGCTTGGCAATGTTAAATTCCTAGGAGCTAATCCAGCAGCTATAAAAAAAGGCGAAGATAGAGTAGCTTTTAAAGAGGCGATGATAAAGATAGGTATGGACTTGCCAAAGTCAATGTATGCTTATAATATGCAAGAGGCTTTAAATGCGGCTAATGAGATAGGATTTCCACTTATAATTAGAGCTAGCTACACCTTAGGCGGTGCTGGTAGTGGCGTGGCATATAATCTTGATGAATTTAGAGATATTGCAGAAAGCGGGATAGAGGCTAGTCCTATAAATGAAATTTTAATCGAAGAGAGTCTTCTTGGGTGGAAAGAGTATGAGATGGAGGTCATCAGAGATAGGGCTGATAACTGCATTATCGTATGCTCAATAGAGAATTTAGATCCGATGGGAGTGCATACTGGAGATAGCATAACCATAGCCCCAGCCCTTACTCTAACTGATAAAGAGTATCAATATATGCGTGATGCGAGTTTTAAAATCTTGCGTGAGATTGGCGTAGATACAGGCGGAAGCAATGTGCAATTTGCTATAAATCCTAAAAATGGTAGAATGACTGTAATTGAGATGAATCCGCGTGTAAGCAGAAGTTCAGCTTTAGCTAGTAAGGCTACAGGCTATCCGATAGCTAAGGTTGCTACTATGCTTGCAGTGGGCTTTACTCTTGATGAGATTAAAAACGATATCACAGGCACTCCGGCTAGTTTTGAGCCAGTAATTGACTATATAGTTACTAAAATTCCAAGATTTACATTTGAGAAATTCCCAGGCTCTAATCCATATCTAGGCACAGCGATGAAAAGCGTGGGTGAAGTAATGGCAATTGGCAGAAGCTTTAAAGAGAGCATCCAAAAAGCCCTTTGTAGCTTAGAGAAGGATTATAGCGGATTTAATCATCTAAGCCTAAGCGATGATGAGCTTGTATTTGGGCTAAGAAACGCTCATGAAAATAGAATTTTATATATCGCTCAAGCTTTTAGGAGTGGCAAAAGCGTTGATGAGGTTTATGAATTAACTAAGATTGATAGATGGTTTTTAAATAAAATTTATGAGATAGTTGAGTTTGAAAAAAGTGTAGATATGGATATCTTAAATGATAAAGAGCTTTTAAGAAAAGCCAAAACTTGGGGCTTTAGCGATAAGATGATAGCATATCTAATCAACTCCAAAGATAATTTAGAATTAAGTCAAAATGATATATATTACGCTAGAATGCGTCACAATATCGCTTTAGAGTATAATGAGGTTGATACTTGCGGTGGCGAGTTTTTAGCACTTACTCCATATCTTTATAGTAGCACAAATATCACACCAAATTTACCAAGTTTAAAAGTAAATAGCGCTAATAAAAAGGTTCTTATCATCGGTGGGGGGGCAAATAGAATAGGTCAAGGGATTGAGTTTGATTATTGTTGCGTTCATGCGAGTTATGCCCTAAAAGACCTTGGTATTACAACTATAATGTATAATTGCAACCCAGAAACCGTCTCAACTGATTATGATACTAGCGATATTTTATATTTTGAGCCAATTGATTTTGAGCATTTAAGAGCCGTGATAGAGCGTGAAAATCCAGATGGCGTTATAGTTCATTTTGGTGGTCAAACCCCTCTTAAATTCTCCAAACGCCTATCAATGATCGGAGCTAAGATAATAGGCACAAGTGCTAGAGTAATCGATGTAGCAGAAGATAGAAAGAAATTTAGTGAGTTTATACGCTTAATCGATGTGGCTCAGCCTGAGAATGATACCGCTACTAGCGAGTCTGAAGCTTTGGAAAAAGCAAATAAAATCGGCTATCCTGTTTTGGTGCGTCCTAGCTATGTCTTAGGTGGGCGAGCTATGAGAAGAGTTCATAATCAAATTGAGCTAAAAGAGTATATGGGGGAGGCAGTTAAAGTAAGTAATAACTCACCAGTGCTTTTAGATAAATTCCTACAAGATGCTACCGAGCTTGATGTGGATGCAATTAGCGATGGCAAAGATGTCTATATCGGTGCTATTATGGAGCATATAGAGGAGGCTGGAATCCATAGTGGCGATAGTGCTAGCATACTCCCACCACGCAATCTATCGCAAAAAATCATAGATCAAGTAGAAAAATGCACCAAAGATATAGCCCTAAAGCTTGGCGTAATAGGGCTTATGAATATACAATTTGCGGTATATAATGATAAACTTTATATTATTGAGGTTAATCCAAGAGCTAGCCGCACGGTGCCATTTGTAAGTAAGGCTACAGGTCTTCCGATGGCAAAAGTCGCCACGCGCGTTATGTGGCAAGGGAATTTAAAAGAGGCGCTTGAGTTTTATGACCAATTTAAAGTGGTTAAATTTGATGGGCAAATTTATAAACCAGATTTAAATGGGGTAGTTTGTGTAAAAGAGAGCGTATTTCCGTTTAATAAATTAAGCGGAGCCGATCTGATTTTGGGTCCAGAGATGAAGAGCACAGGCGAGGTTATGGGGATTAGCGATAGCTTTGCTAAGAGCTTTGTCAAGTCTCAAATATCAGCTAAAAATATACTCCCAAGTAGTGGTGCGGTCTTTATAAGCTTAGCTGATGCAGATAAGGAGCGTGGAATTTTATTAGCTAAGGAATTTGATAAGCTAGGCTTTGAGATAGTGGCTACTGGTGGCACTTATAAAGCCTTGTCTCAAGCTGGAGTTAAGTGCGAAATGGTATATAAAATTAGCGAAGGTCGCCCAAATATCGAAGACAGGCTAAAAAATGGGGATATAGCTCTAGCTGTCAATACCAGTGATAACAAATCTAGCACTAGCGACGCTGTGAAAATCCGACAAGCCGTGCTTAGATTTAAAATTCCATATTTTACTAATATGAACGCAGCCTTAGTCGCCGCTAGCTCAATTAGCTCAAATGAAGCAGCCCTAGAGGTAAAAAGCTTACAAGAGTATCTAGGCAAATAAAATATGGTAGAAGGTGGAATTGGCGATCTTTATGCTGTGTATAAGAGTATTCAAAATTTGCTTAAGTATGGTATCGCAACTAGCATAAATGCTATAGTCAAAAGTGCGATTTATAGGGGCGTGGCTGACCTTAAGGCTAGGATAGGGCTTTTATGATTTATTTGGCTCAGACTGATACCACGGCTGGATTTTTAAGCCAAGACTTAGAGAAGTTAAATAGAGTAAAAAACCGCCCATTAAATCAGCCTTGTTTGATTTGTGTTAGTCAATTTAGCATCTTAAAAAATATCTCAAGAGTTCCTAAAAAATATCGAAATTTAGTCCGCAGAGCCAAAAAAACAACATTCATATACCCAAATTCACAAGCCATTAGAGTGGTAAAAGATCACCCGCACGCTAGATTATTAGATAAGCTAGGGTGGGCATATTCTACTAGTGCAAATCCCCATAAAAAGGGCTTTGATATAGAATTTGCGATGGCAAATGCTGATATTATCATAGATACCAAATTTACTCAAGCCCCAGCGTCAAAAATTTATAAAATATCAAAAACTAATATTAAAAAAATCAGATAATCTCATCATCTTTTACGATTTTTTCTATTAATCCAAATTTGATATGTTTAATCTCAAATTCCCCAGCTTGTATAAATCCTACGCTATCATTTGGATGAATTTTATATATTTTGGATTTGATTTTTAGCTTTTTTCGTCTGCCAAATAGGGCATTTATAAAGCTTATTGTATTATTTCTTTGCCAGTTTAAGTCTAAATTTACTCTAAAATGCTTTGGCAATTTTTTCTTTTTATTACTGATTAAAAAATATCTAATCGACCCAGTTAGTATCTCGCCGCCATATAGGTGCAAGCGAGACCATACAGTCATAGAAGTTAATATTTTTTTAAGCTGATTTTGACTATTGCTATCTGGGCGGATTTTGCTGCGATTTTTATGTAAAAGATTTAAAAAATTGTGTTTGGTTAATATATATCTATTTTTGCGAATTTGCTTTGGTATGCTAATTTTTGTTTTATCAAAAACGACAAAACTAAGTATTTTATAGCTACTTAGATCAAATTCATTATTGGTTAAAAAATCTTTGAAAATTTGAGTATTTTTAAGTAGTTTAGCCAGTGGATCTTGGTGTATTATGGTTCGTTTTTTAGTAGTTTGTATCCACCCATCACCGCTAATATCAATGCTCCCAACCCAGTGTTTAAACTCCACAAGATAGATATAAAATCCATCTACGATGATAAAATCAATCTCATGCAATCCAGCATTAGAATCCTTAACGCGTTTATTTTTATAGATATTTAATCCATTGATTTGACTAATAATATCAAAAAACTCACTCTCTGCTAAATTCCCAACACGGCTTATCATATTAGGCGGAGTTATATTTGGCTTTGAGACGAGTTTATAGT
Source organism: Campylobacter porcelli (assembly GCF_002139855.1). Taxonomy (NCBI): domain Bacteria; kingdom Pseudomonadati; phylum Campylobacterota; class Epsilonproteobacteria; order Campylobacterales; family Campylobacteraceae; genus Campylobacter; species Campylobacter porcelli. The sequence goes on from NZ_CP018789.1 coordinate 232,102, forward strand.
TTTGCCAAAAGCTTTTTAGCATTTAGTGAGCCTATTTACCGCAAGTGCTGCTAAATTTAAGCCAAAACTTGCTGTTACGCCTATAAAGCTTCCTAAATTTACGCAATTTGGTGCTTCTGTTGAGAAAACTACCTTATAATCTCCCTTAAATCCAGCTTTTTTAAGCTCATATCTAATTTTCCTAGCAAATGGATCGTTTGTAGTTTTTTTGATACTTGCGACTTCTATTTTTGTTGGATCTAGCCTTTTAGCCCCACCCATTGAGCTAAGTAGTTTTTTATAGCAAATTTGAGCCATCGCCACCTTAGCTGGTATATCATCTATACAGTCAATAACAAGGTCAAAAGGCTCAAAATCAAACTCACTTATCACGCTTGGCGTTAGCTTTAAATTCATCGTTTTTATACCAGGATAGAGCCTAGCAAATACATCGGTTTTAAGCTCCCCTACAAAGTCGCTTCCTATTTGGCGATTTTGGTTTGTTATATCAAATTTATCACAATCAATTGCGGTGATATGCCCAACCCCACTGCGATACAAGGCATCGATACACACGCCACCTACGCCCCCACAGCCACATACTAGTACCTTTGAGCTTTGGAGTTTTTCAAATTTATCGCCAAAAATCCAGCGACTTCTAGTAAATCTATCAATCATTTTTCCATCCAGTTTTTTACTATTTCTATGCTTTTATACGCAGTCATATCAAGTTTAATTGGCGTAAGACTAGCATAATTTTGACTAAGAGTTTCAATATCGCATGCGTAGCCTAGATCTGCTGCGTATCGAATTCCAGGTGTGCCTAGCCAGTAGTATTCTAAGCCTCTTGGATTGCGATGAATTTGGGCGTTTGTGTTGTAGCTTTGCTGACCAGCTGGGACTATTTTTAGCCCTTTATACTCACTTTTTGGCACAGCAGGAATATTTAAATTTAAAAACTCTCTACCGCGTAGCGGATAGCCATTTTCAAATATATTTTTGACTAATTCTAATGTAATTTCACAAGCTAAATCAAAGCCAAATTTATCCAAGCTATCATTATTATATAGTTGCGAAACGGCAATAGAGCAAACCCCTTGAAGTGTGCCTTCCATAGCCCCACCGCAAGTGCCTGAGTAGGTTATATCTTCGCCTACATTTGCGCCATGATTTATACCACTTATGATAAGATCTGGCTTTTTATCTTTATACATTGTCTCAAGCGCAAGGTAGATACAATCACTAGGCGTAGCGTCATCCAGCTTGAAAAATCCATCATCAAGCTGGATAAATCTAAGCGGACGAGTTAGAGTAATAGAGTGCGAACAAGCTGATTTTTCGCTACTTGGAGCGACGACTACGACATTAGCTATTTTGCTAAGTGTATCACGCAAAGCTAGTAGCCCAGCTGCTTCAAATCCATCATCGTTTGTTATTAAAATATCTCTCACATATATCCTTTTTTGCTAAATTTTACCTATAATTTTTAAATTGTTGGCTATAATTTTGGTTAAATTTAAAAGGAAATTTATGAAAATCTTAGTCTCATCACTGGAAGCATCAGCAAATTTGCACTTAACAGAGGTGCTAAAATATTTAGATAATAGCGAAATTTGCGGGATATTTGATAGGAGATTTGGCGCTGCTTTGTATGATAGTAAGGAATTTAGCGCAATGGGGTTTGTGGAGATTTTGCCACTGATTTTTAAAGCTAAAAGAGCTTTAAAACAGATGGTAGAACTAGCTAAAAACTGCGATAAAGTCTTGCTAATTGATAGCCCAGCTTTTAACCTACCTTTAGCAAAAGCTATAAAAGAAGCTGGACTAAAATGCGAGATAACCTACTACATACTCCCACAGGTTTGGGCATGGAAAAAGAAAAGAGTAGCTAAGGTGGAGAGATATTGCGATAATCTAGCCTCAATTTTGCCTTTTGATGAGAGATATTACACTAAAAGCGTATATGTAGGCCACCCTTTGCTTGATGAGATAAAGGTGCAAAAAACAGAGCTTTTAAATAGCGAAGTTATAGCCTTTATGCCAGGGTCTAGAAGGAGCGAGATTAGCCGTTTAATGCCTATTTATAAAGAGGTCGCACGAAGCTTAAAGCATAAAAAACTCTTAGTTATCCCGCCGAATTTAAAAGATGATATAGATGAAATTTATGGTAACATTAGTGAGTTTGAAGTGGTTTTTGATACTCATAAAGCTCTTTTACAAAGTCAATTTGCCTTTATCTGCTCAGGCACTGCTACGCTTGAGGCAGCTCTTATAGGAACGCCTTTTGTGCTTTGCTACAAGGCAAAAGCGATTGATATATGGCTTGCTAGAAAGCTTGTGAAGCTAAAACACGCAGGTCTTGCAAATATAATATTTGATTTTATGGGAAAAGAGCCTTTACATGATGAATTAATCCAAGAGCAAGTTACACCACAAAATTTACTTAATAGCTATAAAAGCTATGATGGGGCTAAATTTTTAAACGCTTGTAATGAGCTTAGGAGATATTTAAAGCACGGAAGTGCAAAGGGCGTGGCTGATATGCTTTTAAGATAAAATAGGATAAAATCCTAAATTTAAATATTTTTAAGGAAAATTTATGACTGAGCCAATGACAATTTATGGATATGAGAAGATCACAGCTGAGCTAAAAGATCTAAAAATGATCCAAAGACCAGCGATAGTAAAAGAGATAGATATAGCAAGAAGCCATGGGGATTTAAAAGAAAATGCCGAGTATCACGCCGCTAGAGAGAAGCAAGCTTTTATAGAAAATCGCATAGCTGAACTTAGCGATATAGTAAGCAGAGCAAAGGTCATAGATCCAAGCGAGTATGAGCATGATAAGGTCAAATTTGGCTCAACTGTAACTATAATGGATATTGATAGCGAGGTAGAGACAACTTACACGATTGTAGGCATAACAGAGAGTAATCTTAGTCGTGGGCTAATTTCAATATCTACCCCAATTGCTAAGCAGCTAATAGGCAAAAAAGAGGGCGATGAGGTGATTTTAACCTTACCAAATGGTAAAAGTGAGATAGAGATAGTCGAAGTAAAATATCAAGATATAGTTTTTGAGTAAGGTAGAATATGATAAGAGTAGGGGTAGTTGGTATTAGCGGATATACTGGGCTTGAGCTGGTTAAAATGCTGGTGGCTCATCCAAATTTTGAGCTTTGTTATGCTGGGGCTAGTAGTAGTGGGAAGTTATCTGATAGCTTTAGTAGTTTAAAAGGCGTGATCGATATGCCAATTGAGGTGGCAAATGCTGATGAGATAAAGGCTAGATGTGATTTGGTATTTTTGGCTTTGCCGCATAAAGAGGCTATGAGTTTAGCTAGCAAACTTAGAAAAAGTGGCGTAAAGATAGTAGATCTCTCAGCTGATTATAGAGTAAGCCAGGAAAATTATGAGAAAAATTACTGCTCTCATATCGATTTAGATGGGCTAAAAGAGGCCGTTTATGGACTAGTGGAGATAAATAGAGACAGGATCAAAAACGCAAATTTAATAGCAAATCCAGGGTGTTATCCTACTTGTTCGCTTTTAGCTTTGTTGCCATTTGCTAATATGATTGATAGTAAATTTGGCGTGATGATAGACGCTAAAAGCGGTCTAAGCGGAGCTGGAAAAAGCCTAAAGCCTAGTAGCCATTTTATCAGCGTAAATGAGAATATGAACGCCTACTTGCCACTTACTCACAGGCATAGTGATGAGATTAAGGAGCATTTAAATTTAGCTTATAATACTGATATTGATGTGATGTTTGTGCCGCATTTAATCCCGCTTAGTCGTGGAATGCTAGTAAGTAGCTATGGGTATTTAAAGCCTGAATTTAAGGGTATTGATCCGTTGAGTGTTTTAAAAGATTTTTATAAAGATGAGAGATTTATACGCATTCGCACAGAGCCAGTATCTATAAAAGATGTGGCTGGGACGCATTTTTGCGATATTTTTGCTATGAATAAAGATGGGAAAATTTGGATAAATTCTAGTATAGATAATCTACTTCGTGGTGCTTCATCTCAGGCCTTAGCAAATGCTAATTTGATAATGGGGATAGATGAGGAGGTTGCCTTGCCAGTTATTGGGAATTCTATATGAGAATTTTAGATGGGGCGATTTTTATAGCTGATGCTCATGAAAATATAAAACGCTTTGAGTTTTTAAAACTCATTAAAGCCTTTAATAAAGGCATTTTAAAGATACCACCGCAGATATTTTTAGTTGGTGATATTTTTGATTTTTTAAGCTCTGCGCGCCATACTCAAGTGGTTTATAAGGAGTGGATTGATGAGTTAAATTTACTCTCTACAAAGACGCAAATACACTATTTTGAGGGCAATCACGACTTTAATCTTGGCTCAATTTTCCCAAATATTATGTTATATCCTATCTCATCGCAACCAGCTATTTTTACCCTTGATAATAAGCGTGTAGCCATAGCTCATGGGGATATATTTTTGGGATTTTTTACGCAAAATATATTGAAATTTTTGCGTAATTGTATATTTTTAAAATTTATGGATTTTCTTGATGGGGTTTTGAAATTTAAGATAACTAAGTGGATTTTATCTACTCAAAAAGATAAGAATTTATCCTATAAAATACCAAATTTCAAAGAGATTATAGCTCAAAAAATAGATAAATATAAGGCTGATGTTATTATCGAGGGGCACTATCATCAAGGTATTAAATTTAAGATAAATTCAAAAGATTATATAAATTTACCTTGTTTTGCGTCTGAGCGTAGATATTTTATTGTAGAATACGCCGATGAAATTAAATTTCAACTTATAAGGAGCCCAAATGTTTGATGATAATATCTTAAAAACGGGTTCGAATGAGATGGAGCTTGTTGATTTTCGTATCTTAAAACAAGGCAAAGATGCTATATATGAAGGCATATATGGCGTCAATGTCGCTAAGGTCAAAGAGATCATAAAGATGCCAAATCTCACCGAACTACCAGGTGTGCCTGATTATATTGAGGGGATTTTTGACCTTCGTGGAGTTGTTATCCCCGTTATCAACCTTGCTAAATGGATGCAGATTGAAGAGCCAAAAGAGGCAATTTTAAAACCTAGAGTTATCATTGCTGAATTTAGCAATATTTTTATCGGTTTTATCGTCCATGAAGCAAAGAGAATTAGACGCATTAATTGGAAAGATATAGAGCCAGCTAATTTTGCTGGAAGTGCCGGTACTGGGACATTGGATAAATCCAAAATTACTGGCGTAACAAGAATAGAAAATGATGATGTTTTGCTGATTTTAGATCTTGAGAGCATTGTAGAAGAGCTTGGAATTTATCAGCCAAAAATGGAAGTTGAAGTTGGCGATATACATAAATTTAGCGGTGTAGCTCTTATCTTAGATGATAGTTTGACTGCTAGAAGGCTTGTTAGCGAAGCACTTACTAAGATGGGCTTAAGAGTAGTTGAGGCCAAAGATGGCGTAGAAGGGCTAGAGAAACTAAACGACCTATACTCAATGTATAAAGATGATTTAGAAGATAATCTTCGTGTGATTATAAGCGATGTTGAGATGCCACAAATGGATGGATTCCACTTCGCTGCAAATGTAAAAGATGATAAGAGATTTACAAATATTCCTATTATCTTTAACTCATCATTGAGTAATGAATTTAGCGAAATTCATGGCAAAGATGCTGGCGGAGATGTATTCTTAACCAAATTTAATGCCACAGAGTTTTATTCAGCTGTTTCAAGAGTGATTGAATCACGCAAAAAATATATTAGTTAAGAGGTGATTTATGGATGATATGCAAGAAATACTAGAAGACTTTTTAGTTGAGGCATTTGAGCTTATTGAGCAAATAGATCATGATTTGGTTGAGCTAGAGTCTAATCCTGAGGATTTAGAGCTATTAAATCGTATTTTCCGTGTTGCTCACACAGTAAAAGGTAGCTCATCATTTTTAAATTTTGATGTCTTAACAAAACTTACTCACCATATGGAAGATGTGTTAAATAAAGCTCGCCATGGGGAGTTAAAGATTACTCCAGATATTATGGATGTGGTTTTAGAATCAGTTGATATGATGAAAGCACTTTTAAGAAGTATTAGAGAGCGTGGAAATGATACTGATGCTGGTGTGAGTATATCTGATATATGCGATAGACTTACAGCCATTAACGAAGGTAGAACTCCAGAGGTTAGCAGTGCATCTACTACTAAAGATGAGCTAAAAGAAGAGCTCCCAGTTCAAACAAAAGAAGCTCCAGCACAAGAGCAAGAAGCTGAGCAAGAAGTAGATGTAAATAGCTTAAGCGAAGATGAGGTAGAAGCTGAAATTGAAAGACTTCTTAAAGTTCGCAAAGCTGAAGATCAAGCCAGAAGAGAAAAGCAAAAGCAAAGCAGTGAGCAGCCAGCTCCAAAAGAGCAAGCCCAATCGCCTAAACCACAAGCTCTAAAATCATCAAAAGAGCAAACTCCAGCCCACTCTAGCTCATCAGCAGTAGAGCAAACTATTAGGGTTGAGGTAAAAAGACTTGATAATTTGATGAATTTGATTGGTGAATTAGTTCTTGGCAAAAATAGACTCCTTAAAATTTATGATGATGTAGAAGAGAGATATGAAGGAGAGAAGTTCTTAGAAGAGTTAAATCAAGTTGTAAGCCAATTAAGCTTAGTAACTACTGATATTCAACTTGCTGTTATGAAAACAAGAATGCTACCAATTGCTAAGGTATTTAATAAATTCCCAAGAATGGTGCGTGATCTAAGCCGTGAGCTAGGCAAACAAATTGATCTAGAAATAAGTGGTGAAGAGACAGAGCTTGATAAATCAATTGTCGAAGAGATCGGCGATCCGCTTGTTCATATAATTAGAAATTCTTGCGACCATGGTATTGAAGATCCTAAAGATAGGCTAGCAGCTGGAAAACCTGAAAAAGGCGTAATCCAACTAAAAGCTTATAATGAGGGAAATCATATCGTTGTTGAGATAGTAGATGATGGTAAAGGGATTGATGCTTTAGCTGTGAAGATGAAAGCTCTTGAAAGAGGCATAATCACAGAAAGAGAAGTAGATAGTATGAGCGATAAAGAGGCATATTCGCTTATATTTAAGCCAGGATTTTCTATGGCTAAGCAAGTTACCAATGTTAGCGGTCGTGGCGTGGGAATGGATGTCGTTAAGACAAATATTGAGAAATTAAATGGTATAATTGATATAGAGAGCGAAGTTGGAAAAGGCACAATTATGAAGCTTAAAATTCCACTAACTCTAGCAATTATACAATCCCTATTAGTAGGCTCTCAAGAGGAATTTTATGCTATCCCACTAGCAAGCGTTAAAGAAACAGTAAGAGTCCCAGTAGATAATATCTATACAATCGAGGGTAAAAATGTCCTTAGACTTAGAGATGAAGTTCTTAGCCTTGTTAGACTTAGTGATCTATTTGGTGTTAAGCAGATATTTGAAAGCGGCGATCAAACATATGTAGTTGTAATTAATGTTGCTGATAGTAAGCTTGGTATTATAGTTGATAGCTTGATTGGTCAAGAGGAGATCGTTATTAAATCTCTTGGAAATTATTTACAAAATATTCGCGGAATTGCTGGTGGTACCATTAGAGGCGATGGTAAGGTAACACTAATTGTCGATGTTGGTATGATAATGGATATGGCAAAAGAGATTAAAATAGATATTAGAGCTAGTATGGAATCAAACGCTCAAATGGCTAAAAAAGAAAAACCAAGTGATTATAAAGTTTTAATTGTTGATGACTCTAAGATGGATAGGACAATTATGCAAAAATCACTTGAACCAATTGGTGTAACTGTGATAGAAGCGACAAATGGTATTGAAGCGTTAAATATTGTCAAATCAGGAGATCACAGCATAGATGCAATGCTTATAGATATTGAGATGCCTAGAATGGATGGTTATACATTGGCTGGAGAGATTAGAAAATACTCTAAATATCGCAATTTGCCACTAATTGCAGTTACAAGTAGAACAAGTAAAAGCGACCGCTTAAGGGGCGTAGAAGTAGGTATGACTGAGTATATTACTAAACCATACTCTCCAGAATACTTAGAAAATGTCGTAAGAAAAAATATAAAGCTAGTGTAAGGAAGTAAAATGAGCGATAAATTAGGTGAAGTTTTACAAAGGCAAAAACAGCAAATAAGCGAACCTGAAAATATAAAAGATAGAGAAGAGATAGAACAACTCGTAGGCTTTATCGTTGGTGATGAGGAGTTTGCTATTCCAATTTTATATATAAAAGAGATTATCAAGCCAATTGAATACACTAGAGTTCCTAGTGTGCCACCATATGTGCTTGGTGTGTTTAATCTTAGGGGTAGTGTTATCCCTTTGATAGATTTAAGAATTAGATTTAATCTTGAACCTAGTAAAATGACAGCAAATACCAGATATATCGTTATGCAAGATAGCGAAAATATCGCTGGTTTTGTCATAGATAGGCTTACAGAGGCTATTAGAATAAATACAAATCAAATAGACCAGCCGCCTGAAACTCTAGCTAAAGATAAAGGAATGATACAAGGTATCGGTAAAAGAGATAATAATATCTTAACGATATTAAAGGTTGAATCTTTATTAAAGCGTGATTTTTAAGGCATTTAAATGATAAAACTTTGTGTTTTTGATTTTGATTCTACTCTTATGGATGGTGAGACTATTACCATCCTCTCAAGAGCGATGGGTAAAGAAAAAGAGGTGGGCGAGATCACTGCTAGAGCTATGGCAGGTGAGCTTGATTTTTATGAAAGTCTTATAAAAAGAGTTAGATTGATTGAGGGCTTAGAGCTTAATAGAGCCTTAGAAATTGCTTCAAATTTACCATTTATCACTGGTGCAAGTGATATTATCTCATATTTAAAATCCAAAAATATTAAGATAGTTGTATTTAGCGGTGGATTTCATATAGCAACAGATATAGCACAAAATAAACTAGGCTTTGATATAAATTTTGCCAATGAACTCCACCATAAAAATGGAATTTTAACTGGCAATGTAGGCGGAGAGATGATGTTTGGCGACTCTAAGGGTAAGATGCTTAAAAGACTTAAAGATTTTTTAGGTTTAAATAAAGATGAAGTAGCTTGTGTGGGCGATGGGGCAAATGATATATCTATGTTTAAAGAAGCTAGCACCGGTATTGCCTTTTGCGCAAATCAGGTATTAAAAGACGCTGCTACTCATATAATAGATATTAAAGACTTAAACGAGATTAAAAAGATTATATAAAGGTAGAAAATGAAAGAGATTAATTTCTCTCTTTGGTGTGATTTTTTAGAGCGTGATTTTATAAATTCAAATTTCACGCAGCTAATCCAAAATAGCGTAATTAACGGCGTTACAAGCAATCCAAGCATATTTAAAAATGCTATTTGTAGCTCAAAAGCCTATAGTGAGTTAAAGGATAAATTTAGAAAAAAAGATCCAAAAAAACTATATGAAATTTTAGCTACAAATGATATTAAAATGGCAGCTACTAAGTTGCTTGGTAATTACGCAAGAGGCGATGATGGCTTTGTCAGTATCGAGATAGATCCAAATTTAATTTTAACAAGCGATATTGTCGAAGAGGGCAAAAGGCTATATAATACAATTAAAATGCCAAATGTGATGATTAAAATCCCAGCTATTTCATCTGGATTTGAAGCGATGAGTGAGCTAATGAAAAAAGGAATTAATGTCAATGCTACGCTTATTTTTTCTAATTCTCAAGCCAAAGAGTGCCTAGAGGCATTTAAAGAAGGAACGAAAAAATATAGCAAAAGATTTCCGCAAACCACTTTACCTCAAGGGGTAATTAGCGTATTTGTAAGTCGCTTTGATAGATTGCTTGATGAGAAGCTCGAAGATAGAGCTAAATTTGGGATTTATAACGCAACAAGCATATACAATCAAATCCAAAATGCCAATCAGAGTAATGTAAGAACTCTATTTGCAAGCACAGGCGTTAAGGATGGGAGTTTGCCAGCGGATTATTATATCAAAGAGCTTTTATATCCAAATTCTATAAATACAGCACCACTTGATACCATCAAAGCTTTTATTGCTAGTGGCGATTTTAGGGCTAAAGCTTTGCCAAGCGATGATGAAATATCTAAATTTATGGCAAATGCAAAGGTGCTTGGTATAGATTATAATAGAGTTTGTTCAGAGCTTTTAGATGATGGTTTAGAGGCGTTTGTAACGGCTTTTGATGAGATTTTAGCGTCGCTATCATAAGTTTAAATTTATATTTTTTGGCTATAATTGCCAACTATTTTATTTTAAGGAAAGATAATGTTAGAAGGCATTGTTAGAGAGAGTATTGACAAAAGAAGCACTAAAGCTCTTAGAAAAGATGGTTATCTAATCGCCAACATTTACGCAAAAGGTATTGAAAATATCAATGCTGCTTTTAAAGTAAATGATTTTATCAAAGCTGTAAAGGCTAAAAGCGGTTTGAAATTTGATGTAAGCGTAGGTGGTAAAACCTATAATGTTGTAGTGGTTGATTATCAAAAACACCCAGTAACAAGTATTTTAAAACATGTTGATTTAAAAGTTGTCTTACCAGATGTTGAATCAAAATATTTAGTCCCAGTTATTCCTGTTGGCACTCCAGCTGGTATTAAAAACAAAGGCGTTTTACTACAATCTAAAAAGCGTTTAAAAGTCAAATGTAAAGGCAAAGACCTTCCAGATAGCTTTAAAGTAGATGTATCTCCACTTGATATAGATGATACAATATTAGTTCGTGATATTAAGGCTCCACAAAATGTTCGCATTATAGATGCGGGTCGTGTAGCCGTTTTAGGTGTAGTAAAAGCTAAGTAATGACCCTAATAGCTGGGCTAGGCAATATTGGCAAAGAGTATGAAAATACTCGCCATAATGTTGGATTTATGCTAATTGACCTTATGCTTAAAGATGGCGGTTATAGCGATGTAAGTTCAGCTAAATTTCAAGGTGAGCTATATAAAAAAGGCTCCCTTCTCCTTCTTAAACCATCTACATATATGAATGCTAGTGGTAACTCATTAAAAGCTGTAAATGATTTTTATAAGCCTAGCCAGATTATTGTCGTTCATGATGAGCTTGATATAGCTTTTGGGGCGATGAGATTTAAAAATGGTGGCAGTAGTGGTGGCCACAATGGCATCAAATCCATAGATAAGCTAATAGGCAATGGCTATGATAGAGTCCGCATAGGTATAGGTCGTAGTGATAAAAGCGTGATTGATTATGTTTTAGGCAAGTTTGATAGCGATGAGATGAAAAAGCTTGATGGGATATTATCTCATGCTAAAGAGGCTATTTTGGCTTTAGTAAATTCAAAAGATATAGCGGCAATCTCATCTAAATTTACACTTAAGACTTAAAAATATCTTAATCTAAATTTGATATAATACCCCAATTAAATTTAGGAATAATATGAGATTACAAGATATCAAAACTCCAGCATATGTCTGTGAAAAGAGCAAACTTCAATCAAATTTAAATCTGCTTAATTATGTCGCTCAAACAAGCGGAGCTAAGGTGCTTTGTGCTCTTAAAGGTTTTGCATTTTCTCCTGGTATGCCACTTACATCAGCTATATTAGGTGGTGCTACTTGTAGTGGTTTAATTGAAGCCCAATATGCCAAAGAGCATGGTTTTAAGGAGATACACACATACTCTCCAGCCTTTAAAGATGATGAGATCGATGAGGTGCTAAGCATTAGTAATCATGTGGTTTTTAATAGTTTTAACCAGTGGAAACGCTTTGCTACAAAGGCTAAAAATAGCAACGCAAGTATAGGCCTAAGAGTAAATCCAAATGTCTCAGCTAGTCCAACTGATATGTATAATCCGTGTGGTAGATTTTCTAGATTGGGTATTACTAGAGAGAATTTTGAATTTGATAATATAGATGGGATTGATGGGCTCCATTTTCACGCACTTTGTGAAGAGAGTGCTAAGAGCTTGGAGATGGTTTTAAAGGCGTTTGAAGAGCAGTTTGGCAAGATTTTATCGCGTATGAAGTGGGTAAATTTTGGAGGTGGCCATCATATCACAAAGGCTGGTTATGATGTAGAATTGCTTATTAGGCTTATTAAGAATTTTTCTAAAAAGTATAATGTTGAAGTCTATATCGAGCCAGGTGAGGCTGTGGGCTGGGAGTGTGGATTTTTGATTGCCACTGTGTTAGATATAGTTGATAATGAGCAAAAAATTTGTATTATAGATGCTTCAGCTGAGTGCCATATGCCAGATACTATCTTAATGCCATATCGCCCAAAGATTAGAAATGAGAGCCAAAATGGCAAATTTAGCTATAGATTTGGTGGGGCAACTTGCTTAGCTGGGGATATTGTCGGAGCTGAAGCTGGGGATCCAATTTATAAATTTGATAACCCTATAAATATTGGCGATAAGATAATTTTTGAAGATCAAATTCACTACACAATAGTAAAAAACACCACTTTTAATGGCGTTAAACTTCCAAGCCTAGCTATGGTCAATGAGAGTGGTGATGTGGTGGTTTGGCGTGAATTTGGATATAAAGATTATGCTAATAGAAATTAAGTAGGCTAGATGGCAGACGATCAAGAAAAAACCGAAGAAGCCACCGCTAAGAAGATTGAGGATGCTAGGAATAAAGGAAATGTCCCTAAATCCCAAGATGTTAGTGGATTTGTCACCTTGCTTGTGGGGTGCGTAGCTCTTATTGCTTTGATGGGATTTATGGGCGATAGGGTGATGAATTTATATCTATATTATCAAGATCTTATCGGCACACCACTTACTAGAGAGTTATTTTTTAAAATTGTTATCCACTCTATTTTTCAATGTTTGCTTATACTTTTGCCCTTGCTTATTTGCGTGATGATTGCTGGGATTATCTCAAATGTTATGCAGTTTGGTTTTATTTTTACCACTGAGCCTTTAATGCCAAATTTTTCTAAGCTTGATCCAATCAAAGGTCTTGGAAATCTCTTTTCGCTTAAAAAGGCAGTTGAAACAGCAAAAATTTTAATCAAAGTTTCAGCCATATTAGGTTGTGCTTTTTATGTATTTTTGCAGTTTATTACAGAGCTTCCTTATACGATGTTTTATACGATGTTTGACCAGCTTGTATGGCTTAGAGATAAGATGTTTATTTTAGCTGGGATTATGCTATTGCTTTTTTTGATTATTGCAGTTGCTGATATATTTATAGTAAGGTATCAATATTTCAAAGGGCTTAGAATGTCTAAGCAAGAGGTAAAAGATGAGTATAAGCAGATGGATGGAGATCCTAGAGTTAAGGGGCGTATCCGTCAGTTACAGATGCAAGCAGCCAAAAAGCGTATGATGCAAAATATCCCAGCAGCCGATGCCATTATCACAAACCCAACCCACTATGCTGTGGCGATCCGCTATGATAAGGATAAGGAGTCTGCGCCTGTTGTATTAGCTAAGGGAGCAGATCATTTGGCACTTCGTATTAGGCAAATTGGGATTGAGCATGGGGTGCAAATAGTGGAAAATCCGCCACTAGCTCGTGAATTATACCGCTTGTGTGATGTAGATGATCAAATTCCAGCTAATCTATTTAAAGCAGTAGCTGAAGTGCTGACATTTGTGTATTTAGGTAATAAGAGTAAATTTGCCAAAAGGCTAAATGGCTAGAAATTTATTAAAATTTATAGCCATTTAAGCAGATTATTAATCAAATATTCCACCACCGCTTAGCGTGATATTATTATCAATCCAATCTTTAACAGCTGGAATTTTAACTAGTGTTTTACACAGAGGCTCATCATCAATAGTAGCTTGATTAATCGCTATAGTATCACTTGTAAGATTGATATTTAGGCACTTTGTCCAAGCTTCATTTTTATCATATGATTTTTTGTAAGTTGGGGCTAGTTTATCTAAATTGCTTTGAGATTTTAGCTCACCAGATGGAAGTTTGCCATTTATCGTATAGTATGCTGTTAGCTGAACAATGGTATCTTTTAGCAAAGTAGCAGAGACCATAGCACTTGCGTCATCTTTAGTAGCTATAAATTTAGGCACAGCAATACTAGCTAAAATCCCTAGTACCACAATCACAAAAACCAGCTCAATCATAGTAAATGCACTTCTCATTCACACCACCACATTTGGAAAATCATATACTAATTTTCCTGATTTTATAGTTTTTATAGCGGCTCCTTTTAGTTTTTTGCCTAAAAGTGGTGAGTTTTTGGATTTGGATTTATTTAAATTTTCATCATAAATATACTCAAATTCAGGATCAACTATGGCAATATCAGCCAAATATCCTATCTCGATTTTGCCCCTATCATTGAGTTTTAATAGCTTAGCTGGATTTAGGCTTGTAAGCTCTACCATCTTATTTAAGCTTATAACTCCATCTCTAACTAAATTTAAAGTAAGCGGGATTAAGGTTTGAAGACCTAAAATTCCAAATGGAGCCTTATCAAATTCCCTCTCTTTCTCATCTAAATGGTGTGGAGCGTGATCTGTGCAGATTATATCTATTATACCATTTCTTAGCCCCTCTCTCATCGCCTTGACATCATCTTTAGTGCGAAGTGGTGGAGACATTTTGTAGTTTGTATCATAGCCTTCAAGGTAGCTATCATCAAATGTAAAGTGGTGTGGACAGACTTCACAAGTTATATTTATACCCTCTTTTTTGGCAGTTTCGATGAGTTTTAAGCTCCATCCGCTACTTACATGAGCTATGTGAATATGTCCGCCAGTTAGCTTAGCTAGGAGCATATCGCGGCTTATCATAATCTCCTCTTGCTCTCTTGGCATACCTTTTATGCCTAGTTTCATAGACATTAACCCCTCATTCATATGTCCATTTCTACATAGTGAGCAATCTTGAGAGTGGTTTATAATAAATGAGCCATGAAATGCTGAATACTCAAGCGCAGCTCGCATAACATCACTAGAGCTTACTGGCAATCCATCATCGCTAAATGCCACGCATCCAGCCTCGCTCATCTCGCCCATCTCAGTGATACTGCCACCTTTCATACCATTTGTTATGGCTCCTATTGGCATTAGGTCTATTAGGCCTCGTTTTTTAGCCTTTTTTATCATATCTCTAGTGATTGTGGCGTTATCATTTACGGGATTTGTATTTGCCATAGGGCAACAAGCAGTTACACCCCCAGCTACAGCAGTTTCAGAACCACTTATAATATCATCTTTATACTCAAATCCAGGATCTCTAAAATGCACATGAATATCAATAAGTCCAGGCATTATGAGTTTGCCATTAGCATCAATGATATTATCAGCCTTTGGCTCATCTAGAGTAATATCAACTATCTTGTCATTTTCTATTAATACATTTGCCTTTTTACTATCATTGGCGTTGATTATCATTCCATTTTTAATCAAAGTTCTCATTATAATCCTTTGAGATTTTTATATACTATATCTAATATTGCCATTCTAATCGCCACGCCATTTTCTACTTGGGATAAGATATTAGAAATTCTAGTATCATCAGCTACATCGCTATTTAGCTCCACGCCTCTATTTATAGGGCCTGGATGGAGTATAATGGCGTTATCTTTGGCTTGTTTCATTCTATTTTTACTTAATCCAAAATATCTACTATACTCTCTAATGCTAGGAAATGGCGTCTCATCATCGCTTCTTTCAAGCTGAATTCTAAGCATTATAATCGCATCGCTACCTCGCACCGCCTCATCCATATCTTTACAAATTTCACAGCCAAAGACGCTAGCATATTGCATCATTTGAGGTGGGCCAAATAGTTTAATTTTTATACCTAAAGTTTGCATAGCATAGATATTTGACCTAGCTACTCTAGAGTGAGCTATATCGCCGATTATAGATACAACTAGGTTATCAAATGAGCCAAATTTCTCATATATCGTAAATAGATCAAGCAAAGCTTGAGTAGGGTGCTCATTACATCCATCGCCGGCATTTATCACGCAACTTGGGGTGTGAGATGCTACGAATTTAGCAGCACCTGAGCTACTATGACGCATAATGAATATATCAGTTTTCATAGATTCTATATTTTTGATTGTATCAATTAGCGTCTCTCCTTTATTGGTGCTTGAGCTACTAGCAGTAAAATTAATAGCATCACTTGAGAGCCTTTTGGCTGCGATTTCAAAGCTTGTGCGAGTTCTAGTGGAGTTTTCAAAGAATGAATTTACAACCGTAACGCCCTTTAAAAGTGGGGATTTTTTCTCATTTTGTAGATTTAGATTTTTATAATGTTTGGCTAAATTTAAAATTTGAAATATATCATCGCTACTAAGATCTTTTGTAGAGATTAGATTTTTTTTGGAGTATGCCATTTTCTCTCCTTTTTGCGTGGCATTTTATCCTTATTTGGCTTAATTGTGAATATAATTAAAAAATTTTGTTTATTTAAAGATATATAAAATATAAAAATAATTATATTAAAAATATATAAATTTTATTTTTAAATTTTGCCTTGACAATTTAATAAAATTTGTATAAAATTAAGGCTTTAAAACTACAATTTTATTCGTTGTAACCGCTATTTATTCATAATTTAAAGAGGACTAATGGAAAGCAAGGAAACTACTCAACAAACCAAAAAACAGCACACTCGCACCCATACACCAGTTGATGGCTATAAGATAGAAGAGCTTAGACTTCAAGATTTAGATAGCTTAGTAGCAATCGCTGAAGAAGTAGGTGTGCAAAATCCTAGAGAATTTCGTCGCCAAGAGCTTGTATTTGAAATTTTAAAAGCACAAACCAAGCAAGGTGGATTTATCTTATTTACTGGAATTTTAGAGATTGTAGAGGGCGGATATGGCTTTTTACGCTCTACTGATGCGAATTTGAGCGATTCGGCAAATGATACTTATGTCAGCCTAAGCCAGATTAAAAAATTTGCCCTAAGAGTTGGCGATATTATCACAGGGCAGGTGCGAGAACCAAGAGAGCAAGAGAAGTATTATGCTCTATTAAAAATAGAAGCTATAAATTATAAATCCATAGCCGAAGCCAAAGAGCGGCCATTATTTGATAACCTAACTCCATTATTTCCAAATCAAAAAATTCAATTAGAGTATGATCCGATGAAGCTTACAGGTCGTGTGCTTGATCTTTTTACTCCAATTGGTAAGGGGCAACGAGGTCTAATAGTAGCACCACCTAGAACCGGTAAAACCGAGCTTATGAAAGAGTTAGCTCACGGCATTACTAGAAATCATCCAGAAGTTGAGCTAATAGTGCTTTTAATAGATGAGCGTCCAGAAGAGGTTACAGATATGCAACGCAGCGTACGTGGCGAGGTCTTTAGCTCTACTTTTGATTTACCAGCGTCAAATCATGTAAGGGTAGCTGAATTGGTAATCGAAAAGGCCAAAAGGCTAGTAGAGATGGGTAAAGATGTAGTAATCTTGCTAGATAGTATAACCCGCCTTGCAAGGGCGTATAACACAGTAACGCCAAGTAGCGGTAAAGTTTTAAGCGGTGGCGTGGACGCAAATGCACTGCATAAACCAAAGAGATTTTTTGGTGCAGCTAGAAATATAGAAAATGGCGGAAGTCTAACCATAGTAGCAACCGCATTGATAGATACGGGTTCTAGAATGGATGATGTGATATTTGAAGAGTTTAAAGGCACTGGTAATAGCGAGATTATACTAGATCGCACCATTTCAGATCGTAGAATTTACCCAGCTGTAAATATACTCAAATCAGGCACTAGAAAAGATGAGCTACTACAAGGTAGCGATGATCTAGGTAAAATCTGGGCTATAAGAAATATTATAGCTACGATGGATGATATAGAGGCTCTTAAATTCCTATACTCTAAAATGCTAAAAACCAAAAACAATAAAGAGCTTTTGGGTATAATGAACGAATAAGGAATGAATTTGAAAGCTTTAGCACTTAAATATCGCCCAAAGAGCTTTGATGAGTTAATCGGTCAAGATGTGGTGGCAAATACATTAACCCACGCTTTAGAGACCAATAGATTAGGACATGCGTATCTATTTTCTGGGCTTAGGGGAAGTGGTAAAACCAGTAGTGCTAGGATATTTGCTAAGGCTTTAATATGCCAAAATGGTATAAGTGCTCATCCGTGTGAAGTTTGTCCAAATTGTATTATGGCTAATGAGAATCGCCATATGGATATTATAGAGATGGATGCAGCAAGCCATCGTAAAATCGATGATATTAGGGAGTTAATCGAGCAGACTAAATACTCTCCAAGTAGTGCTAGATTTAAGATATTTATCATAGATGAGGTGCATATGCTAACCAAAGAGGCTTTTAATGCGCTTTTAAAGACGCTTGAAGAGCCGCCTGATTATGTTAAATTTATCCTAGCGACTACTGATCCGCTTAAACTTCCAGCTACTGTTTTATCACGCACTCAGCACTTTAGATTTCACTCTATAGCTAAAGCTAGTGTGGTTAAGCATTTAGAATTTATACTAAATAAAGAGGGAATTGAATTTGAAGAAAGAGCCTTAGAAGTATTAGCTAGAAGTGGTGGTGGGAGCCTTAGAGATACTCTTACCTTGCTTGATCAAGCGATCATTTATTCACACGAAAAGCTTACGCATAAGGTCATTGTAGATATGCTAGGGCTACTTGATCCAGATAAGATTGATAAGATATTTGCTGTGGTAAATTCAAGGGATAAAAATGAGCTTTTAAAGCTTTTAAGTGAGTTGCAAAATTATGATTCTAGCTCGATAATTGATGAGTTAATAGAGAATTTAAAATATAAATTTATCCATCAAAATAGCCAATACTCTTTGCTTATATTTGAGAGATTTTTTAGAATTTTAAGCGAAGCAAAATCAATGCTAAGCAATCTAGCAGATCCTGAATTTGTGCTATTTATCACCTTATTTATGATGGTTGAAGCATTTAATTTAAGAAGTATAGATGATGCTATAACGGAGCTAAAAAATAAGCCCATAACTCCAAATTTAGAGCCACAAAATAGATCTACTCCAATCCAGCCAAAGAGTGATTATCAAAATTTTGTAGATTTTTTATATGATAAAAGCTATGATTTGGGTATTTTATTTGATGAGTGCGTTAGTTTAAAAGGTCTAGAAAATGGCGTTTTGACGCTTGAATTTGCTATGAGTGATGAGCAGCTAGATCTTGCTAGAAAGCACTATAATGATGTGATTTTACCAGCTGTTAAGGCATCTTATGGAGACTCTATAAAACTCAATGTGCAAAAAGTTGCCCCAAAAGAGATTGGCGCTTTAAGTCGTGCCCCAATGCCACCAATAACCCAGCAAATTAACGAGCCAAAAACGCAAAATAGTGAGCCAAAAGCCATTAATGAGCCAAGCGGTGTGTTGAGTTTAAAATCATCATTAAGCCAAGAAGAGATAAATTTAAAAGAGTTAAAACGGCTATTTGGGGAGCCAGAAATTATATCAAATAGTTAGGAATATTATGAAAAATATAAGAAATTTTAGCATTATAGCCCATATAGATCATGGTAAAAGCACTCTAGCTGATCGCATTATTAGCCAGTGTGGTGCTGTAGATGAGAGATCTATGAGCTCTCAAGTAATGGATACAATGGATATAGAAAAAGAGCGTGGAATTACCATAAAAGCACAATCTGTAAGGCTTAGCTATACCCTTGATGGCGAGCATTATATTTTAAATTTAATTGATACTCCAGGGCATGTGGATTTTAGCTATGAAGTTAGTAGAAGCTTAGCAAGTTGTGAAGGGGCACTTCTTGTAGTTGATGCTTCTCAAGGCGTTGAGGCTCAAACTATAGCAAATGTTTATATAGCTTTAGAAAATAATCTTGAAATTATTCCAGTTATAAATAAAATAGACCTCCCAGCAGCTGATCCTGAACGAGTAAAAAATGAGATAGAGCATATAATTGGGCTTGATTGCTCTAATGCTTTAGAGGTGAGTGCAAAAAGCGGAGTTGGGATAAAAGAGCTAATAGAAACTATAATTCGCAAAATTCCACCACCAAAGGCGGATTTGAATTTGCCATTAAAAGCGTTAATTTACGATAGTTGGTTTGATAATTATTTAGGTGCTTTGGCTCTTGTAAGGGTCTATGATGGAAGCGTTAAAAAGGGCGATGAAGTCTATGTGATGGGAACAGATAAAAAGCATATTGTTTTAGATCTGATGTATCCAAATCCAGTTTTACCTATTAAAACAGATGAGCTAAAAGCTGGAGAAGTAGGGGTAGTGGTCTTAGGTCTAAAAGATGTAGCAAGTGTAAGTGTGGGCGATACCATCACACTAGCTAAAAATAGAGCCACAGAGCCAATAGGTGGATTTGAGAAGGCTAAGCCGTTTGTATTTGCTGGATTATATCCTATAGATACAGATAAATTTGAAGATTTAAGGGATGCTTTAGATAAGCTTAAATTAAATGATAGCTCTATAAGTTATGAGCCTGAAACTTCAGCAGCTCTTGGCTTTGGCTTTAGAGTTGGATTTTTGGGCTTACTTCATATGGAGGTGGTAAAGGAGAGATTAGAGCGTGAGTTTAATCTTGATCTCATAGCCACAGCTCCGACTGTAACCTATCAAGTAGTATGCACTGATGGGACTACGCTAAATATCCAAAATCCAAGCGAACTACCACCAACTAATAAAATAGAGCATATAAAAGAGCCATATGTCAAGGCTACTATTATCACTCCAAGTGAGTTTTTAGGCAATATCATCACTCTTTTAAATTCACGCCGTGCTATCCAAACTAAGATGGATTATATCACCACTTCAAGAGTGCTTTTAGAGTATGATATACCGATGAATGAGATAGTTATGGACTTTTATGATAAGCTAAAGAGCGCTACAAAAGGCTATGCTAGTTTTGATTATGAGCTAGGCGAGTATAGGGTTGGAAATTTAGTTAAGCTAGATATAAAAGTAGCTGGCGAGACAGTCGATGCTCTCTCCATCATAGTTCCTGAAGAAAAGGCGATGAGCAAGGGTAGAGACTTTGTAAAAGCAATGAAGGAGATAGTCCCAAGACAGCTTTTTGAGGTGGCTATCCAAGCAAGTATAGGTAGCAAGATAATTGCTAGAGAGACAGTCAAATCAATGGGTAAAAATGTAACCGCAAAGTGCTATGGTGGCGATATAACTCGCAAAAGAAAGCTCCTTGAAAAGCAAAAAGAGGGTAAAAAGCGTATGAAGGCTATTGGCAAGGTTACTTTGCCTAGTGAGGCATTTTTAAGCGTGCTTAAGATAGATTAAATTTAAATGGCACGGAATTTGCTAAGTATTTTGATTAAGGAGAGCAATGCCATATATTAATATTAGGGTTACTAAAGAAAATGGCGAACCCACAACCGAGCAAAAAGCGAAGCTAATAGAGGGCGTAACGGATTTAGTAAGTCAAATTCTAGGTAGAAACAAAGCTAACACCGTAGTAATCATTGATGAGATAGATATGGAAAATTACGGCTTAGGGGCTAAAAGTATAAAATCTATAAGGGAGAGCAAATGAGAAAAATTTTGATTTTGGTTTTGGCGATGATTTTTGGTGGTTGTGCTATGAATAGTAGCACGGCTAGGACAGAGAGTGCGAAGTCTTATGATACGATATTTCGCATAAATACCAAGTGCGAACCATGCTCACAAAAGGGCTATGAGACTACTATAGATGGTAGATTATATAGAAGCGATATAGCGCTTAATTGTTGTGAAAATAGCCGCACTATCGATACATCAGCAGCGTTAAAAAAGGTCTATATCCACAAAGTGGTTGATTTAGCAGATTCGCAAAAATCTGTTAAAATAAATGGCAAAAATGTTAAATTTGATAAAAATTTTGCCTCAGTTTTTTACGCGGCGTTAGCAACTGAGTTAAAATCTCGTGGAATTTATGTAGAAAATAGCAGCAAATCGCCTTATACTTATAGAGTGGATTTTGATTTTACCGATATAAGAAGCACATATAGCCCAGGGGCGAACTATTTAAATTCCAAGCTATCAGGAACGCTAAATATCAAAAATATAAATAAAAAAAGAACGATATTAATCACTACAACTCAGAGTGTGAGCGACCTAAATGCTAGTCAATCATCCGATTTTGATATGTTTATGAATTTGCTTATCAAGCAATCGGCTAATAAAGTAGCCCAAGAGGTATCAAATTTCTAAAGGTTAAGATATGAGAGTGGTTATTTTTGCTATTTTTATCTTGATTTTAGCAAGTTGTACTAGTTTTAGCTCGGTTTTAACACTTAAAGATTATAGTGTTACTAGTGAGAATATACATAAAAAAGTGCTTATAAATAGTATAACTGACACAAGACCAAATAAAAGTATAGTAGCCACCATTACAGATTCTAAAGGGAGCGTAGAGCATAGTGTGATACTCTCTCAAAGCTTAGAAGATAGCTTTGCTAAAGCGTTAAATCAAGCATTAGGAAAAAATGGCGATGGCGATGAGATTGTCGTGGATATAGAGATAGTGCAATTTAGTGCTAATCTAAGTGGCTATAGTGGGGAGAATTTAAAAGGTCAAAGTAAGGTGATAATCAAGATTAAAAATGGCGATAAGGTTATCACTAAGACAATCTCTCAACCCCAAAGCCGATATACTCCACTTCCTATTCCATCGGCATTTGAGCCATTTATTAATGATATGTTAAGAGATATGGTAGAAGCTAGTATCAAGGCTATTTTATCTAGTTGATGCGATGCCTTAAATGTGCTAAAATATCGTTTAAAATGATATGTAAAGATTGCCAAAATATACTTAGCGAGTATGAGCAAGGCTGTAGATTAGTAGATGGATTTAAGGTATATTATTTTTATAAATATAGCGATATTAAGGAGTTGCTAGCTACTAAGCACCATTTGCATGGCTCTTTTGTTATTTCGCATTTGGCTAGTCTTAGTTTAGCTAAATTTGCTAGTGAGTTTAGCTTTGGGAGTAAGGTGGCAGTAGTAGCGCTTGATGATAATATAAAAAGTGGCTACTCTCACACTGCGATTTTAGCCAAAGCCCTATCAAATTCAGAATTATCCCCTATTTATAGAGCTTTACGAGCTATAAATGAAGTCAAATATGCTGGAAAATCTCTAGAGTTTCGCCGTAAAAATCCACGCAAATTTCAGCTTTTAAAGCAGATTAAATATCCCGTAATCTTAGTAGATGATATTATAACTACTGGCTCTAGTATGCTAGAGGCTAAAAAGGTATTAGCAAAAGCTGGGATAAATGTGCTTTTTGGCTTAGTTTTAGCAGACGCTAGAGAGTAGGGTGGTTTAAATTTAGGATTAGTTTAATCCTAAATTTGGTTAAATCGCACATCTAGACCTATATTTTTCCATTATTTCATTTAAATTTGATATAACCAATCTAGCATCTTCATCGCTCATCATCTGGTGGCATGGCAAGCTAAGCTCAGCCCTATAGAAATCTTCAGCCCCATTAAGCCTAATCTCTCCATATAAATTCTTATAAAAGCTAAATTGATAAGTTGGTTTATAATGCACTTGTACGCCAATTCCTCTAGCGTGAAGCTCATTATAAATATCCTCTTTTACGCACCATAAATTTGAGTTTAAAAGTACTGGATATAGATGTCTAGCACTTCTTATATTACTTGGTATCTCTATAGTTTTTAGATATTTTGAGCCTTTAAAAGCATCATCATATATCTTAGCAATTTCATATCTCCTATTTATAAATTTATCAAGTTTTTTAATCTGACTAAACCCCAAAGCACACGCTACATCGCTTAAGCGGTAGTTGTATCCTAGCTTTATTATATCCATATTCCAAGCCTGTTTTTTGATAATGCCATGTGAGCGTGTAAGTCTAGCTGATGTGGCGATATTTTCATCATTAGTTAGCAGCGCCCCACCTTCAAATGTAGTAATAGGCTTAATCGCATGAAAGCTAAATATACTCACATCGGCTAAATTCCCTACCATCTTCCCATCACGACTACTTCCTAGAGCGTGGCTAGCATCATCAATGATTTTGATTTGGCTATTTTTAGTCAAATTTTTAATCTCATCTATATCCGCTGGATAACCACCAAAATCAACCGCGGTAATAACCTTTGTTTTATCATTTATCAAAGGTTTTATAGATTTTGGGTCTATATTTCCATTTGGTAAAATATCAGCGAATTTAATATTTGCTCCACACATTATAGCCGCATTTGCCGTAGCCGCAAAGGTAATTGGCGTGGTGATTACTTCATCATTTTTACTCACACCAAGTGCGATATAACCAGCATGGAGCGCTGAAGTAGCTGAGTTCATCGCCACAGCAAATTTCGCCCCAGTAAGCTCACACAAAGCACTTTCAAATTCACTCACTCTATTACCACAAGTAAGCATATCGCTCTTTAGTGTTTCTACCACAGCTTGTATATCATCATCATCTATCTTTTGTCTGCTATAAACCATCATTTTAAGCCCTTATTGTAATATTCTTGGTAGGGTTATTCCTGTTTGGGATTGATATTTGCCATTTTTATCAGCGTAGCTTACCTCACAAATCTCATCTCCTTGTAAAAATAGCACTTGAGCTATCCCTTCATTGGCGTAAATTTTAGCTGGAAGTGGGGTTGTATTTGAAATTTCTATCGTGATATGACCTTCAAATCCAGGCTCAAATGGGGTTACATTCACTATTATTCCACACCTTGCATATGTGCTTTTGCCAAGGCATATAGCTAGAGTATCCCTAGGCATTATAAA
Source organism: Campylobacter porcelli (assembly GCF_002139855.1). Taxonomy (NCBI): domain Bacteria; kingdom Pseudomonadati; phylum Campylobacterota; class Epsilonproteobacteria; order Campylobacterales; family Campylobacteraceae; genus Campylobacter; species Campylobacter porcelli. The sequence goes on from NZ_CP018789.1 coordinate 256,781, forward strand.
ATACTCCACAGTCCTAGCTAACGCAAATGAATTTGGCGGCACAATGCAGACATCTCCTATGAAATCCACCACATTTTTCTCATCAAAATTTTTTGGATCTACCACAGTTCCGCCTACATTTGTAAAAATTTTAAACTCATTACCAACTCTAATATCATACCCATAGCTTGAAAGCCCGTAGCTTACGACTCCACGACCTATATTCTCTTCACAAAATGGTGTTATCATCTTGTGATCTAAACTCATTTGGCGTATCCATTTATCGCTTTTTAAACCCATAATTTTCCTTTTAAATTTAAATCACTACATTATATCAATTTCTACTTTAAACTAAAGTTTAGCTTATTATTTATATATTTTAGGTAAAATTATGAGATTTTACTCAATTTAAGGAGAATTTATGACAAAAGATGAAATTAAAGAGCTTATGAGCTTTTTTGATGAGACAAGCATTAATAAAATCAAAATTAAAAATGGCGATTTTGCAATTGAATTAGAAAAATATGAACCTTGCGAACAAGTAGCTCCAGCTCCAGTTTGTCCTCCAATCCCAGCACCAGCACCAATTAATGTGGTAGTAAATGAAAAAACAGTAACCACATCAGCCACAGATACCCTAAATGCACCGATGGTAGGCACATTTTATATAGCTCCAAGCCCAGGTGCGCCAAGCTTTGTAAAAGTAGGTCAAACAGTTAGAAAAGGTGATATTATCGGCATTATAGAAGCTATGAAAATTATGAATGAGATTGAAGCGGAGTTTGATTGCAGGATTATAAAGGCTTTAATCGCAGATGGTCAGCCGGTGGAATTTGGTATGGCGCTATTTGAGGTTGAGAAACTATGAGAGAGATTAAGCGAATCTTAATAGCAAATCGTGGAGAGATAGCTCTTAGAGCACTTCGAACTATACAAGAGATGGGTAAAGAGGCAGTTGTGGTGCATTCTACAGCTGATAAGGACGCCCTTTATGTCAAATACGCTGATGCTAGTATCTGTATAGGTGGGGCTAGAAGTAGCGAGAGCTATTTACACATTCCAGCTATTATCACAGCGTGTGAGATTAGCGAGGCTGATGCGATATTTCCAGGGTATGGATTTTTAAGCGAAAATCAAAATTTCGTAGAAATTTGTGATAAGCACAATATCAAATTTATCGGCCCAAGCGTGGAAGCTATGGCTTTAATGAGTGATAAGAGCAAAGCTAAGCAAGTTATGATGAGAGCTGGAATTCCAGTTGTTCCAGGTAGTGATGGTGCGATAAAAGATATAGAAACAGCTAAGAAATTAGCCGCTCAAATCGGCTATCCAGTTATCATAAAAGCAGCCGCAGGTGGTGGCGGTCGCGGTATGAGAGTGGTAGAAAAAGAAGAGGATTTAGAAAAAAACTTTTGGTCAGCTGAAAGTGAGGCTATGAGTGCTTTTGGTGATGGCACAATGTATATGGAAAAATATATCTCAAATCCTCGCCATATAGAGGTTCAAGTTCTAGGCGATGAGTATGGTAATGTAGTCCATGTAGGCGAAAGGGATTGCTCAATGCAACGCCGCCACCAAAAATTAATAGAAGAGAGCCCAGCTATAATTTTAGATGAAAAAACTAGAGATGAATTACACCAAACAGCAGTAAAAGCGGCTAAGGCTATCGGATATGCTGGTGCTGGGACATTTGAATTTTTATATGATCAAAAGGATAATAAATTCTATTTTATTGAGATGAATACAAGACTTCAAGTCGAGCATTGCGTAAGCGAGATGTGTAGTGGGCTAGACCTTATAGAGTGGATGATCCGCATAGCCCAAGGCGAGAAGCTCTTAGACCAAAAGGATATTAAGCTAAGCGGTCATGCTATAGAGTGTAGGATAACTGCTGAAGATCCAAAGAGTTTTACTCCAAATCCTGGTAAAATCACAAAATATGTAGCCCCTGGCGGTAGAAATGTCAGAATGGATAGCCATATTTATGAAGGGTATAGCGTCCCACCATATTATGATAGTATGATAGGTAAGCTAATAGTTTATGATGCTAATAGAGATAAAGCTATTGCTAAGATGAAGGTTGCTTTAGATGAGTTAATTATCCAAGGTATTAAAACAACTAAAGATTTTCATATAGGTATGATGAATAATGATGACTTCGTAAATAACTTGTATGATACTAACTATCTATCAAAGCATTAATTTATAAATTTGGCTAGAGATAGCCAAATTTACTTTAAAGTTAACTTATAAAATAATCCCCATCAAAGCTAACAAGCGAATACTTACGCTCACTTCCTAGCCCTGTAGTTAGCTCATCAATGCTTAAAAACTCCAAGCTATCCGCACCAATAAATTTACACACCTCTCTAGCATCCATCCTAGCGCTGATTAACTCTTCATAACTTGGCGTATCGATACCATATCTACAAGGATGTTTGATCTCAGGAGCGGCGATTTTCATATGAATTTCCCTAGCTCCAGCATTGCGTAAAAGCTCTACAATCTTCTTGCTAGTTGTCCCACGCACTATGCTATCATCGATTACTACAATACTTTTGCCTTTTAAGAGACTACTCATAGGATTTAATTTCAATTTAACCTTAAGGTTTCTCATCTCTTGGGTTGGCTCTATAAAGGTTCTGCCCACATAGTGATTTCTCACAATCGCCATCTCAAATGGGATTTTACTCCTAGCAGCATACCCCAAAGCCGCAGGCACACCGGAGTCTGGCACCGGCACGACAAAATCAGCCTTACAAGTGGATTTATCAGCTAAAATTTCACCAAGCTTTTTTCTAATCTCATATACATTTTTACCATCTATCACACTATCAGGTCTAGCAAAATATATATACTCAAAAGCGCAAATTCTAGGGTCTTTAGCCTCAAATAGATCTATGCTTTTAAATGAGCTTTTGCCCTCTTCAAATACAATCATCTCGCCAGGCGCTACATCACGCACAAATGTAGCCCCCACCAGATCAAAAGCACAGCTCTCACTAGCTATGATATATCCACCATCTTTTAATCTACCTATACTAAGAGGCCTAACGCCGTATGGATCACGCACCACAAACATCTTAGAGCGACTCAAAATCAACAAACAATACGCCCCAACGATCTGCCCCAAAGCCTCTATAATGCGATCTTGTAAATTCTCTTTTTTGCTTTTAGCTATTAAATGTAAGATATTTTCTGTATCCATATTGGATTGAAATATCGCACCATCTTCGATTAATCGCTCCCTAACTTCATATTTATTAATCAAATTTCCATTATGAACGATACTAATCTCACCCAAAGAGTATTTCGCACTCACCGGCTGAGCATCTAGCACACTATCACTTCCAGCGGTTGAATATCTATTATGCCCTATAGCCATCTGCCCTTGCAATATCTCAAAGCTATCGCTATTAAAAACCTCAGTTACTAAGCCTCTATTTTTAATAGTTTTAATCTGTTGATTATAACTAGAGCTAATCCCACTTGCCTCTTGCCCTCTATGCTGCATAGAAAATAGCCCATAATAGGCCGTTTTAGCCGCATCTTTTGAATTTATTACCCCTACTATCGCACACATTTTATATCCCTAAAGCATCATATATTGTATATAATTTTGGCTCTTTATCAGCTAGCCAAATTCCTGCTTTTATCGCACCTTTAGCAAATGTAGCCCTACTTGTAGCTGTGTGATTAAGCTCTATATACTCACCATCGTTATAAAATCCAACCGTATGCCTACCCACTATATCACCACCACGAAGTGACATTACGGCTATTTCATTTTTACTTCTAGCTCCTGTTATCCCATCACGAGCACTTACTCTTACATTAGATAAATTTAGATCTCTACCTTTTGCCGCGTGCTCTCCAAGCGTCAAGGCAGTGCCACTTGGTGCGTCTATTTTATTTCTATGGTGCATCTCGACAATCTCAATATCAAAATCACTTAGCACCCTACTAGCCATCTGTGTTAGGCGATTTAGCACCGCTATACCTAGGCTCATATTTGTAGCTTGAAGTATTGGCATTGTGGAGCTTGCAAGTTTGATTAGCTCCATACCCTCATCGCCCAATCCAGTAGTCCCAATCACTAGTGGCTTTGGATTTGTCCTAGCGTAATTTATCAAATTTATAGAAGCACTTGCTATACTAAAATCAATAACCACATCGCTATTATCAAATAAAACATTATATTTATCAGTAACTATCACGCCATCATCTACGCTCATAGGCTCTATAGTGTATGCTACTGATAATTTAGCGTTATTAAGCCCTTTTAAATTTGCGATTATCTCGCTTCCCATTTTGCCACTTGCTCCGTGCAAACCTATATGAATCATCATCGCCCTTTTTGGATAAATTGAGATTTTATTTTAGCCAAAAAAAGATAAAAATAGCAAATTTATAAGTTGAAGTATTTGAAATTTTATTATTGATTTTTTATTTTTTAAATTATTTTTTATTTATTATAAAAATTTAAACTTAGATTAATGGGGGGGGGTATAATACCCACTTTAAATTTACAATTTTAAGGAGGCAATATGAAAATTTCTAAAATTACAAGTGCGGCTATAATTAGCTTTGGTTTGAGTGGATCTTTATATGCCGATATTCCGCCCATTGATAAGTATGACACTCTTGATGATCCTAAATATCAACATATAAGGGATTTCTATGCTTTTGCACTAACATCAACATATGATCATCCAAGAGATACTAATTTTTGGACACAAGAACTAAATACTTTTATAGATAACAAAATAAATAGTGGAATAAGTCCAAGTGAAGCAGAACTCACTCAAACGATTAATGACTTTATTAATATATATCCAAAATTAAATATCACAATCGAGCAAATCCAAAGTCAAATCGATAAATATACAGATATTATAGCAAATAATCCTACATATTCTGATTTAAAATCCTTTGGCGAAGCTTTGATATATTATCAAAATGCTCGCAATAATCCAAGTGGCAATCAAGGGTTAAATGTATATGCTGCAAGGAAGATGGCGATGTTTTATAGAAGCACACTTTGTTGGTAGTACAACTGCGTATTATGCTGGTGGTCCAAAAATAGGCACAATGCAAAAATATTTTGATAGAATAGAATATTTTAAAAATAATGGCACGATTGGTGTAGAAGCGGGATCTGTAAACGCAATAATAGAACTCGCCCAAGAAATCTTCAACACCGCCATCAAAGAACTACAATCTTTAGAGAAAAACTCAATCCAAAACTCCCTTGAAGCATTAAAGCTAAATACAAATATAAACTCTATAATAAGCTTAAGTAAAAATGCTCTTGATGCTAGGGTTATATCTTTATTAAATCCAAATAATAGTAGTATGGCTCTAGCCTCAGCTATAAAAAACCTTGATGGGGTAGAGTTTGCCTCTTGTGATGATGAGGCTTTAGCTTGTATGATTAGAGACTATACAAAGAGATTTGAAACTAATAATAATCTATGGGCTAATATCTTAGGAGCTAAAGCATATTTAAAAAATAGCCCAGATACTAAGATATATGGTTTTATATTTGGATATGATTATGCATTTGATAGTGATATAGTTGGAGTATTCTTTAGCTATGCTAAAGCAAAAAGCAGTGGAGATAATATAGTAAATAGTAGTGATAACTACCAACTTGGTATCTACTCAAAAAGCTTCTTTGGAAATTCAGAACTAGATAGTAAAATCTACTATGGAATTAGTAAGAGTGATTATAGCAAGAATGTATTAAATAGTATCTACACAGCTGATTATGATACTAATTTTGCTGGGATTGAGCTAGAGTATGGATATGTATTTGATACTAATAATATATTTATAAAGCCACTTATTGGACTAAATTATAATTATATAAAAACAAAAGATTTTAATGAGAGTGGAGATATAAACTTACACTATAATAAAACAACTAATAAAAACGCCACTGCTAAATTAGGAGTTGAGCTTAGAAAATACTATGATGAGTATAGCTACTTCTATTTCAAACCAGCCCTTGAGAGAGATATATACAAAAGTGGCACAGATAGTGTAGCAAATTTCGTAGGAAATGAGTATAGTATAATAAGTCAAGCTGATGAGAAAAAACACACCTATATAAACACAACCTTAGGTGCTGAAGTATCTCTAAATAACTCATTTAGCATAAATGCCAACATAGGAGCAAAACTAAGAAATAATGAGAAAATCTATAATGGAACACTAGGGGTTAAGTATAAGTTTTAATTTAAAATAAATAGATAAAAAGAAAACTGAGCTATAGCTCAGTTTTTATAAAATAAAAATGCCAAACTGGGAAGGGGCTCTGATTTTTAAGGGATAGGGAAAACCCATTTTTACCTACTTTTAACGCACGAACGAAGTCCGTGCTAAAGTAGCAAATACTAAAGTCCCCATAAATGGGGTACCCCACTTGTGGGGCTTCAGGTGGGTCAAGGGAGCGTAGCTTCTTGTCGCAAAGTGGAGCTTTGCTCCACTGCGAAGTTAAAAATAGTTTCCCCTGCCCCTTAAAGAAAAGAATTTAAAAAAGTTTGTCGCAAAGACTAGCTTGGCTCTAGTGAAGTTAAACCATAATTTCATTCGCATTTGTCGGATGGATAACTTTAGGTGGGTTAAGGGAGCGTAGCTCCCTGTCGCAAACGGCGACTCGTTGCCGTGCGAAGTAAAAATAGTTAAAAGCCATAAAATAGCTCTTTAACCTTATGAAATAAGCGTTTGTAAATTCAGAATCGCTTTATTTTCTCGTAATCTATCAAGCTTTTTTGGATTATGCCATTTTGTATATCTTTATGGCAAGCGGTGCAGTTTGCCTTAGATTTTATATCATCTCTTAAAAATACTTTTTCATCTATTTTTCTATGCTTTTTTATCCAATATTCATTTTGAGTTATGGCTATATTTTGGTCGTTTTTGGCATATTTTAGTATATTAAATGCTGTTTTATTGCTATTCATTTGAGCAGAATTAGCAAGTAAAAAATTTAATATATTTTGATTTGCCTCTTCATCTATGCTAGCATCATCGCCAAAGTGATTTTCCAAATTTGCCATCATTATCTCCCATGATTTTTTAGGTAGTAAAAATGGCGGATAGAGCATATGGCAGCTTCCACACTCTTTGGCAAATACGGCATTTTGTGAGCTATAATCCACCTTTAAAGCGTGAGATTTTAATATAAAATTATCCCTATTTAAAATATATAAAAAAGCAGCAATTATGGCTAAAATCCACACTAAGCAAAAGATTTTTTGAGCTAAATTTGCCTTTACGCTCTCATCATTTTTAGTTAGTTTATAGCCTGTTATCATAGAGTTTAAAGCATCATTTTTATGTATGAATTTATCTATCAAAGCCCCACAAATATGGATAATAGCCACTATTAAAAGCAGATTTGCCGATACTTCGTGTATGGATTTTACAAATTTAAGCTCATTATAATTATTGTATAAAAATGCAAAAATTCCGCTATTTTCATCTATTCCATAGAGCATAAGCCCAGATATAACGCAGATAAATCCAAGGCTTAGCATAATTATGATTGCTATGCTTGAGGCGGGATTGTGCCCGATAAATTTCTCTTTTTTGCTAAAAAAAGATAGGAAATATCCGCCTAATCCGCTAAATTTAAAATCGCTAAATTTAGAGTATTTTGTCCCGATAAATCCCCAAATTATCCTAAATATAATCGCTACGCCAAATATCACGCCAAAAGCGGCGTGAAAATATAGCAAACCATCAAATTCGCTAAGCAAATATGATATAGCAAGACCAAGTATCAATGCAATATGAGAAAATCTCGCCGCAAAACTGTAAATATAGCTCTTAATCACGCCAAGCCCCATAATTTGGTATATCTATAGTTTTTTTGCTATATATTCCAAGATCGGCTTTTTTATGACAGGCGGTGCAGTTTGATAGAGTTTTGACCTCTTTTTGCGTAATCATCCATTTTTCTATCTTTTTATGCTTTTTTATATGGTATGGAATTTCAGTTATAGACTGGTATAAAACGCCATTTTCTAGCGATTTTGTGATTTTCGCACTTTTTTTATAATTCATCGCATTTTGACTAGCATTTGCCAAAAGATAGCTAAGTATGCTTTTATTTGTCTTATCATCAATGCTCGCATCAGTGCCATAGTGATCGGCTAAATTTTTCATTATAAACTCCCAAGACTGAGTTGGCATAAGACCTGGCTGATAGCCAAAATGACAAGTGGCACACTCTTTTTTATATAGCTCATTATCTACTGGTTTTACATCTAAGCCCTTTGCTTGTAAGCTTAAAATAGCTACAAATATAAATAGTAAAAATCTCATTTTTTCTCCTTATTGTTTGATTAGATAGTAAAGGACATCGCCTTTTTCTATAGCGGTTCCCTCTCTTAAATATACATCTTTAAAATTTCTTTTTAGCCATTTTTTCACCTCTTTTACATCACTTAGTCTAGATGGATTTGCACTTGGCGAAAGTGGGGCTATGGTTTTGTTTGTAAAGATATTTGTGGCCTCTTTTTTAAGGTCGCTTCCATGGCAGCTTTGACAGGATATTTCTTGCGAGTTTTTGCCAATATTTTTGGTAGTAAAGATTTTTTCGCCCCTTAAAGCGTCAAAATCTTTGAAATTTGGATCTAGATTTTTAGCTTCTAACCTTAGCTCATCTATATAGCCTTGCATAGCAGGATTAAACTGGGCGGCATTTAAAGCATACGCACACAAAAATAGTAACGCTACTTTTTTCATAATCTCTCCTTATAAAATGATGTGGAATTATAAGTAAAAATTGTTTAATCGTTGTTAAATTTTCTAATATAATTAAAAGCTGAATTTGGGTAGAATGCCGCCTAAAGGAAGTAGATGAGAGCTAAAAATATAACAATTATAAAATTAAAAGATGATATTACAAAGTGTAAAAATGGCCTAAAGAGCAATTTTATGCGTCTTGGGGGTAGGAATTATGGAATTTATCAATCCAAAGAGATAGATAAGTTTTTAAAATCAGCCTTTGATATACTTAAATTTGACTCATTTGGGGATTTTGAGCCAAATGATGATAGTGTGCCTTTGTGTGTGATGGCTATTGGTAGCTATGCACTTGCTGAGATGAGCGTTAAGAGTCATATAGAACTAGCTATAATATATAAAAATGAGCTAGGCTACAACTCCAAATCCATAGCTTATAGATATACTAATATCTTAAAAGATGTTGGCTTAGATGTTAAGGCTAAGCTCTATGAGAGAGATGAGCTTGATTTGATTGCTAATGATATTGAGCTAACGGTGCTATTTAGCCATATTCGCTTTGTGTGTGGATCAAAAATGCTATATAAAGATGTTAAAAATCAAATATCTCAAATAAATGAGAGCAAAAAAGATGAGTTGATTATGTATCATCTGCATAAACTTGAGCCGATGAATTGTCCGCACTATTTGGATTGTAGTCCAAATTTATTTAGCGGAAATGGCGGATTTATGGATTATAAAAGGGTATTTAGCCTTTTTGGCGCAAATCCAAAAACAAGTGTATTAAAATATATTGATGAAAATGAGTTAAGTGAGATGAATTTGGCATTTGATTATATTAGCTCACTTCGCTCAGCTCTTCAAATTAGCGGTGGCGGAGAGATTTTGGGGCGTGAATATTTAGATTTAGTTTGCGAAGTTATGCAAACAAAAGCCAAAAAAGGTCTAAGCCCACAAGAGATACTATTAAGCAAATGCCTATGGGCTATGCATACTATATATATCTATTCTAGATATTTAGCTAGAAGTGCCTTTGGTGTTAAAATATCTTTAGGCACAGCTAGAGTGTGCCGCTTACCAAGTGGGCTATATAATATCGCAAATACAATCTACGCACCAAGTCGTAAAAAGCCAAAAGATCTTAAACTCATACTTAAGGATTTAAGCCTTTTGCCAGATGTGGAGCTTAAATTTGATATAAGCGTTTTAATCTATATAAAGCGTTTAGAAGATAGTAGCTCTCCAAAGGTTTATGAGGGGTTAAAAAAGATATTAAATCGCAGACATAGCAAGGATATTTTAAAATTACTACTAGATAGCTCAAAGCTACTTAAAATCATAAAGCCAATGGAATTTAGCTCACATTTAGCTAGTTTAGAAGGTGAGTATAGCCTAGATGAGAGTTGCGTGGCTATAGTTGCACAGCTTGAGAGGATTGAAGATAGATTTGCTTTTAGCCTTTATGCTGATCTTTGCGCTAATGGAAAAATGCTATTAAAGCTAGTAGCACTACTTCATCAAGCGTCGCCAAATTATGTAAGTAGTGCTAATATATTTCGCTCATATTGTGCGAAATTAGATTTAATGCAAAAGACCATAAATATGGGTATTAATCTGATTAAAAATCAAAATCAACTAATAGATATTTTATCAGAGTCAATTAGTGAGCCATTAATGCTAAATTTAGTAAGCTCTATAAAAGAAAAACAAGCCCTAAAATTATTATATATCCTAACTTACGCTAGGCTAAAAGCTAAGAATTTAAATCACTTTAATCAAGCTCAAAATGCCAAACTTCGTCAAATTTACGATAGTGCCTTAAGTGCTTTTGATAGTGATGAGAGCCTTATGGATATTGTCAATAAAAGGACTAAAAAGATAGAATTATTAAAAAAACAGAAAGAATTTATCGCCTTAGATAAGCAGATAAAAGATCAAATTTTAAGCATAGAGTCTAATTGGTTTTTTAGTAAATATAGCCAACAGCAAATAATAGATATAGCGCTTAGAGCCAGTGAGTGCTCAAATATAGATCTAGAGCTAACTAGCCATAGTTTGCAAATCATAGCCAAAAGAAATTGGAATATGGCTATGGCACTTAGGGAGCTTCGTGGGTTTGATCTTGCGTATATGGAGATTTGTGAGCTTTTTGATGGTAAGAGCTATATAAGGCTTGATTATAATTCTAATATTGATAAGAGCAAAAATCAGATTATCCAAGCTCTTTGCTCTAAGGAGAAGCCGCAATATGATAAGCCAGTAATCTTGCCAAATGAGGTTGGATTTGATATGAATTATTCTCAAAGCTATGCTAAATTAAATATAAATTCAAAAGATCAGCGAGGCTTTATGATCTATATTTTAAGTATGCTTAGCAAATTTCAAATTAAGTTAGCAAATGCTAGAATACAAACCATCAAAAATCGCACTAGAAATATGTTTCTTTTATCTATGGAAGATGGGTTAAAAGATAAAATTGATAAGTTTTTAAAAGAGATTATAACGGAGTGAAATATGTGTGGAATCGTCGGATATATAGGCAGTAAAGAGAAGAAAAATATTATATTAAATGGACTAAAAGAGCTTGAATATCGTGGTTATGATAGTGCTGGAATGGCGATTGCTACTAGCGATGAGATAGGCTATTATAAGGCAGTTGGAAAGCTTGAGAATTTAGCTAATAAGATGAAAGAGTGCGAGTATAAAGGAGATGGAGTAGCCATAGGTCATACTAGATGGGCTACCCACGGCAAACCTACTGAGATCAATGCTCATCCGCATCTTGGCGAGTATAGCTTTGTTATCCATAATGGAATTATAGAAAATTATAAAGAGCTAAAAGATGAGCTAGAAGCTAAGGGTGTGAAATTTATAAGCCAGACTGATACAGAGGTTATAGTTCATCTTTTTGAAGAGTATAATAAGAGTGCTAAAACCCCATTTGAAGCCTATAAAAAGACAATCTCAAGGCTAAAGGGTGCTTATGCTACCTTGCTTGTGACTAAGGCTGCTCCTGGTGAGCTATTTTTTGCTAAAAATGCAGCCCCTTTGATAATTGCTAGAGATGGCGATGAGATTTATCTATCTAGCTCAGACTCTGCGCTTATCGGTCTAGCTAAGGACGCTATATATCTTGAAGATGGCGTTTATGGCGTAGCAAAGCTTGGGAATTTGACTATTTTTGATGAGAATAATCAAGAGATAAAGCCAAATTTCACCGAGCTACCAAAAGATAAAGGCTACGCTTTAAAAGATGGCTATAGATTTTTTATGGAAAAAGAGATTTATGAGCAATCCCAAGTGATCGCTGAGTGCTTGATGGGTAGATTAAGCGATAGCGATCTGAATTTGGATATAGATGAGAGTATATTTAATAATATAGAAGAAGTTGTATTATGTGCGTGTGGGACGAGCTACCACGCCGCCCTTGTAGCTAGCTATCTATTAGAAAGACTTGCTAAGATTAGGGCTAGTGTGGTTGTGGCTAGTGAATTTAGATACAAAGAGCCGTTTTTAAATCCAAATTCTCTATTTATAGTAATTAGCCAAAGTGGCGAGACGGCTGATACCTTAGAGGCTTTAAAGATCGCTAAAAGGGCGAATTTAAACACCTTAGCCATATGTAATGTGGATAATTCAAGCATTGTTAGAATGGCTAAGGAGGTATTGCTCACTCGTGCTGGGATAGAAAAAGGAGTAGCAAGTACCAAGGCCTTTGCCACTCAAGTCATTTGTCTATGGATGCTAACTTTAAAATTAGCTAAAATTCGTAGCACCATAAGTCAAGAGATGCTCCAAAATGAGATTAAAGCACTTCGCAATATCCCAACTATTGTAAATTTCGATAAAATCTTACAAGAAAAAATTTATCGCAAAGCCAAGCACTATGTCCATGGGCATGGATTTTTCTTTATCGGAAGGGATATTTTTTACCCACTTGCACTTGAAGGGGCGCTTAAATTAAAAGAGATTAGCTATTTACACGCCGAGGGCTATCCAGCTGGAGAGATGAAGCACGGCCCAATAGCTTTAGCTGATGAGGGGCTATATACGATTGCGCTTTTGCCACAAACCATTTTATATGATAAAACCAAATCAAATATAGAGGAGTTAGCGGCTAGAGATGCGTTTATAACCACCATTTCTCCTTTGGAATTTGAGCTTAGCGATGATTTTATAAGGATAAATTCGCATTCGCACCCGATGAGTGAGTTTTTTGAGATTATGATTATATTACAGCTATTTGCCCTTGAGATATCTATTAGATTAGGCAATGATGTGGATATGCCACGCAATCTTGCTAAGAGTGTAACGGTGGAGTAGAATTAAATTTATTTGTAAAGGATATTGATGAAAAAGTTCATTTTAATAATTTCGCTATTTTTTGGCGTGGTTGATGGTGAAGAAGTTTTAGATCCTAAAAAGTTAGAAATCTCTTGCGATAATGGAGATATGGATGCTTGCTATAACCTTGGAGTTTTATATGATGATGGTAATGGTGTAAAGCAGAATTACCAAAAAGCTGCTAAGCTATATCAAAAATCCTGTGATAATAATCATGTATTGAGTTGTGCTGCTCTTGGACGCTTATATATATTTGGCAATGGAGTAAGACAAAATCACCAAAAAGCCGCTGAGTTAATTAGAAAAGCGTGTGATAATAATGATACACTTAGTTGTATTGCTCTTGGGATTTTATATGAAAATGGCAAAGGCTTAAGACAAGATTACACTATGGCTAAGGAGTATTATGATAAGGCTTGTAAATTAGGCGATCAAAAAGGTTGCGATAGATATAAAAGATTAAGTAGTAGATAAATTTATATTAGCGTAGTAATCTTTTGGTTAAGATTTATCTCTTTTTATGGGATTAAATCTTAGCCATCTTATCAAGCCTTGATAGAAATGGGGCAATGCGATTTATACTCTCTTTTCTTTTAGATGAGTAGTAAGTTAGCCTTACTGGTTGAGTTTTACCACATGTTCCTATTTCGCTGATTTTTCTTTTGATTTGGCGGATTGTCCCGCTAACGCCATCTACAATCTTACAATTTGGCATTAAAGCATTAAAGCTATCTTTAAAATAGTTAAAATGCGTACATCCTAGCACCAAAAGCGAGATATTTTCTCTATTAAATCGCTCTAGCTCCTTAGCGATATACCTACGCACTTTATCAGTATCAAACTCCATATTTTGGGCAAACTCCACAAGCCTAGGCATAGGCAAGAGATATGTTTTATCGCTTAAATTTGATCGTTTTATCAGCTCATTTAGTTTAGCACCTTTTATGGTAGCTGGAGTGGCAATGACTAGTATATCGCCACTTGAGTTCTCTCCTAATTTAACCGCTGGCTCCATTCCTATAATCGGCAAGGTAAATTTGCTCCTAAGTTCGCTTACGGCTGCACTGGTAGCGGTATTACACGCAATGACGATTATATCAGCCATAGGGCGTAAAAACTCCACCGCATCGATGCTAAGGACTTTTATCTCATCAATGCTTTTTACCCCATAAGGTGCGTTATCATTATCAGCAAAATAGATAAAATCACACCCATCAATCTCTCTCATAGCTTCATTTAAAAGGCTTAGTCCCCCAAATCCAGAGTCAAATACCGCTACAACCATTATCCAAATATCTCAAATTTCTCAAATAAATTTTCATCATCATCTATTAAGCCTCTTTTAATAAGGTTATTTACTATATTTTTATTACAATTAGTCTCCTTTGGCCACTCTTTTGTATAGCCATCATCTATATTTTTACGAGTAGCATCGATGAATATCTGCTCACCATCTATATGTATATCCCGTTGCGCATCGATACTATTTGTTATACGCCAAGTCATCATATATGGATTGTTTAATCTTGCGTCGCTATCTACGAAAATTACTATCTTAAAATGCCTTTTAAATTCCAAAAGAGAATTAAAAAGTGGTTTTAAATTTGACTTTTTATCTATTTTAACCATACAAATTGGATTTTTACTATCGGTAAAATATTGATAAATATCTAAAATATCAAGATTAATCTTTTTAAATTTACTTAGTAGCTCAGCATCGCTTATAACCTCTACTGGCAAAGGAGCATAATCGATAGAAGCGTCAATCCCTAGCTTACCACCATAGCAAGAATTTGGACTAGCATGATCTAATTGATCGCAAATTCCGCTTGTGATTAAGCAACTTTTAGGGCTAAATCTATTTAAAATAAATTTAGCCAAATTCTCATAATCTCCTAAATCTGGTGCGTCATCTGGGACAAATATAGCGTGCTTTACAAAGCTCATTTGCCCCACACCCCAAAATGCATGCATAATCTGCTGAGCGTGAGCTGGGTAAAGATGGTTAAATTTAGCCAAAATTAGATTATGAAATACCCCATTTTCAGGCATTTTATAATCGATTAAATCCGGCACACTTGTCTGTAAAAGTGGCAAAAATATACGCTCTGTCGCATAACCCATATATTTATCTTCTAAAGGTGGTTTGCCTACTACGGTTGCGGAAAATATCGGATTTTTTTTATGCGTAATCTTGCTTACTTTCATTAGCGGAAATGGCTCAATTGGCGTGTAATACCCAGTATGATCGCCAAATTTACCCTCATCTCTTAGCTCATTTGGATCTACAAAACCCTCGATTACAAAATCAGCATCAAAAGGCACATATATATCATTAGTAAGCGATTTTACCAGTTTTGGAGCTTTTTTGCGGATAAATCCATATAGCATTAGCTCAAAAATATTTTTTGGCAATGGGGCTTGTCCGCACCATATATATAAAGGATCGCCACCGATAGCTACGCTAACTGGCATTTTGACTCCTGCTTTTTTATACTCGCAAAAAAAATGAGCCCCATCTTTGTGGATTTGCCAGTGCATTCCTAGCTCATCTTTTGAGTGAATCTGCAGGCGATACATTCCTAAATTTTGAGTAGTGCCATTTAGCGTTTTAGTATAGACTTGCCCCATCGTGATAAATGCGCCACCATCGTAATCCCAAGTTTTTAAAACTGGAAGTTTATATAAATTTGACTCCATCTGACACTCTTGGCATACTCCTTTGCCCTTTAATCTTTTTGGAAAAATCGATTTTAAGCTTAAAATATGAGAAAAAAAGTCAATCTTTTCTTTTATAGAATTTGGTTTTTTAGGCTTTAAAAGCATAGAAATTTCATTGGCAATATCATCAATATTACGCCCAAAAATCAGCTCCAAAGCCTTAAAACTACCAAAAATATTTGTAATAACAGGCGGAAATTTATCCCCATTTTTATTTGTAGGATTGGTAAATAATAACGCTTTAGAATCACTCTTTTTAACCTCAATATAGCTAAGATGAGCAATCTCAAGCTCAATATCGCATGGCTCATCAATAATTTTTAAAAGATTATTTTCTTTGAGTAAATTTATATATCTTTGCATATTTTCTCCATTTTAAAACAGATAAGTCTATCATAATATATAAAATATTTAGAAAAATTAGATGTAATTTATGAATTTTGCTTATAAAATTCATAATAATATTAAATTTAATTGATTTTATACATCCCCCTCCCCAATCATTCAGCAAACTTTAAGTATATCTCTTATATAATTCCAGCTCACGAATTGAGAAGCACCTTCTTATAGTTGGATAAATCATCTCTTTATCGTTTCTGTTTTTTAATTTTTATAATGTTAAACTATCATTTATAGTCAATCTTTGAAATCTAAACAAGTGATCGATTGAGCCAAAGGCAATTTTAATTATTTAAATTAAATAATTGCTAATTTAATAGTTACAAACAATTAAGTTTTTAGATTAAAACTTCATAATAAATTATTACTTTGCTAATTTGCGAAGTATTTTTATGGAGAGTTTGATCCTGGCTCAGAGTGAACGCTGGCGGCGTGCCTAATACATGCAAGTCGAACGGACAAGTAAGAGCTTGCTCTTATGAGTTAGTGGCGCACGGGTGAGTAATGTATAGTTAATCTGCCCTATGCTGGAGGACAACAGTTAGAAATGACTGCTAATACTCCATACTCCTTCTTAACACAAGTTAAGTTGGGAAAGTAGCTCTTAGTAATGCATATAAAATGGATTTTAAAACAAAAAGCTAAAAAGATAACAATAAACTTTTTTGAAGTCTTACATAAGTAGTAAGGCAAGAAAAAGTGAAGCAGTTAGCTTTTAAAGATTTTTGTAAAATTCTGAATTATAAAGTGGTTTTTAAATTAAAAATATTTTCTTTAAAAGAGATTAATAAAAATAATTTTAAAACCTTTTTTATGTGTATTACTAAGAGCTCTCGGCATAGGATGAGACTATATTGTATCAGCTAGTTGGTGAGGTAATGGCTCACCAAGGCTATGACGCATAACTGGTCTGAGAGGATGATCAGTCACACTGGAACTGAGACACGGTCCAGACTCCTACGGGAGGCAGCAGTAGGGAATATTGCTCAATGGGGGAAACCCTGAAGCAGCAACGCCGCGTGGAGGATGACACTTTTCGGAGCGTAAACTCCTTTTGTTGGGGAAGAACCATGACGGTACCCAACGAATAAGCACCGGCTAACTCCGTGCCAGCAGCCGCGGTAATACGGAGGGTGCAAGCGTTACTCGGAATCACTGGGCGTAAAGGACGCGTAGGCGGATTATCAAGTCTTTTGTGAAATCTAATGGCTTAACCATTAAACTGCTTGAGAAACTGATAATCTAGAGTGAGGGAGAGGCAGATGGAATTGGTGGTGTAGGGGTAAAATCCGTAGAGATCACCAGGAATACCTATTGCGAAGGCGATCTGCTGGAACTTAACTGACGCTAATGCGTGAAAGCGTGGGGAGCAAACAGGATTAGATACCCTGGTAGTCCACGCCCTAAACGATGTATACTAGTTGTTGCTGTGCTAGTCATGGCAGTAATGCACCTAACGGATTAAGTATACCGCCTGGGGAGTACGGTCGCAAGATTAAAACTCAAAGGAATAGACGGGGACCCGCACAAGCGGTGGAGCATGTGGTTTAATTCGAAGATACGCGAAGAACCTTACCTGGGCTTGATATCCTAAGAACCTTGTAGAGATACGAGGGTGCTAGCTTGCTAGAACTTAGTGACAGGTGCTGCACGGCTGTCGTCAGCTCGTGTCGTGAGATGTTCGGTTAAGTCCGGCAACGAGCGCAACCCACGTATTTAGTTGCTAACAGTTAGGCTGAGCACTCTAAATATACTGCCTTCGTAAGGAGGAGGAAGGTGTGGACGACGTCAAGTCATCATGGCCCTTATGCCCAGGGCGACACACGTGCTACAATGGCATATACAATGAGACGCAATATCGCGAGATGGAGCAAATCTATAAAATATGTCCCAGTTCGGATTGTTCTCTGCAACTCGAGAGCATGAAGCCGGAATCGCTAGTAATCGTAGATCAGCCATGCTACGGTGAATACGTTCCCGGGTCTTGTACTCACCGCCCGTCACACCATGGGAGTTGATTTCACTCGAAGCCGGAATACTAAACTAGTTACCGTCCACAGTGGAATCAGCGACTGGGGTGAAGTCGTAACAAGGTAACCGTAGGAGAACCTGCGGTTGGATCACCTCCTTTCTAGAGTACAAAGTGATAATCTCACAATTATCACTTCAATATAGTCTCAATCAGCTTGTTTAGGTTTGAGAGATTGACAAGGGGAATTAGCTCAGCTGGGAGAGCGCCTGCTTTGCACGCAGGAGGTCAGCGGTTCGATCCCGCTATTCTCCACCATAGTTTAAGTTAAAAGCAAGTTAAAAGATAGTTAAGATATATTTCTAAGGTTTAATCAGAGAGTTTGCGTTTGAGCTTTCTGATTAGACTTTATAAATGGTCTAAAGTTATTTAATTTCCCTATTGTTAAAAGTCACAATCAAGTTTTAATATTTAAAACAATTTTACAGGACTTGTTAAAGCTTTAAATATGGACTTAGTTTAGCAAATAGTTAATTAAACAATCTGTTATCCCAATAACTAAATATATTAACTATCAAGTTTAACTTCACAATCTATTAAGTTTTAAAACTTACTTAATAGTAGTTAATGCTTTCCGTCTTATAAGTTAATATTTAAACACTATAAATTTAATAGTCATATCTTTAAATAAAATATCTTATTTTTAAAAAAGATTAACTAATTATATTTATCTTTAACAAGGAAGTGATGCGAATTAGAATATATAATAATCTAATAAAAAAGGTAAGCTACTAAGAGCAAATGGTGGATGCCTTGGCTAGTAGAGGCGATGAAAGACGTGCCAGGCTGCGATAAGTCTCGGGGAGCCGTCAAGGGGCTTTGATCCGGGAATTTCTGAATGGGGCAACCCAGTATATAGTGATATATACTACCGCAATGCGGAGCGAACGTTGGGAATTGAAACATCTTAGTACCAACAGGAAAAGAAATCAAACGAGATTACGCTAGTAGCGGCGAGCGAACGCGTAAGAGGGCAAACCACTAGCTTGCTAGTGGGGTTGTAGGACTGCAACATAGACTTAAACAATCTAATAGAATAAGCTGGAAAGCTTAAGCATAGAGGGTGATACTCCCGTATATGAAAGTGCGTTTATACTTAGCAGTATCCTGAGTAGGGCGGGACACGTGTAATCCTGTCTGAAGCTGGGTAGACCACTATCCAACCCTAAATACTACTACTAGACCGATAGTGCACAAGTACCGTGAGGGAAAGGTGAAAAGAACTGAGGTGATCAGAGTGAAATAGAACCTGAAACCATTTGCTTACAATCATTCAGAGCCCTATGATTTATCAGGGTGATGGACTGCCTTTTGCATAATGAGCCTGCGAGTTGTGGTGTCTGGCGAGGTTAAGGAAACCCGGAGCCGTAGCGAAAGCGAGTCTTAATAGGGCGTATAGTCAGATGCTGCAGACCCGAAACGATGTGATCTATCCATGAGCAGGTTGAAACTGGTGTAAGAGCCAGTGGAGGACCGAACAGACGGCCGTTGAAAAGGCTCCTGATGACTTGTGGATAGGGGTGAAAGGCCAATCAAACATCGTGATAGCTGGTTCTCTCCGAAATATATTTAGGTATAGCGTTGTGTAGTAACTTTGTGAGGTAGAGCACTGAATGGGCTAGGGCATACACCAATGTACCAAACCCTATCAAACTCCGAATGCGCAAAGTGTAATCACAGCAGTCAGGCGGCGAGTGATAAAATCCGTCGTCGAGAGGGGAACAACCCAGACTAACAGCTAAGGTCCCTAAATCTCATTTAAGTGGAAAACGATGTGGAGTTACTGAAACAACCAGGAGGTTGGCTTAGAAGCAGCCATCCTTTAAAGAAAGCGTAATAGCTCACTGGTCTAGTGATTCTGCGCGGAAAATATAACGGGGCTAAAATGAGTACCGAAGCTTTAGACTTGCACTTAATTCTAACTATAATTTAGAATTTTAAATAGATTAAGTTATGTTTCTCATAATTTAATTTAGCTCATAAATTAAATTATGAGAAAGTATCAATCTAAAAGTAGAGTAGTTAGAATTAAGTGCAAGTGGTAGGAGAGCGTTCTATTCAGCGTTGAAGGTATACCGGTAAGGAGTGCTGGAGCGGATAGAAGTGAGCATGCAGGCATGAGTAGCGATAAAAGGGGTGAGAATCCCCTTCGCCGTAAACCCAAGGTTTCCTACGCGATGCTCGTCATCGTAGGGTTAGTCGGGTCCTAAGCAAAGTCCGAAAGGGGTATGCGATGGAAAATTGGTTAATATTCCAATACCAATTATTATGTGCGATGGAAGGACGCTTAAAGTTAGTGGAGCTAGCGGATGGAAGTGCTAGTCTAAGGATGTAGATTGAGTGGTAGGCAAATCCGCCACTCTTTATTCGAGATCTTAAAGGCTCTTGACGCTCTTCGGAGTAGATGGAGAATCCATGATACTATCGAGCCAAGAAAAGTTTCTAAGTTTAGTAATAATTGCCCGTACCGTAAACCGACACAGGTGGGTGGGATGAGTATTCTAAGGCGCGTGGAAGAACTCTCTTTAAGGAACTCTGCAAAATAGCACCGTATCTTCGGTATAAGGTGTGCCTAACTTTGTATTAAGATTTACTCCCAAAGCAAAGAAGGTTACAACAAAGAGTCCCTCCCGACTGTTTACCATAAACACAGCACTCTGCTAACTCGTAAGAGGATGTATAGGGTGTGACGCCTGCCCGGTGCTCGAAGGTTAATTGATGGGGTTAGCATTAGCGAAGCTCTTGATCGAAGCCCGAGTAAACGGCGGCCGTAACTATAACGGTCCTAAGGTAGCGAAATTCCTTGTCGGTTAAATACCGACCTGCATGAATGGCGTAACGAGATGGGAGCTGTCTCAAAGAGGGATCCAGTGAAATTGTAGTGGAGGTGAAAATTCCTCCTACCCGCGGCAAGACGGAAAGACCCCGTGGACCTTTACTACAGCTTGACACTGCTATTTGGATAAAGATGCGCAGGATAGGTGGGAGGCTTTGATCCATAGATTCTGGTTTATGGTGAGCCATTGTTGAGATACCACTCTTCTTTATTTGGGTAGCTAACTAGCCTAAGTTATCCTTAGGTAGGACAATGTCTGGTGGGTAGTTTGACTGGGGCGGTCGCCTCCCAAAGTGTAACGGAGGCTTACAAAGGTTGGCTCAGAACGGTTGGAAATCGTTCGTAGAGTATAAAGGCATAAGCCAGCTTAACTGCGAGACATACAAGTCGAGCAGAGACGAAAGTCGGTCTTAGTGATCCGGTGGTTCTGTGTGGAAGGGCCATCGCTCAAAGGATAAAAGGTACCCCGGGGATAACAGGCTGATCTCCCCCAAGAGCTCACATCGACGGGGAGGTTTGGCACCTCGATGTCGGCTCATCGCATCCTGGGGCTGGAGCAGGTCCCAAGGGTATGGCTGTTCGCCATTTAAAGCGGTACGCGAGCTGGGTTCAGAACGTCGTGAGACAGTTCGGTCCCTATCTGCCGTGGGCGTAAGAAGATTGAGGAGAGTTGACCCTAGTACGAGAGGACCGGGTTGAACCAGCCACTGGTGTATCAGTTGTTCTGCCAAGAGCATCGCTGAGTAGCTAAGCTGGGATGTGATAAGAGCTGAAAGCATCTAAGCTCGAAGCCAACTCCAAGATGAATCTTCTTTTAAGAGCTCTAGTAGACTACTAGTTTGATAGGCTGGGTGTGTAATGGATGAAAGTCCTTTAGCTGACCAGTACTAATAGCTCGTTTGCTTATCTTAATAAGCATCACTTCCTTGTTAAGGATAAAATATAATCCTTTTAGGTTTTTAAAATATTTTTAGATATTAAACTTAGTGATTTTTAACTTTAATGCTTTAGCAGTGTTAAATAAGATATTACTCTTATTTAGATAATGTTTTATTTAACACTGCTCGTGGCTATACATGATTAGGAAACGCCTTGCTCCATCTCGAACCAAGAAGCTAAGCTTTTCATGGCCGATGATACTCTCCCTTACTGGGATGCTGGAAAAGTAGGTTGCTGCGAGCTTTGTTTTTATTCTCTATCTTTTTTATTTTAAATCAGCTTTTTATGATTGTTAGTGAGTGGTTTTTATACTTTTAATTATTTTTCAATTTATTAAATCATTTTACAATTATTAGAAATTTTAAAAGATTTATATTATTTCATATTATTTCATATTATTTCATATTATTTCATATTATTATCAAAACAAAAATCAACTTATTAGAGTTAATTGGTTTTTTAAATTTAGTTTTTAGGTGTTATTTTATATGGATAACTTGTATTTTACATATTTTATATAGATTTATTTTTTAAATTTTTATTTTTCTAGTTATTAAATTTAGTTTTTAGGTGTTGTTGTTTTATATCGAGATTGAATTTATTATATTATCTTTATTCCTATTAAAATATAGATAGTATATGCTAGATTATAGTGTTTTTATTTGATTGTATGGTAAAGCTTATTTGGTTATATGGCTTATGCTATGGTATTTTTAGCTAGTTATGTTAAATTAAGGAATATGGATTGAATAGTGTAGGTTGTGATATTAATTTTTATTATTTTTATTATTTTTATTATTTTTATTATTTTTATTATTTTTATTATTTTTATTTCTCTGGCTTTTTAGGTTTAGATATTAATTTTATTAAATTATTCTCAATTTATCTTGTTTATGATAGTATTGTTATTGATTTTATTAAGGAGCGATAGTTGAGTGTTTTACTTATTTTACTAATTTATTTTTATTCTTTTTAATTCTTAGATTAGATTTTTATAGTAACTACTTATTTATTAAAGAGAAATTTAAAAATGCTTTAATGGTGGTTTTTGGTGTTAGTTTAGTAATTTGCATTTGGGTTATAGTTTCTATTGGCATTTAAATTTGATTTTTTAACTTTTCCAATATTGCATATAATTTTAAGTGTTTTTGGTGGATTTTATTTTAAAAAGTTTAAGAAGTCAAAGCGAATTTACGGAATTTAGCATTTCTGGCAATCTATTTTTGACTAGATTTATCATAAATATCAGTAATGTAAAAGCATTATTTTATTTTTGTTAGCATATTTTCAAGTTTAAATTTTAATATAAATCTAGTAGCGATTGCAATTTTTAACGCTGGGGAGTTTTATTTATTTTTCTCTTGTTACTCTTTTATTTTTAAATGCCAAAATAAAAGCGATCTACATAAGACATTCCAAAAAGCTAGATGCGATTTTGGCTATTGTATTTATATTTTTTTATTTTTATCAATATATTTAAGGAGATTATGAATGGTTGGGTATGTTGATTATTTAAATTTTTAAACAAGAGAATATTAATGAGCTATGGCAAAGCTTATTTTTGTTCAAGGGTAAATGAGAGGCAATGATTAACGCTGTCAAGCTTTATTTGGATCGTAGATAAAAGCAAAGTGTTAGTGATTTGAAGCTAGTATAACAAGATATAATTAACTTTCTTTTTTATCCTTTTACGATAATATTTTATTCAAAAATAAAATGCTAGATTTAAATTTGAATCTATTTTTGTAGCGGTTGCATTTATAGTGGCGCTATAACTAGTCGTTATATTTGTTATAAAATGCTATAAGTGTTGGATTTAAAACTTTGTTTTGCTCTATTCTAGGCACAAATTTAGCTTATCTTGTGTTTATAGTTTTTTTTATTTTTGATAGTTTAAATTTAAATTGCTTAATAAAGTGGCGATTTTTGGTGCTTTATTTATCATATATTTAGGTGTAAGTGGTTTGGTGTCTAAGATTAAAAGTAGCCAAGCCATAGAGCAAAATTTCTAATAATATCCCCAAAATTACCAAACTAAAAATCCATTTATAAGCAAAATAATGCTAGGTTTAATGATTTATATTTAAAATAAGGATATAAGTGGTGGCAAATTTTAATCAAGAAGTTTATAATTTATTAAGATTAATACCAAAAGGCAAGGTGGTTACTTACTCTCAGATTGCGTTGTGTTTAGGTAATGTAAAACTAGCTAGAGCTGTTGGTAATGCGCTACATAATAATCCTAATCCAACGCTATATCCTTGCCATAGGGTGGTAAATCGCAAAGGGGAGCTATCTAAGGCATTTGCATTTGGTGGGAGTGAAGGGCAGATGAGATTGTTGGTTGATGAGAATATTAAATTTGATAAATTTAATCGTGTAAGGCTTGATATTTACGGGTTTGACATTGAGAAATTTATAAAATCCAAGGGCTAGATGATTTAGCACAATATAAATTTATTTTTAAATATTTATATTAGTTTTAATTTATAATTTCATTTTTTTTTTTTTGATAAACTGCCGTTTTTGAGATTGAATTTAGAAAGCTAGAAAATGAAAAATATAGTGCTTCTTGGCGGTAGCAATTCTGTAATGGTAAATGGATTACAAAAAGGTCTTAGAGAGTATGCTAATGTAACAAATTTAGCCCTTGGTGGTAGTACATGCTTACAGAATTTATATGAATTAAAACGAGAAAAAAATCAAGAGGCTATAAAAAATGCAGATTTAATAGTAACTGAGAGCAATATAAATGAGCTTCATCAGCATTTAAATGAACGGGAACAATTGAGCTTAGAAATAATATTTAGAAATATGCAATATTTTTATGCTAGTTTATATGAATTAAAAATACCAGTATGCGTTATTATATTGCCATCATTTCATCAGAATAAATACAATATAATCCATAATATGCATAAATACTTAGTCAATTTTTATAAATTTTCTTTAATTAGTCTACATGATTATTATAAGAAATATAATCTTGTAGAATTTGGTAATAAATTTGGGCATCATCAATTATGCGTAGTCAATAAAGCACTTGGAAGCAATATTTCTAAAAATATTGATAAATTTGTAGTTTCTAATATAAGTTTAAAAGTTGATATTCCAAATTTTAAAATAATTACTCCAAAAAATATGAATAGAAATTCATTACTAAAAGTATTTACTCCAAAAAATTCAATTTTTGATGAAGTCGTATATAGATTAGAATATAACTCTACTTTAAATTTTGAGAATGAAGATGGTTATAAGATAATAGGTATCCATAGTTGGATGTTAGAAGAAGATGGGAGCATAAGCAAAATTCCTGTTGATAAAGCGCAATTTCAATGCGGTTCAATATGTATAAGTTCGCATAAAAATACTATAATAAAATCTACATCTAAGCTAAATAGATTTTTTGAGCTACAAGCAGAGCCACTGATTGGCAAAGATTTACAAATACAATTTAATTCTCAAAAATTACCTGACACTGAGTTTTATAGTATGTCAATTTCTAATCATACAAATAGCATATCTTTACCATATTTTGATCTAATCGCCTTTTTCTTATGTAAGCCAAATCCAAATATGGAGCTATTTGATCTAAGTGTTATACCAAACGATAAGGATATAGAGATTGATAGAGATATAGACCGCTCTCATCTTATACCAAATATAGTATTTTTTAAAGATTCTATGGAGTTTATAGATGAGTATATCGGATACCTATATCCAAATATTACAAAACACATAGATAAAGTTTTAACGCCACAAATTATAAATAAAATTAAAGAGCACTTGTTGGTCTTGCAACCGCCTAAAGCCACGCCACAACAACCAAAAGAGCCATCTTTGCAAGATCAGATAAATTTACTCAAAGAGCAGATATCTAAAAAAGATAATGAGATTAAAGCCTTACAAACTAGCTACCAAAAAGCAGCAAATTTCAAAAATCATCTAAGCTATAAACTAGGCAACTCCTTAATCAAGGCACACAAAAGTTGGTATAAAGGCGGATATATTAAATTCATATTTGAAGCTATAAAGATAAAAAACGAGCATAAATGGCAAAATTAGCCAAATATAGAATTTAATATAAAGCATAGTATGAAATTAGCAAGTATCTATAAAATTTTAGCTAAATTTGATTAAGATAAATTTAGCTAAAATTCACAGGATCTATATCTGGCAAAGCACCATAAACTCTAGCTATTTGACTAGCTTGTAGTAGCGGAGTGTGGGAGATTGAGCGAAGTAGTATTTGGTATCTGTGCTTAGAGGCTATCATCTCGATTATACACTTTCCACTGCCTATTATCTCTAAATTTCTTATCTCTTTTAACTCTTTTAGGATTTTTTCCATTTTGATTATGGCTTTATTTTCATCTTTTTCTTCTATTTTTATACGCAAAAGTCGTGTAAATGGCGGATACAATCCCTCTCTAATAGCCATTTCATCATCTATAAATTTATCAAATTTATCCATATACTCAGCGAAAAACTCGCACTTTAGCCCTTGTATTATCACCTTGCCATAATCAGCCCTACCAGCCCTACCAGCTACTTGCATTGCTAGTGCTAGGCTTTTGCTTCTTGCTTGATAATCGCTATAATCCAAATGCTCATCTAGCCCCATAATTATAGCTAGAGTTACATTGTGATAGTCGTGACCTTTGCTTAGCATTTGAGTACCTACAACTATATCAATCTTATTTTCATTAAAATTTTTTAGCAAGGTTGTGAGCTTTTTTTGCGTGGTGATCTCATCTTTATCAAATTTGGCTATATTCGCAGATGGGAAGTGGCTTTTAAGCTGTAAGACAAGCTCACTAGTGCCGATTTTACGAGATTCTAGCATTTGATTATTACAAGATGGACATATACTTGGTATCGCACAGACAAATCCGCAGTAATGGCACTTTAGGGCTTTATCTTTTTTATGTAGACTTAAAGAGATTGAGCAGTATGGACACTGGATACTTTGAGCGCAGTTTTTACAAGTTAGAAATTTGAAATTTGCCCTTGTAGGCAAGAATATTATCGCTTGTTTTTTTCTATTTATAGTATCAGAGATATGGCTTAATAATAGCTCATTTAATCCAGTTGGGCTATGGTCATATATATACTCTTTTTGCGAGTTATAAAATCGCCCCTTTAGGCGAAAATGCGGGAATTTAGCGTAGCTATTTAGGCTTGGTGTAGCACTACCTAAAAGGCATTTTATCCCCATTTTATTAGCGATATATACGGCTAAATCTTTGGCGTTATAGTATGGGTCGCCACTACTTTTATAGCTATCATCGTGCTCTTCATCGACTACGATTAAGCCTAAATCACTAAAAGGCAAAAATAGCGCCGACCTTGCTCCAGCGATTAATTTTACATCGCCTAAACTAAAATTAGTTAGCAAAGTTTTTTTGTTTTTAGCAGAAATTTTGGAGTGCCATATGCCTACACTTTTGCCAAAATAAGCCTCAAGTCGCTCTTGCATTTGTGGAGTTAGTGAGATTTCTGGCATTAAAAATAGAGCCTGCTTACCGCTATTTAAACACTCTTTTATAAGGCTTATGTATATTTCACTCTTTCCGCTTCCAGTATCCCCAAAGAGTAGGCAAATTTGATTTTGTTTAGCAAATTGTGCGGCTTGTTGCTGGAGTGGGCTTAAATTTGGTGATTTTATAAAGCTACATTTTGCCATTTGGCAGCCGCTAAAAGGCTCAAATAACCCAAATGCCACGCCTATTTCGCAAGTGTAGTAGTGGCTAATAAATTTAGCTAAAGTGATTTGATAGTTGGTAAAACTACCTAGTCTTTCTACTATTTTAGCAGTTTTGAAATTTGGCTTAGAAGTGTGGTTTATAACGCAACCGCTCTGTTTTTTGCCCCTTAATATAACGCTTACTATCTCAAATTCGTCTAATTCAAATTCGCTTTCATATGTTAAAGGCTGTAAATTTACGCCTATTATAGCGATTTTATAGTAGTTCATAGCTCAAGCTTTTTGCATATCTCTTGTGGTGATAGACACTTGATGCTTGCGTTACTATCGTAGCTAAATTCCACCTCTTCATTAAATATTAGTTTTTTATCTTCTACTTTCCATTTAGCTAGATTAATAGAGAGTAAAATATCTGAATTTAGCACTGGTTCTTGGACTTTAGCAGTGAGTAATGAGGCGGTTTTTTGGTGGAGAATATTAGCTTGGATTGTGGCTAAATCAGATTTGATTTTAAGTAAATTTGCGTCATTTTTATTAAAAGAAAGTCTTGGCGTCGCTATGGCTAATAAAACGCCAAGAATAATAATTACAAAT
Source organism: Campylobacter porcelli (assembly GCF_002139855.1). Taxonomy (NCBI): domain Bacteria; kingdom Pseudomonadati; phylum Campylobacterota; class Epsilonproteobacteria; order Campylobacterales; family Campylobacteraceae; genus Campylobacter; species Campylobacter porcelli. The sequence continues at coordinate 285,086 of NZ_CP018789.1, forward strand.
GTTAGCTCAATTAGGCTAAATGCTTTTATCATTAGTAAGGGCTTTGTTTATATTACCAAGAATTGAGCTTAATTCGCTCTTTTGCTCATAATTTTCATGGCATTTTTTCACAAAGGCAGTTAGTAGATCCTTGATAGCAAGCTGATGTTTATCATCTAAAAGCTGCTTTATATCAGCTTCGAAATAATCAGCAAACTCATCATCAAGGGTTATATTGTAATCTTTAGATGCTACAGTTAGTGTGATTTGTCTCATCGACCAAGCACAGCCTCAACTTGCTTTAGCAGATCATCGCTTGCTAAATCTTGATTTTTAAGCTCCTCTTCTAGTCTCATTATTTGATTTGTTTTAGCTTCATTTTGTGCTTTTACGCTTATTAATTCATTTCTTAAATTTTCATTTGCTTCGCATACCTCTTCATATTTTAGCATTAGCTCGGTAACTTTTGAAGCTAGAGTGTTTAATACCTTTTCATTCTCAAACATTACGAAATCCTTATTTTATAGTGATAAATTTGCGTAATTTTATCATATTTATTATAAATATGGTCTAAATTTGGGCTATTTTGTCTCTAATTGCTAGGTTGAATTTTTAAAAAAAGATGGTAAAATCAAGAAAAAATAAGGTAATAATATGGATAAATTTGAGTTAAATAGTAAATTTTCACCCAGTAAAGATCAGCAAAACGCCATTGATAGCATTACTAAGGCTTTTAAAAGCGGAGCAAAGTATAGCACGCTTCTTGGTGTTACTGGTAGCGGCAAGACCTTTACTATGGCAAATATTATAAAAAAGCTAAATATACCTACGCTAATTATGACACACAATAAATCTCTAGCCGCTCAGCTATATAGCGAATTTAAGGGCTTTTTCCCGCATAATCATGTGGAGTATTTCATTAGCTATTATGATTATTATCAGCCTGAAGCTTATATACCAAGGCAAGATCTATTTATAGAAAAAGATAGCTCAATCAATGATGAATTAGAACGCCTAAGGCTATCAGCTACGGCAAATTTGCTTGAGTATGATGATACTATAGTTATTGCTAGTGTATCGGCAAATTATGGCTTAGGTAATCCAGCAGAGTATAAAGGTATGGTAATAACGCTAGAGCAAGGTATGCAAATAGGTCAAAAAGAGCTACTTTTAAAGCTTGTTGATATGGGGTATAAAAGAGATGATAGCTTTTTTGAGCGTGGGAATTTTCGTGTAAATGGCGATGTGATAGATATATATCCGGCGTATTTTAACGATGAGGCGATTAGGCTTGAGTTTTTTGGTGATGAGATAGAGGAAATTTACCATTTTAATGCTTTGGATAATAAAAAAACTAAGAATTTAAATCGCTTTATATTATATGCTACAAGTCAGTTTGTAGTAGGGGAAAATAGGCTAAAATCAGCTATTAAGGGCATTGAGGCTGAGCTAGATGAGAGATTGAAATTTTATGAGAGCCAAGGTAGGGCAGTGGAGTATCAAAGGCTAAAGCAAAGGGTGGAGTTTGACCTAGAGATGCTCTCAACCACTGGTAGCACAAAAGGTGTAGAAAATTACGCTAGATATTTAACAGGGCAAAAACCAGGAGAGACGCCATATTCTATGTTTGATTATTTTGAGATTAAGGGGAAGGACTATTTGGTTATAGTAGATGAGAGCCATGTTAGTCTGCCGCAATTTCGTGGAATGTATGCTGGGGATAGAAGTAGAAAGGAGATATTAGTAGAGTATGGATTTAGACTGCCTAGTGCTTTGGATAATAGACCGCTTAAATTTGATGAGTTTATCGCTAAGAAGGGGAAATTTCTCTTTGTCTCTGCTACGCCAAATGAGTATGAGCTAGAGCTATCTAAGGGGTATATTTATGAGCAAATTTTAAGACCAACAGGGCTGCTTGACCCTAAAATAGAGGTGATAAGTAGTGATAATCAAGTGGAAATTTTATACGATAGAGCTAGGGCTGTAATAGAGCGTGGAGAGCGAGTGCTAGTTACAACTCTAACTAAAAAGATGGCTGAGGAGCTGACAAGATACTATTTAGAGCTTGGATTAAAGATTAAGTATATGCACTCTGATATTGACGCTGTTGAGAGAAATGAGCTTATACGGGGGCTTAGGCGTGGGGATTATGATATTTTGGTTGGGATAAATTTGCTTCGTGAGGGGCTTGATCTACCTGAAGTGAGCTTAGTAGCTGTGATGGATGCTGATAAAGAGGGGTTTTTACGCTCAAAGACTAGCCTTATTCAAACAATGGGTAGGGCTGCTAGAAATGTAAATGGAGAAGTGATACTATTTGCTAATAAAATAACAGGCTCAATGCGTGAAGCTATCGATATTACAACCTCTCGCCGCAAATATCAAGATGAGTATAATAAAGCAAACAATATCACCCCAAAAAGCACTAGTAGAAATATCGAAGATAGCTTAAAAGAAGATGATACTCAAACGCTTTATACCAAGGCTAAAAAATTAGAAAAAATGCCAGCAAACGAGCGTGCTAAAATGGTAAAAGAGCTAAGAGCTATGATGATGGAAGCGGCTAAGAATTTGGAATTTGAAAAAGCAGCCGCTTTGCGTGATGAGATTGCTAAATTAAGGCAAATTTAGCTTAAAATTTAGCGGCGACCTTGATATTATAAAGTCGCTATAAATTTAATCTGTGATTTTAGTGCATTTTAGGCTTACTTGATTATCTTTTTGGCTAAATTTATATAGGTATTGGCTGGTTTTAAACTCGATATTTGGCTCATATGGTGGCTTTTGATTTTTAGCGATTTTATCCATTATCCACTCATAATTATTTGCTACAAGCAGCTTCATACTCATACCCATACCATGCTCTATATTTTTGATAAATTTGCCATCAACTCTGGATTTATCACTGATAATATCAAGCGTAACATCAAATCCAAGATTTTTAAGCTGTTCATAAAATTTAATCTTCTCACCAACTGGAGCCACGGCATCATCTTTTACATGGTAGCATTTAAAAATTGGTTTTGGATATTTGGCTTGTGTTATAAGATGGCTTGGCTCATTTAGATCTCTAATCTCATATCTTGAGCGACTAAAGTAGTTTGGGCTTTGCGAATTTGAGGTCCATTTAGTCTTATCTGAGACGCATAGGTGGAAGTTTTCATTATCTCTGCTATCTCGTCTATAATGCATAAAGTCAATCTCTTTACCAAAGCCAATAGTGCGAAATGTCCCTGGCTGAAAATTCTCTTTATCAAATATATCTGTGCTTAAATTCCAACCGCAATTATCAAGGATAGCATCTACTGCCCATGGAGCGTATTTAGCACATAGGTTAGCTATATAGCCACCATGGCTAGAGCCTACATAAATTTTGGCAAGCCCCCCCCCATTTAAATTTGCTACTTTAAATGGCGGATTGCTTTGAGCGTATAAGGTGGCATTTACCACATCAAGTGCAGCCATTAAACCAAAATTTTGATACTCATCATTTGGTGGAGCTAGTGTTAAATGAAACGGAAGTTTAAAATTTAGCTTTAATTTGCCAGTTACCTTTTGCATACCGATGAAATTATATAGATAGCTATTTAGATATTCCCAAATTTCATCTGAGCCCATCTTGGTTAGTTCTACATCATCAGGGATAGGGCGGTTAATGCTTTGGGCTACGGTTCTTAATATTAATTCATCTATCTCATCAATGCTAAATTTAGCCGCTGGGGGATTGCTTCTTACGGCAAAATAGTTTGTTGTTACAACCGCTGCGTCTAGATCCCTAGCGATACTTTGTGCTAGTTTTTGTCTATAGTATGAATCGCCATCTTCGCCAAGTCCTGGTATAATAGCTATTAAGGCTCTAATCTCCTTTTTGTTATCATATGTGAGTTTAAACTCAAGCTTTGATTTACGCTTTATGCCTAGCTCAGCATCATTTACGCCATCAATTTTATAAGTTTTAGTCTGTATCATCTATTGCCTTTTTATACTTTAAATTATTTATAATTCTCATTGTATCTTGAGCTATTGCGAGCTCTTCATCTGTAGGCACAATGATGATTTTGATTTTTGTATCTGTAGCTCCTATTCTTCGCGGTTCATCTTTTGGTTCTATATTTTTATCTTTATCAATTTTGATACCAAATACCTCTAGTCCATTACATATAGTCTCTCTTACCCTAGCGTCATTTTCGCCAATTCCAGCAGTAAATATAATAGCATCAACCCTACCTAAAATCGCAATATATGATCCAATATATTTTTTCACTCTTAAGATAAACATATCAAAAGCGAGTTTAGCATTCTCATCTCCTGCGTCCATTCGCTTTTCGATTTCACGCATATCGTTTGTGCCACCAATTGCTAAAAGGCCAGATTTTTTATTCATTATATTATCAACTTCTTCGCCACTCAAATTTGCATTTTTCATCAAAAATGGCATAATAGCTGGATCTATGCTACCGCAGCGAGTTCCCATCATCAGCCCTTCAAGTGGAGTAAGCCCCATTGTGGTATCTATACATTTGCCATTTTTTATAGCTGCTATACTAGCTCCGTTGCCAAGGTGCAGTGTGATACAGCTAAATTTATCATAATCAATCCCTAAAATTTTAGCTCCAGCCTTTGAGACAAAGTGGTGGGAGGTGCCGTGAAATCCATATTTTCGTATCTTATATTTTTCATAAAATTCAAGTGGCAAGGCATACATATATGAGCTTTTTGGCATTGTTTGATGAAATACCGTGTCAAATACAGCTACATTTGGAATATCAGGCCTTAGCTTTAAGGTCTCTTTCATTCCAGCTAGGTGAGCTGGATTATGTAGCGGAGCAAGTGGGATTAACTCTTTGATCTTTTGCATTACGCTCTCATCGATTAATACCGCATCTGTGAATATATCAGCACCTTGAACTACTCTATGCCCTACGCCATCTATATCATCTAGGCTTTGAACCACTCCTGAATTAAATAAAAGCTCATTCATTATATCGATACCTTGAGCGTGATCTGATATGGGATTTGAGCTATCTTTGCTCTTTCCACAAGCTGTTACTATCTTAGCATATGAATTTTCAGAGCCGATTTGCTCTATTAATCCTTTACACATTACGCTTTCATTATCCATATCATATAGTTTAAATTTAATAGAGCTACTACCAGAGTTTATAACTAAAATCTTCACTTAATCTCCTTGAATTGCGCTAATTAATACCGTATTTATTATATCATCTACTAAGCAGCCACGACTTAAATCGTTAATTGGCTTATTTAATCCTTGTAAAATTGGACCCACCGCTAGTGCGTTAGAAGTTCTTTGGACTGCTTTATAACATATATTTCCTGAGTTTAAATCTGGGAAGATAAATACATTTGCACTGCCAGCTACCTTTGAATTTGGCAATTTTTTAGCCGCTACTTCTTTGTCTATGGCTGCATCAAACTGGATTGGGCCTTCTACATCAAGGCCTGGGTCTAGCTCTTTTAAAATTTTTGTAGCCTCTATAATAGCATCAACGCTAACCCCGCTTCCGCTATCACCTGTAGAGTAGCTTAGCATTGCTATTTTTGGGTTAAAGCCAAACTCACGAGCTAGTAAGGCTGTGGATATGGCTGTTGTGGCTAGGTCTTTTGGGGTTGGATTTGGGATTATGGCACAATCAGCGTAGAAGTGAATTTGACCATTTACGCACATTATAAAGCTACCGCTTACGCTAGAAACTCCTGGCTTTGTTTTGATAAATTGCAAGGCTGGGCGGATAGTTTGGGCTGTGGTTGTGCTTGCTCCGCTTACCATCGCATTAGCTAATCCTTTATAAACTAGCATTGTGCCAAAGTATGTTCTATCTTTGATTAGCTCCTTAGCGCTATCTAAGCTTAAGCCCTTATTTTTGCGAAGTTCATAAAGGGTAGTGGCAAATTCATCTACAAATTCGCTTGTGGCTGGGTTTATAATGTTTGCTTTGGTTAAGTTTAACCCCAAATCTTTAGCCCTTTTATCTATTTTATCTTTATCTCCAAGCAAGGTTATAGCCACTGCGTTGCTGCTTAGCAAGGCATCACACGCTTTAAGCACTCTATCATCATCGCTTTCTGGTAAGACTACTATTTTTTGCTTTTGGGCGGCTTTTTGGTATAGGAGAGTTTCAAATTTTAATGGAGTTATGTAGTTGCTTTGGATTGTGCGAATTTCATCAATATCGCTAAGGCAAGTAAATCCCAAAAGCTTTGCTTTATAAAGAGATTTTTTACTAAGCAAAAATGGAGCATTTAAATTTTTGGCTATTAAGAGATCAAGAAGTTCGTTATCGCAGCCTACAACTACTATAAATTTATCTTTTATGCTATCAAATTTACCCATTATAGCTTTTATAAGCTCATTCTCTTTGGCGTTTTCTAAAAGGCTTATGGCCTCATCTGGGTTAAAAACTCTAAGATTATCTTGATTATCTAAACTAATGGGTAAAAATGTAACACTATCAGGTAATTTATCGTTTAATTTGGCTTTAAATTCGCTATTTTCATAGTCGCTTTTTAATACATAAATAGCTTTTAGCATTGTTTTATCCTATCTTTGGTATTATTTTGTGCAATTATTGCTATATTGTATCATAAAATTGAGAGTTATTTATGAAAAAGAGTTCTTTTTTTACACTATTTTGTGTAGTTGCTTTTACTGGTTGTACTACTGGGGCTGATCCGCATATATCGATGGCGCCACCTGCATATGTAGAGGAGCTACCAAGTCGCGTTCAAGGTGGTGGAATAGGCAATCCTGGTAGTCTATTTGGCAAGGGGGATAATCCGCTATTTTCAGATAGAAAAGCGATGAATGTAAATGATATTGTTACAGTAATCATAGAAGAAAATGCCAACCAAAGCTCACAATCTAATCGCTCCACTTCTAAAAATAGTGCTACGGCTTTAAATGGGGGGACATTTACTACTCCAGCTGGTTCGCCACTACAAGGTCCGCTAAATGATGTTAATAAGATTGCTGGGATTGGCTTTAGTGCTGGAAGTAGTGGTAGCTATGCTGGAAGTAGCACGGCTACTAGGGTAGAGGCCTTTACCACTACAGTTTCAGCTAGAATTATTAAGGTTTTGACTAATGGCAACTACTTTATAGAAGGTAGTAAAGAGATATTATTAAACAATGAAAAGCAGATAATGCAAATTAGCGGTGTGATTAGACCATATGATATTAGTCAAAATAATGAGATAGAATCAAAATATATCTCAGATGCTAAGATACTATATCGCACTGAAGGTGATTTACAACGCGCTACAGATAAGCCGTGGGGGACTAGAGTTTTAGAGACTATATGGCCGTTTTAATCTATTGGTTTTTTGTAAATTTGGTATTTTCTATGGCGTAGCATAGCTTAATGCCATGTAAAAATATTATCCACGATATATATATCCATAGGATAAAAAATAGAATTATCGAAAAAGAGCCATATATACTAGCGTATGTTTTATTATAAAATGAATACTCTATAAATAGCCATTTAGATACTGACCAAGCAAGGGAGCTAATAAATGAGCTTATGGCTATGCTTTTAATAGATAAATTTCTATTAATGCTAATTATATATGTGATGGCAAATATCGCCCATATAATGATATATGGAAATATAGCAAGGAAATTTATCCAGCTTGTATATTCACTGCTTTTTAGGGCAGTTTGGATAGAGTTAGATAGCCAAAATGATAGTCCTAGACCAAGGGGCATAAGAGTAATTAGCGTCCAGTAGTTGCTAAGTCCTTGCCAAAATTTACGCTTTTGAGTATCACAAATAGTGGATATAGCGTAGTCATACTCAGCAAAAAATAGCAAACTAGTAAAAAGTATCGCTACAACGCCCATAATCCCAAGTGAGCTAGAGTTATTTAAGAATTGGTCTAAATATTGAGTTATATTTTGGCTAGGAAGTAAATTTGAGTAGATAAAATCTTTGATTTTAATATAATACTCTTTAAAGCTTGGCATGGTTGTAAATATGCTAAGAGATACGAAAATTATTGGTATTATCGATAAAAGAGTATGAAAGCTAAGAGAAGCAGCAAAGTGAAATAGCTCTTTATTACTTAACTCCTTTGCTACTATTTTTACAATATCTTTGATATTAGCCATCAAAGTCCCATTTTAAATGGATTTAGTATATTATTGGGGTCAAATGCTCTTTTGATAGATCTAAATAGCTCCATCTCGCCATCGCTAAATGCTAGGCTCATAAATGGAGCCTTAGATATGCCTATGCCGTGTTCGCCACTTAGGGTGCCGCCAAGCTCAACTGTAGCTTTAAAAATCTCTGTAATAGCCTCATAACCTCTTTCTACTGCTTTGGGATCGGATTTATCCACCATTACATTTGTATGGACATTGCCATCGCCTGTATGGCCAAAGCACGGGGTAGTAACATTATATTTAGCTGAAATTTGAGCTATTTTGTCTAAGAGTTCAGGTAGTTTTGAGCGTGGAACTGTTATATCTTCATTTAATTTTAAGCTACCATATGTTGTTATGGCTTGTGAGCAGTTGCGTCTTGCAAACCATATATCAGTACTCTCTTGCTCATCTTTTGCTACTTTAAAATCTATAACGCCATTTTGGATAAAGCAGTTTTTAATAATCTCTAAATCCCCATCAATCACATCTAAATTTGCCCCATCTACATCGCTAATTAGTATCGCTCCAGCATCAAGCGGTAAGCCTTTATTAAATTTTTGCTCTACTGCTTTGATGCTTAATGAGTCTAAAAACTCCATTGCCACAGGGGTAACACCAGCTGCCATAGTCTTATACACAGCATTCATAGCTGAATTTACACTAGGAAATACCCCCATAGCAGTTTTTTTGAATTTAGGTTTAGCTATTAATTTTAGAGTTATCTCTGTAATTACTGCTAAGCTCCCTTCACTTGCTATTAAAATTCCAGCTATATTGTATCCAGCGACATCTTTGATTGTTTTTTTACCAGCTCTTATAATTTCTCCATTAGGCAATACAGCTCTTAGAGCCATTACATAATCTTTGGTAATTCCATATTTTGCAGCACGCATTCCGCCGGCATTTTCGCTTACATTTCCACCTATGCTACTATAGTTTTCACTAGCTGGATCAGGCGGATAGAATAGTCCTACTTCTAGTGCGGCTTTTTGTAAATCCATATTGATTACGCCTGGTTGGACTACGGCTACCATATTTTGCATATCTATTTCTAAAATTTTATTCATATGCTTTTCAAAGCTTAATACCACGCCACCGCTACTAGCTAGAGCCCCACCTGTAAATCCACTTCCAGCCCCCCTTGGGACAATTATTATTTTATTTTCATTACAATATTTTAAAATCGCACTTACATCATTTTCATCTCTTGGAAATAAAACCCCATCTGGCTCATAGCGTTTTTTGGTAGCATCATAGCAGTAGGCTATCTGATGAGCCTTATCAAATTTAGCATTATCCTTGCCAATTAAGCTTTCAAAATATTTTATATGTTTTGTATCCATTTTATTCCTTTATCTATCTAAAAGTTTATTGTAATACTTATTATAGTTACTAATTTTCGCCCCATCAAATTTCCAAAATACACTATCTATATCCTTTATTCTTGTATAAAATGGCACCTCATAGTAGCTTATCTCGCCAGTTTTGAAGCTTTGTAATATCTCAAAGCTACCACAATCAGCAAAGACAGCCTCCCCATCAAGTGCGATAAATATCAGCCCAGCCGCATTCAAAGCACACATTTTGCGAAAGTCAGCTCTACTTGGATTTGGCTTATACTCATAGCTTAGATATGCCGCTACAATATCTGGATGGATAAATGTGATGCGGTTAAAGGCTTTTGTTACTTGATCGTAAATTTCTTTATTTGGTGTGATGATTAAAGATCTATTATACATGTAATTTAGTATCACTTCATCACCAGCTTGAGGCAAAATATTAGGCAGAGGTAAGGCTGGTTGCTTAAGCTGGTCAAATACCTCAAATCTCAAATTCGCATAGCCATCTCTTTTTTGAGTTACTACAGCACGGGCTATTATGGTCTTGCTACCATCTTTTAGTTTGCGTGTTACAACTCCGCTTGAGCCAACTATAAAACTATCATTATCAACTATTGTGGCGTTGCCTTCATTTGTGTTTAGGATTAGATTATAGCTTGGTTGTAAGTCAAATTTAGCCCCAAAGCTAAAAGTGAAGATGGCAATTAGTAAAAGTGCGATTTTTTTCAATTATAACCCCTTGTGTGTTTAAATTTGCCTAATTATACTTAGTTTGGGTAAATGTTTGTAAAGTGTAAGTAATTTTGAGTTATAATTGTGTGATTAATCTTTTTATTAGGACTTTTGATGAAAAAATTTATCTTATCTATTTTAGCTTTTATGAATTTAAATGCAGTAAATGTGAGCGTTGAAGAGCTGATATGGCCTCAAGGCGATACATTTTTGACCTTTTTAGAAAGGCACAATATCCCATTATCCATATATTATAATCTCTCAGGCGAAGATAAAGAGCTAGCTAGTGAGCTTAGTGCTGGGACAAAATTTCAAATTTTAAGAGATATAAATGATGAGATTAGCCAAATTTTATTACCAATAAGCAATGAGATACAAATTCATATTTTTAAAGATATAAATAATCACTACTCTTTGGATTTTATCCCAATTGTATATGAGATTGAAGAGATGATTTTAAATGTGCAAATACAAGACTCCCCATATAAAGAGATTAAAAAAGCGACAAATGATGAGATTTTAGCTAATGCTTTTAATAAATCTTTTAATGGAAGTGTGAATTTTAAAACCTTGCAAAAAGGCGATAGACTAGCTATTATCTATGAGCGTAAAAAGCGTTTGGGTAAGTATATTGGAGAGCCAAATATTAAGGTTGCGATGGTGGAGACAAGGGGTAAGCAAAATTATATATATAAATTTAATGATGTATTTTATAACGCTGATGGCAAGGAGATTGAAAATTTCTTGCTTACTAGACCAGTGCCAAATGCAAGGATTAGCTCAAGATTTAATCCTAAGAGATTTCATCCAGTGTTAAAGCGATATAGGGCTCATCTTGGTGTTGATTATGCTGCGCCAAGAGGAACAAAAATATATGCTGCTGGAGATGGGGTGGTAAGCTTTGTTGGAAATAAGGGCGGATATGGCAAAACCGTAACTATAGATCACTCAAATGGATATATGACTTTATATGCTCATGTAAATGGCTACGCAAAGGGTATTAAAAAGGGCAAAAAAGTTAAAAAGGGTCAGCTAATTGCTTATGTAGGAAGCACAGGCTTAAGCACTGGTCCGCATCTGCATTTTGGTCTATATAAAAATGGCAACGCCATCAATCCAGAATCTGTAGTAAGAATAGCTAAATCCGAGCTAAAAAAAGAGCAAAAAATCGAATTTAATAAACTAAAAGAGAGTTTAGATAATCAAATTCAAGCTAGTTTTAAAAATCATATTAATAAAGCTCCACTTGAAGATATAGCAAATATAACCGAGATATAACAATGCCAAATAAAAATTTAGAAGAGGCTAAAGAGAAGCTTAAAAAGCATATTATAGATGAGAGTGAGCTAAGTGCTGCTGATATAGCAAGCCATCTAAAGATATTAAAAACTCACGATGAAGATGAGTATGCTAAATATCTAGAAAAGCTTGACGCTCACACGCTTGGCGAGGCGGCTATGGAGATGCCAGAGCATATGCTCCGTGATGTGATCGAAAATATCCCAAATGATAAGATAGCCGAAGCTATAGATGAGCTAGAAAGCGATGACGCAACTGATCTTATACAGACCATAGAAGAGATAGATGAAGAGAAGGCAAAAGAGCTATTTAGCTCACTTGAGATAGATAGCCAAAAAGAGATTAGTAAGCTTATAAATTATGAAGATAACGAAGCTGGTGCGTATATGCAAACAGAGCTATTTAGCGCTAGGTTAGATGAGAGCTTGGGTAGTGCTATAGCTAGGTTTCGTATAATGAAGCAAGAAAATAAGATTGAAAATGTCTTTTCTTTATTTGTTGTGGATAATGAAGGGGTATTAAAGCATACAATTGCACTTGAGGATCTTATAACATATGATTTTAATCTAAATTTAAATCAAATTGTAGTTGAAGATGAGGAGAGATTTAAACCGCATTTTGCTATTGATAGTGATGATATTAAGGTTGTGGCTGATATTATTATGGATTATGATTTAAGTGCGATTGCGGTTACAAATAGAGCTGGAATTTTGCTTGGGCGGATTACTACTGATGATATTCACGACTTTTTAAAAGAGAGTGCTACTGAGCAGATTTACAATCTAGCTGGGGTTAATGATGAAGCTGAAGAGGAGGGGCTAGTCAAAACTGGTAGAGCTAGGGCTGCTTGGTTGTTTGTGAATTTGATTACGGCAATTTTAGGGGTTATAGTTATTGGATTTTTTGAAAAGTCTATTGAGAGTTTGGTCGCCTTAGCAGTTTTAATGCCAATAGTAGCTAGTATGGGTGGTAACGCTGGAAATCAAACGCTAGCCGTTACTGTAAGAAGACTTGCTCTTGGCGAGATTGGGATTGATGATTTTTGGACGGTGCTTAAAAAAGAGATTATAATGGCGATTTTTAACTCTTTGATTTTTGCGATTTTTTTAGGGGTTTTAGTGGGGCTTTGGTTTGATATGCCGATGCTTGGAGTGGTAATAGCAGTAGCGATGGTGGCAAATATCATTATGGCGGCATTTTTAGGCACATTTATCCCCCTTACTCTAAAACGCATAGGGCTTGACCCAGCTGTTGGTAGCACGGTGTTTTTAACTACTGCAACTGATATTATAGGATTTTTTGTATTTTTAGGACTAGCGACATGGATTTTACTATAAGTGATTTAAAAATCATACCATTAAAGGAGTCTAAATTTGTTAGACCATTTAGTATCTCATATACTCAAGATGGTAAGAAGAAGTGTTGGGATTGCGTTGAGGCACACGATAGCGTGAGTTGTCTGCTATATCATAGGGAGTTTGACTCATTTTTGTTTGTTAGGCAGTTTCGCCCATCTGTGTGGTACTATCAAGAGAAAAATCAAATCCAAACCAAAAACGGCCTTACATATGAGCTTTGTGCGGGGATTATGGATAAGGGGCTAGATACCAAAGCTACTATGATTGAAGAGATTATAGAAGAGACAGGATATAGCCTTAGTAATATAGAGCGAGTTACTAGTAGTTTTACCGCACTTGGATTTGGAGCAAACTCTCAAACTCTATTTTATGGCGAAATTGATGAGAGTATGAAGGTCTCAAGTGGCGGTGGGGTAGATGATGAGAAGATAGAGTTAGTATTTATAAAGCAAAGCCAGATATTAAATTTCATCTATGATGAAAGCAAGGTAAAGGCACCAAATCTACAATTTTCCATACTTTGGTGGATGATGAATAAAAAGGCTAAATTTGATTAAAGCCATTTTGGATTTTTTGTAAAGCTAACGCTAAGCCAAATTTTATAACTTGGGATATTTAATCCTTGCTCTATCTCATCTCTTATTTGATCCATCTCATCTATGCTTTGAATTTTAAATGACTCACCCATTAAGATATTTATCTCAATCATAAAAAATCTCCCACTCTTTGCTACATGCGTATCATAATCGCTAAAATTATACTTTTTTGATATATTTTGTAGTAGAGTGTCTATCTTATCATCCATATCCTTAGGTGCGACCATGGCTAAATCGGCTAAATTTTTTATAAATACCTTTAGCGGCATTATGGCTAAGATCATAGACAATACCACTAAAAGCGTAGGATCTAAATATCTAGCCCATATAGTTTGGCTCTCCTTATCAAATAGCCAAACCGCCCCAAAAGCTAAAAATCCACCCATATAAAGCACGCTATCTATAAGCCACTCTAGGCTATCAACGGATATTAGCGGGGATTGTAAGATTTTAGCTTGATATGATGTAAAAAGCCAAATTCCAATAGATAAAATCATAGATAAAAATGAGTAAAGCATCGCTTGGTCAAATTTAACTTCATAGCCACCGGTTAAAATGCCTTCAATGCCGTTGATTATGGCATACACGCATAGTATTAGTAAAATCAAGCTTTTAAATAGATTTACCATAGGCTCAAATCGCATATATCCATATTGGAAAATATCATCATCTTCTTTATAGATAAATTTTGATGTAATTACGCTAAGTAGGATTAAAATAATAGATAAAAACGCCACCAAACCATCAAAAATAATCGCCTTTGAGCCAATGTATATCCCATACGAAATTCCAAAAATCGCTAACACCACCGCACAATATAGCGATATTTTTAGCGTAAATTGCTCTTTTTGGCTTTGCGTTAATGGCTGCTCTATGTTGTTTCTAATTTTTTTATACTTATTTTGCGGTGGCTTTATCATATTTATGCATTCGTTATCTCTTCTAATTTTTCTTCGCTATGATGATGAGTAAATATCATCTCAACCACCTTAAGCATACCTTTTGTGATATTTTTCATTAGCGCCGTATCATTCATCAAAGATGTTGCCATTTTGTTGGTGATTTTTTTATTGATGATTAATACATCAAAGTTAAACTCACTATCATACTCTTGATATATTTTACGCAAATTTTTTATCTGATTTTCTAGCTCACTTGGGTCTTTGATATTTGCGATTTTATACATTATGCGAAGGCTTTGTAGCATTTCGACTCTTAGTTTATCATACTCCTCTTTAGCATATTGATTAGAGCTTGTGATATATTTATAGATATTTGGCTGGGCATTTTTCATATCTTTTAAGGTTTCAGCCATAATCAGTGCTGAGCGCCTAATATCCATAAATTTACTCAATTGTTCTGGCTTAGCATTAGCTCCAGCTAATATGGCGTAGTCGATAATCTGACTATATATCTCTTTAAATCTATTATTATATAGCTCATCATAGTCAATTTTAATCGCAGTTTGCCTTAGGGCGATTATATCTTTAGCGGGGGTATCGCTATTTTGTATATCGCTACTACTAATGCTAATGGCTTTTGCGATGATTGAGTTTGCGTTAGAATATAGGTGTAGCATCTCTTTATTTAAGACCTCTAAAGCACTATTTGGGAATTGTAATGAGTGCTCATCAAGATACTTAGCGCTATCGATTTTACTCCTTTTTTTGCTATCTTTCATAAATTTATTTAGTAGTTTTTCGATAAATGGGATTAATGGGTAGAATATGATTACGCCAACAGCATTAAAATATGATAAAAATACAGCAAGTCTAAGGGTATAATCATCTTTAGCAATACCAAAATAGTCGCTAGTAATATCGGTGATATACATAAATGGCGTGATTAAAATAATGCTTATTATCGCACACGATACATTAAATAATACATGAGCTACTGTTAGCTTCTTGCCTTCTATATTTGCATTTAATGAGCCAATTACAGCCATTACAGTTGAGCCTACATTTGAGCCGATGGCTATACCAACGGCATTTTCATATGTTATCTGTCCTACGCTTAGAGCAGCTATTGCTAGGGTTAAAGATGCGTGTGAGCTTTGAATTAGCACAGTAACTACAACCCCTACAAGCGTATATATAAGCAATCCTCCAATGCCAGACATAGCAAATTGTGATAGATCAATGCTATCTTTAATGTGGTCAAAGCCACCTTTCATATATGAAATTCCCAAAAATAAAAGCCCAATACTAAATAAAAAATACCCAAAGCCTTTTATCTTTTGAGTTTTATTAACCATACATAGCATGCCAATTACGATAAGAGGCATTGAGTATGCAGCTATATCTACCTTAACCCCAAATCCAGCTAAAAACCAACCTGTGGTAATGGTGGCTAAATTTATCCCATATATAATAGCAAGGCCTGAAGCTAAAGAGATTAGCCCAGCGCTTAAAAATGATATAGCAAGAACGCTTACAAGACCGCTTGATTGCATTATGGTGGTAGAAACAGAGCCAAATATAAAGCTTTGAAAATTTGTTTTAGTCATTTTTTTTAAAAATGTCTCCAAGCTTGCCATCATCGAAAAGCTCTTTTCAAGCACACTCATCGCATACAAAAATATACAAACCCCAAAAATAATAGTCAAAAAGCTCTGGCTAATATACATCAAAATAGATATTAAAACTATAAAGCTAAAAAATAGAATATTTTTCATCAAAACCCTTTTGAATTTTTCTCTAATAATAAATGGCTTAAAAATATTACAAAAAATATTTGACTAAATAATCCAACAAATGGTATTAAGGTAATTATGTAAAATATCACTGAAGCGCTAAAAAATTTAACTCCACCGCCTTTTTGTAAATCAACTTCAAAGATTAATCTATCAGAGGTATTGCTAGCGACATCAATTAGCATAAGGCGATAAAATAGGTAGAAAAATGGCAAATTTAGTATAAAAAGATTGATTACTGGGATAAATAGAAGTGGGATACAAATTAGAAAAATTAGTATAAATTTGATAAATGTGATAAAGATTAAATTTAATACTCTAATGTTGCTTGGCTCTGGGGTTGTGTTGTAATTATAATATTTTTGATTTATAAATTTAACTATATACGGGGTTAAAAATCCTGTGATTACAGCAGCGATTGCGACGCTTAAGATGATGGCTAAGAATATGCTAATTACATAAAATGATGAGGTTATGATGAATTGAACTAAGCTTAGTGATATTAGCCACGCTATAAATCCATCTCCACTAGCATAGGTTTGGATTTGCGGCTTAGCAAAAGCGGCAAAAATATCATCGCCAAATAGCACAACTAAGCCAATTAAACTAGCCAAAGATACCACAAGTGGCAAGATGGATAATAGGATAAATCTAAGGCTTAAAAAATCAGCAAATGAGCGTTTAATCACACTATTCATTGGATATTTTGATAGCTAATTTTAAGTTTAGAGTAAATTTCATCTACGCTACTTACTCCACTTTGTAATATCTCACTCATTACTATATTATCTTCTACTCCATTCCAAATTTTTTTGTATGTGCCATCTTTGTAGCCGTGGTCTTGGCGAAATTTGTTTAATACATTTTTGCCTATATAGATATTAAATAATTTTTGTAAATTCACTCCGCATTTTAACGCAACTCTAAAATAATCCCTTAAAAGATCAAAGAAATTTATATTAAACCCACTACAACGATTTATGATAAGCTCAGTATCATTGATAATCTCATAAATGCTATACTTTTTAATATTATAAGGCTCTTTACAAAATTCATTAAATCCGCTTGTTGCTACTATATCATCAGTTAAATTTTCTATATCTCCAAGGGAGTTAATCTTATAATTTTCTAATCCCAAACTCATAATAAAATGCCAAATATCCACAATCTCAATAGCGATATTATCGACATCTAATGGGGCATTTATCTCCTTCCAATGCTTCCAAGCAAAGCTATCAATTAGCTCAGCACACTCCATATATATACAACGCTTCCAGCTAATTAGTTTGCCATCTTTAGTAGTGCCTCTCTCCCAGCCAATGCCATTTGTATTATCATTTAGTTCTTGTTGAAGTTTTAACATCTCTTTTATTAAATTTCTATATATCATAGCTTTACCTTAAAATTTTTAAAATTAAAGATTATACAAAAATTTAGTTAATGATTAAATTTAGATAGCAAAATTTAGCTAATAAGCTTGCTTTTAAGCAAGCTTAAGCGTAGTAGTTTAGGCTATTTTGTGGTTTTATCATATTTTCAAATAGCTTATTGGTTTGTTCTAGTAAGGTTTTATTTATTTTATTATTTGTACTTTTATTCTCTTTTAGCATCTCATCAAACATATCTAAAAGCGATTTTTTTAGCTCTATTTTTGCATCATTACTGCTTAAATCTGGTAGATATTTTTTAAGCGAATTTGAGATATTTGCGATTGTCTCATCGCTAAATGGCTCATTTTCCTTAACTTGCTTCATAAACTCATCTATTTTTGGGCGAAGTTCTTCCATAGCCTTTGCTATCTCATCTCTATCTTGCTGGCTTAGGCCATTATCGCTATTTAGTTCAAATTTATACCCATAAGAGTGTTTTAAGCTAAGGGTTTGCTCTTGAGAATTTTTAGAGTTTTTATTTGAGTAGTTAAGCTCTTTATTATCATACATTGAAAGATTGATAGTATCGCCTGAGCTGGTTTTAAAAGAGTAGTTAAACGCATTATAAGAGGCATTTGCGTAGTTGCTAGTTGTCATTATGATTTCCTTAAAATTTATAACAAAATCGGCTAAAAGCGATTTATTTTAAGCCAAATTTGGCTAAAATCAAGCAAAAATAGTGCCAATATAAAAAGATGAATGAGAAGATAGTTAAATTTATTAAAGACGAGCATATATTAACCCTTGGCGTGAATTCGCCAGATGGGGCGTATCTTTGTAGCTGTTTTTATGCTTTTATTGAGCCAAATTTGATTATTGTGGCTTTTGGAAGTGGTAGCTACCACCTAAGGGCTATACAAAGTGATAATAGGGTTTTTATAAATATTGCCTTACAAACAGATATAGTAGGGAAAATTCAAGGTCTTCAAGCCAAAGGAGTGATAAGTAAAAGCGATATTAAAGAGCATAAAAGTGCCTATATATCGAGGTTTGCTTATGCTAGGTTTATGAAGCTAAATTTATACACAATTAGGCTAAATTGGCTTAAATTTACAGATAATAGCTTGGGATTTGGCAAGAAAATTGAGTTAAATTTAGCCTAAAGCGTTGGCTATCTTTTTTATAAATTTATTTAATGATTTTTTGCTAATTGGCTTTACTATAAAGTCATATACCCCAAATTCCAACGCCTTTTGACGCTGAGAAATATCTGTGCTGATGGCTATTATTGGAATATCTTGGAGATATTTGCGTTGTTTGAAATTGTTTAAAAACTCAAACCCATCAAGGCGTGGCATATATATATCTAGTAGTATCAAATTTATATCAAATCTACGCTCTAAAATCTCCATCGCCTCTAATCCATCTTTGGCTGTGGTTATGCTTGCTATATAGAGATTATTAGCCAAGATCATATCTAATAGCTTAAGAGTAATCTCATCATCATCGATTATAAGGACATTTAGCTTTATCATAGTAGCTCTTTTATCTGATTTTCTAGCTCAGATTTGCTGATATTTGTATTTAGTATCTTGGCAAATTGCGTTTTCATCTGTGTTGGAATTTCAGTGTTTGGCTCTATAAATAGCACCATTTTACTCATAAATTTATGTAATTCATAGCTAGTCTTTAGGATATTTAAGACTCTTTTAAAGTCAAATTGAGCTGCTCCATAATCAATTAAAATTAGCTTATAAGCTCTATTTTGTATGATCTCTTCAAGCTCATCTAAAGAATCAGTGCTATCTATACTATGGCAGATCTTTGATAGGACGGCTTGGTAAATTCTATTTTCCATTTTACTCTTTTTTAATAGCAATATATCTCTTGTATCATCAAGGGCATTTAGTGGGTCTTTATTATCAATGCTAGATAAAATTTCGATAATTTGTGATTTAAAAAACGGCTTTTGCAAGTAGTAATCAAATAGCAAATTTGTCTTATTTATCTTATCTTTAGGGCTTGAAAGCATCGCTATTATAGGTGTTCTTTCTATATCCTTTTCATCTTGCGTGTTGATGATATTTGTTGTAGCGATTATGGCGTTTTGCTTATTTAGGGCAATATCAGTAAAAATCGCATCATAGTGGTTAATCAAAGTAAGCTCATACAAGCTTTTGCCATCATAAACCACATCTACATTAGCACATATCTCCTCAAACATCTCTTTAATTTTTTTGCTTGTATCATTGGTGGCAATTAGAATTTTTAAATTATATTTTTGTGTGGATTTAAGGCTATTTAATAGTGTATTTATCAAAGAGATTAGGCTAGGGCTAAAGCCGTGATTAAGCTCTTGATACTCTATATTTTTTGGATTTTTATCGCCTTTAAATTTGCCAATAACTGGCGTGGCATTTGGCTCAATTGCTACACCAAGGTATTTTAAATATAGGTTTATAATCTCTAAATTCTCTTCATCAATATCATTTTTATTAATCGATACTTTTGAGCCTTTAAATATATTAGCGTAGTTTTTATCATTATGTGGGTGGAATTTTAGGGTTAAGTTTAGGCTAAATTCACTACCATTTTTTAGCTGACTTTGGACATTTATCTTGCTATTTAGCATCTTAGCATAGTGGTTGATTATACTTAGGCCAAGACCAGTTCCGCCATAAGTTCTTGATAAATTTTCATCTACATAGAAGCTATCAAATATCTTATTAATAGCATTTTGAGCGATCCCAATTCCATTATCTTTGACTATAAAATCAAAGCTAATATCGCTATTTGTAGATGAAATTTTCTTTGCATATATATTGATTTTGCCACCATTTGGCGTGAATTTGATGGCATTGTCAATTAAATTTATAGCTATTTGCCTTATCTTCTCTTCATCGCTAAATGCAGTTATCATAAGCTCTGGATCGATGTAGTAAGTAAGGGATAGATTTTTAGCTATAAGCCTATCAAAATATGAGGTTATAATCCCATCAAATAGATTATAAAGCACAAATTCGCTCTCATAAATTTCGCTCTCTCCAGCTTCGATCTTAGCCATATTTATGATATTGTTTATAGCTTTTAGTAGAGTTTGGCTGCTATGTTCGATTATATCAATTAGCTCTTTTTCATCCTTGCCTAGTGAGCGACTTTTTAAAAGATCTATAAAGCCCATTATGCCATTTAGCGGAGCTTTGATTTCGTGCGATATATTGGTTAAAAAGGCGGTTTTAGATCTACTATCGCTTTGGGCTATATCTTTTTGTGCGATAATCCTATCTAAGGCCTCATTGATGATTTTATGGCCATTTTCTAGCGAATTTTCTTGGGTGCCATCAGATAAATTTGCAGATGAGACTGATTTTATTTTTTTAATAATTTTTGATAGATTATTGATATTAGCTCTTATATAATTTTTAGTGTAATATGATGTTAAAATCAGCACAATGCTAATAAGCCAAACCACAAAAGCTATGATAGAATCAAATAAAATTTCTGTAGAGAAATTATCTATTTCAGATTTGATTTGAGATATTATCGCTTCTTGAATTTGATATGCGAATTTTAGCTCATCGCTGATTAGATCATAATGCTTCTGTGCTAGGTAGTTGCTTGGCAAACCATCTTTTATAATCTCAATTGTAAAGGTGCTAAGATTATTAATAGCCTGTCTATATTCATTGCTTGTAAATATTGATTCTATAGTATTTTTGGCTTGACTTGATGGTAGGTGGCTATAATCTAATTTATTATTTCTTATAAGCTCAAGCCATAAAAGAAGTTCTTGATCACTAAGGGCTCTATAATTGATAATATTAGCCACCAGATCTCTTTTAGCACTTATGGTTATGGTGTTAGAGTATGATGAGACAAAAGCAAGGATAAATAAATTTATTCTATGCGATATATTATAATTCCTAAACTCTAAAATATCATCTTTGATAAGCAGGTTAATATCTCTAAAATAGCTTGAAATTTCACTTTTATTAAAGTCTGAATTATCTAATTTATGGCGAATTTGAAAAAGCGTATTAAGCTTATCTAAAATCGGCTCTATGCTATTTTGATTGTAGTGTAGGGATTTGATATGCTCTATTGTGTGATCTGTGATTTGGCGATTTATATTTTTGCTTGTTGTATCATTGATAATCATCTCTTTATCTAACTCTTTAGAGAGATTTACAAGATCTAGTGAGATGATAAATTTGGATTTTAGATCTTTTAAATCCATATTAATATCATACTGTCTAATCAAATACCAGCTAGATAGAAAAAATATAATACACAAAGGTATTGTCGCTATTAAACGCAAAATTCCAAGTAGGCCAAAGTGTAGTCTCATCACATCTCACTTTTAATTATATTTTCGATATTTTCGATAAATTGCATATATTGGTAGAACTCATCATTGAGTAGTTTTTCATCATTAGTAGATTGGATATTTATTAGAATTTGGCAAAATTCAGTTAATTTTAAGTTTGTAGCCATCGCGGCAAGCTCTTTGATAATATCACTAGCATCTATCAATAAAAGCTTCGCTTCATATAAGGCTTCATATCTCTCTTTGGCTATTTTAGTAAATTCTAAAACTCTAGTTTTAAACTCATTAGCATCCAATCTACTAATGTATAGTATATCCCATAGCCATCTAGTTTGGTCGCTAAAATATGATAGTCTATTGCCATCAAATAGTAGCTTGACGCTATAATAATGCTCATTTAAATCCTTTAAATTTACCACTTCAACGGCAATTTTAGCACTCATTATATCGCCATTATCAAGCTTGATTTGCATATCTTGGATATTGGACTGGGACTCAGATATTATGAGATCTATATAGTGTTTTTTGGTGTTATATAGGGGGCTAGTTTCTAAAAAATAGTCGCTCACATCATTACAACTTCTAAAAAAATCCTCAGGAGTTAAAAAGCCAAAAAGAGATAACCCTTCGCTACTAATGCCGATCATTTCATAGTTTTGATTATAAAGTATCATATTAAATTCCAAAATAAATTGCTTGATTTTAGCGTAATTTGCTTTAGATAGAATTTAAATATATCTAGCCAAGATGAAATTTATCAAATTAAAAGCCGTTTAAGTAAAATTTAGATAAAATCCAAAACTTAATTTTACCCAAAAGGAACATTTATGAAAAGAACTTATCAACCGCATAAAACACCTAGAAAACGCACTCACGGCTTCCGTGTTAGAATGAAAACTAAAAATGGTCGTAAAGTAATTAGCGCTAGAAGGGCAAAAGGTAGAGCAAGACTAGCTGCTTAAGAGTTAAATTGAAAATTAGCAAATTTGACTCTATTAGTGATAGTAAAGAGTTTAAAAAGGTCTATCAAAATGCCAAAAAGTGGCATTGTGATTTGGCAGTTGTCTATTTTTTAGAGTCAGATATGAGTAGATTTGCCGCAGTAGTAAGCAAAAAGATTGGAAAAGCAGTAGTAAGAAATAGAGTTAAAAGGGTTTTTCGTGCTGCATTTTTTGCGCTTAGTAATGAGTTAAAAAGCGGTATATATATATTCATTGCAAAAAGTGGAGCAGATGAGGTGCCTTTTGATAAAATTTGTAAAAATTTTAGATGGGCGTTAAAGCGAATGGACTCCATAAGATAGCCTGTGCTATTTAGTTTAAGTAGCGAATTTAGCACTCTTGTGCTTGTTCTGTTTGCAAATTTATTAGGTGCAAATTGATGAAAATTGCCACTAGTTTGGTTATTTTTTATAAAAAATATATCTCGCCATTATTGCCAAGGTCGTGTAGATACTATCCTAGTTGTTCTGAATATGCACTTTGGCAGCTTAGCCATAGTGGAATAATCACTTCTATATTTGCTATTGGCTTTAGAATTTTGCGATGCAATCAACTCTTTAGAGGTGGTATAGATTATCCTATTATTAGATGGGAATTTAAGCCATCTTATATATTTTCAAAGCCATATTATGTAGAGCCAAAATTTTGGCTAATTAAATATAAAAAAGATAAATTTTATTTAATAAAAGCATTTGACTTATCAAAGGATAAAAAGTGTTAGATAAACTTTCAACTCAGCAAAGGCTCATAATAGCCACAGTTATATCTGTTCTATTTTTTATAGCTTATGATGCTCTTTTTGCACCAAAGCAACCACTAGATATAAATAAAACTTTAGAGCAAAATCAAAGCGCCCCGACAACAACTACAACAAACAGCACCACTCAAGCCCCAAAGCAAACTAGCAAGAATATTGCTACAATCGAAGGCATTAATTATACCGCTACAATCGATGAGTTAGGAAGGATTAGTAGCTTTACGCTTAAAGATTCTAAATTTAAAAATGAAAATGGTGAGCAAATTTCGCTTTTAAAACCTACTTCGCCACTACCTTTGGAAATTCGATTTTCTGATAGGGCTATAAATGAAGAGGCTTTCAAGGTGGCATATAAGGCAAGTAGCGATAAAATCGATGTTGGCACTACCCCAGCTACTTTAAGCTTAACTCAAGATTTATCATCTGTAAGCGTGGTAAAAAATATAACATTCCACGCAGATGGCTCATATGATATTGATGTTAAAGTAAGCTCAAATTATGAATATTTCATCACAGCTGGATTTCGCCCAGTTGTAGCAGTAGATGGATATACCGTTCATGGAGTTTTGCTTAGAAAAGAAGATGATAGCTTAGAAATTATTGAAGATGGGGACGCTAAAGGGAATGAGGTCTTTAGAAGTGTGGATTTATTAGCTAATAGTGATAGATATTACACTACTTTATTTTATGATAGCAAGAGATCTATGGAGGTCTTTATCCAAAAAGATACCGATGAGAATACTCTAAGCTTTGTTAGAAATATTGGAAATTTCAGTGCTAAAGGCTACATCGGCCCAAAAGATTATAAAATTTTAAAATCAATCAATCCAAGCTTAGTTGATACCATTGAGTATGGTTGGTTTACCTTTATTGCTAAACCTGCCTTTTTGCTACTTGATTGGCTCTACTCATTTATAGGCAACTGGGGCTTTGCTATTGTGGCACTAACCATCATTATCCGTATAGTTTTATTTCCTCTTACATATAAGGGTATGGTCTCAATGAATAAGCTAAAAGATCTAGCTCCAAAGATGAAAGAGATACAAGCCAAATATAAAGGCGATCCACAAAAAATAAACGCCCATGTAATGGAGCTATACAGAAAGCATGGTGCTAATCCGATGGGTGGATGTTTGCCAATTTTAATTCAAATTCCAATATTCTTTGCAATTTATAGGGTATTGCTAAATGCTATTGAGTTAAAAGGTGCTGAGTGGATTTTATGGATTAATGACCTTGCAGAGCTTGATCCTTACTTTATATTACCAATCCTTATGGGTATTACAATGTATATCCAGCAGCACATCACGCCAACCAATTTTACAGATCCAATGCAAGCAAAGATTATGAAATTTCTACCTTTGATATTTACATTTTTCTTTATTACATTCCCAGCGGGGCTTACTCTTTATTGGTTTATAAACAACCTATGCTCTATAGCTCAGCAAATGGTCGTAAATAAAATATTTGAGCGTCATAAATCTCAAGAGATAGCGGAGAAACACCATGGGAATTAAGATTGAAGCTAAGGATTTACAAAGTGCTTATATAAAAGCAGCTAATGAGCTTAAATGCTCTGCTATAAATTTAGAAATTACACAGATAAAAGCAGCTAGAAAGGGATTTTTAGGCTTTTTTAAAAAAGATGGTATTTTTGAAGTATCTGTGAAAAAAGATGGTGAAAAAAGAGTTAAAAAGCCAAAAAATGATCGCATTGAAAAGAGCATAAGGTGCGATAAAGCCCAAAAATTCACACACTCTAAATTTGAGCCAAGTAGCGAAGATAAATTTGAGCCAAACATCACTATAACTCAAAGTGATACCCAAGCAGAAGCGCAATTTGCAAAACCAGCTAGAAAATCAACGCTAAATATAGACCAATCCATATTTGATTCATTTCATAAAATTGATGATAATCAAACCGCAGTATCTTTGGATAATATCTTATTAGAGATTAGAGCTGGGCTTGATAGGCTATTTGGTGCTAGTTTATTTGATATTCAGGTTAGCGAGCTATCAATTTATGACGCTGATACTATATATATCAAGCTTGATGGAGCTGATGCAGCACTAATGATAGGCAAGGAGGGCTATAGATATAAGGCTATTTCATATCTCATATTTAACTGGATTAATGCTAAATATAATAAAGGAATTCGCCTAGAGATAGCTGAATTTTTAAAAAACCAAGAGAGCAGTATGGCTGTATATTTAAATGGAGTTATAGAAAGAGTAGAGCTAATTGGCAGGGCTCAAACCAAGCCTCTTGATGGGGTATTAGTTAAAATCGCTTTAGAGCAGTTAAGGCAGAGATTTCCAGATAAATATGTTGGAATTAAAAGTAGCGATGAAGGCAAATTCATTGTTATAAATGATTTTCATAAAAAATGAATATAGTAGCACTTGCAACCCCATATGGCATCGGAGCTATATCTATTATTAGACTTAGTGGCAAAGATGCCCTAAGCATAGCTAATAAAATTTGCGGTAATCTAACGCCTAGAGTAGCACATTTAAAGAAGCTAAAGGATAAATTTGACAATATCTTAGATGAGGCAATTGTGATATATTTTAAGGCTCCATTTAGCTTTACTGGTGAAGATGTGGTGGAGTTTCAGACTCATGGCGGAGTGGTTGTAGCAAATTTGATTATCGATGAGATATTATCTTATGGGGCTAGGGTTGCTAATCCTGGTGAATTTAGTAAAAAAGCGGTGCTAAATGACAAAATTGATCTAGCTAAGGCTGAGAGTATCCAAGGTCTTATAAATGCTAGAAGCGAAGGTGCGGCTAAGATTTTAGCTAGGGTTATGAGCGGGGAGTTGGCTAGATTTTGCGATACTTTGCGTGATGAGCTAATATCAGCTTTAGCTTATACTGAGACTTGTATTGACTATGCTGATGATGATTTACCAGCTGATATAATGGAGCAAATCAAGCTAAAATTAGAGCAAATTTATTCAAAACTAGATAATATAATATCAATTTCAAATTCAAAAAAAGGTCTAATCGATGGCTACAAAGTAGCGATAATCGGCACCCCAAATGTAGGCAAAAGCTCCATTTTAAACTCACTTTTAAATTATGAAAGAGCCATAATTAGCAATACTCCAGGAACCACTAGAGATACTATCGAAGAGCAGATTAAAATCGGCACCCACTTAGTGCGTATAATCGATACTGCTGGTATTAGGCATAGCGATCACGATATAGAAAATATCGGTATAGAATACTCCAAAAGGGCCGCAAATAGCGCTGATATAATCATCTGTGTATTTGATAGCTCAAGGGTTGTAAATAGCGAAGATATGGAGATTTTGGATTTTGTAAATAGCTTAAATAAGAAGGTAATTTTTGTATTAAATAAATCTGATTTGGAATTTAAATTTGACCTTAATATTGATGGAATTTTACTTAGTGCAAAAGATAACTCTAATGCTTTAAAACTAGCAATCCAAGAATACTTAAATTCACAAGATACAAATGAGATAATGCTAAGCTCAAATAGGCAAATAAAAGCTTGTGATGATGCCAAAAGTGCGATAAATAGGGCTATTCATCTTTTAGATGATTCTGTGCTTGAGCTTTTTGCTTATGAGATAAATAGAGCTATAAAAGAGATAGGAAGCATCACAAAACCGCTACAAAATTCGGAAATTTTAGATAAAATGTTTAGCAATTTTTGCTTAGGAAAATAATTTTAAAAAGGGGATATAATAATGGATAAAAAGACAATAGAAGCACATAAGATTAGCGATGATGAGTATAAAAAGATATTAGAGATTTTAGGGCGTGAGCCAAATTTACTTGAACTTGGTATATTTTCTGCGATGTGGAGTGAGCATTGTAGCTATAAATCAAGTAAAAAATATCTAAATGGCTTTCCGACTAAGGCTCCATGGGTACTTCAAGGTCCAGGCGAGAATGCTGGGGTGATAGATTGTGGCGATAGTATGGCAGCTGTATTTAAGATGGAGAGCCATAATCACCCAAGCTTTATTGAGCCATTTGCTGGTGCTGCAACTGGAGTTGGTGGTATATTTAGAGATATTTTTACCATGGGGGCTAGGGTTGAGGCGAGTATGAACTCACTTCGGTTTGGTCAAGTGCATGGCGATACAAAGATTAGTCGCCATCAACGCTATTTGGTAAAAGGCGTGGTATCTGGCATTAGCCACTATGGCAACTGTATGGGTGTGCCAACTATTGGCGGTGAAACCACATTTGATGAGAGCTTTAATGGTAATATTTTAGTCAATGCTTTTGGGCTTGGAATTTGTAAAAGTGATGAGATATTTTATGCTAAGGCTGAAGGGGTAGGAAACCCGGTTATATATGTTGGCTCAAAGACTGGTAGAGATGGTCTTGGTGGGGCTGTGATGTCAAGTGATAGCTTTAATGAAGAGAATAAATCTTTAAGGCCAACAGTGCAAGTTGGGGATCCATTTGCTGAAAAGCTCTTAATGGAGGCTTGCTTGGAGCTATTTAAATGCGATTATATAGTTGGAATTCAAGATATGGGTGCAGCTGGACTTACATCAAGTAGCTTTGAGATGGCTGGTAGAAGCGGTAGCGGTATGAAGCTATATTTAGATAGAGTTCCTATGCGTGAAAGTGGAATGACGCCATATGAATTAATGCTTAGCGAGTCTCAAGAAAGAATGCTAATTTGTGCTAAAAAGGGTTGTGAAGATAAGATAAAAGCGATATTTGATAAATGGGATTTAGATGCTGAGATTATAGGAGAAGTAACTGATAGTGGCATAATGGAGCTATACTGGCATAATGAGTTAGCTGGTAGCGTGCCAATAGCTCCACTTAGCGAGGCCGCACCAATACTAAATCGCCCAACTAGCAGACCAAAATATCTTGATGAGATCGCAAATATAAATTTAAATAATATATCAAAAATCAGCAATCAAGAGGCCTTTGAGCTATTAATCAAAGATTTAAATGTGGCAAATAAGAGTTTTATTTATGATCAATATGACTCAACAGTAGGCACAAATGTGATTAAAAAAGCTGGTAAATTGGGTGCTGCTGTAATGAGAATTAAGCAAAATGGCAAGTCAATTGCTATGGGCATGGAGTGTAATACAAGGCATAATTATGTAAATCCTAAAATCGGCGCTGCAGCTGCAGTCGCAGCTAGTGGGCGAAAGGTGGCTATGAGTGGTGCAACTCCGCTTGCGATTACTGATTGTCTAAACTATGGTAATCCGCAAAATCCAGAGGTTATGTGGCAGTTCGCACAAGGTTGCGAAGGGATTAAAGAGGCGTGTGCAAAGCTAAATACTCCAGTAGTTAGCGGTAATGTAAGCTTGTATAATGAGACAGATGGAGTTAGTATCCAGCCTACACCAAGCATAGTATCAGTAGGCGTAGGAGATGATGCTAAAAATAGCTTGATTAGCGAATTTAGCGGTGAAAATGTGAGTGTTTATCTACTTGGTAAGACTACTGGCGAGTTTGCAGGGTCGCTATATATGAAGGTGGTGGCAAATTTATGCGCTGGAGAGTTAAAAGAGATAGATTATAAGGCTGAAAGAGCACTTTGGGATTTGGTTATTGAGGCTAATAAAGATAGAGTATTGGAGTTTGCAAATAGCGTTGGAGTAGGTGGTATCGCCATTACTTTAGCCAAGATGGCAGCGGTTAGCTCTATTGGTTTTAATGGCAAAATAGAGCTTAAAGATAGTCGCTTTATATTTGATGAGAGCTTTTCTAGGGCAGTTGTAGGGGTTAGAGATGAGCTTAAATTTAAAGAGTTAGCTAAGAAATATGGGATTGAATTTATTAAAATTGGCTTAAGTGGTGGCGATGAGTTTGTTTTAAATGATATTAAAATTAGCTTAAAAGATCTACAAAATATCTATTTTAGCGAGTTTGCTGCTGTTATTAAAAGTGAAGATTGATAGTGCATATATTTTTAATTTTAATCGGCGTTATTATTATATTTTGGCTACTTGGTCGTGGATTTACTAACTCAAGCTTAAGGATTAACAAACTCCAATATGATGATGCTAAATATCTAATTATGCTAACGGCAAAGGTCGCTAAAAGCGATGGAGCTGTGAGTAAGGATGAGGCTAATTATATATCGCTTTTATTAGATGATATTTGTTTAAAGCTTGGTAATAGAGATGTTAGAGCCAAGTTAAAAGATATATATCTTTATTATAAAGATAATCAAAGCTCAGCCTACGCAATTGCTAAAGAGTATAGGCAAAGGCTAGGATTTAGTCAAAATATTTGGATAAATCGTGTAGTGTTTTTTATGAATTTAGCCTATATCGATGGGGAATTTAATAGCGATGAGAGAGAAATTTTACGCGAAATTTGCGATGGATTTGCTATTAATAAGAGCATTGTAGAAGAGCTTTTTTCTCATTTTGAGGCTGAATTTAAGAATTTATCCAAAGAGCATAGCATTGACCCATATGAGATTTTAGAGGTTTCAAAAGATGCTAGTTTTGAAGAGATTAAAGCTAGTCATAGGAGATTATCTAGGCAGTATCATCCAGATTTTATGATGGATAAGAGCGATGATATTATAAGCCAAGCGACTAAGAAAATGCAGCAAATAAATGAAGCATATGAGATATTAAAAAATAAATTTAATAAATAAGGAGGATTTATGAGAGCTTTAATTAGTGTAAGTGATAAGAGCGGTGTGGTGGAGTTTGCCTTAGGGCTTGAGGCTTTGGGCTTTGAGATTTTAAGTACAGGTGGGACATATAAAACTTTAAAAGATAGTGGCATAAAAGTTATAGAAGTTAGCCAATTTACCGCTAGTCCTGAGATGTTTGAAGGTAGGGTTAAAACCTTACATCCAAAGATTCATGGCGGTATCTTACATAAAAGAGATGACACTAATCACATAGAACAAGCTAATAAATATGATATTAAGGCAATTGATTTAGTTTGTGTAAATTTATACCCTTTTAAAGAGACTACAATCCGCACAGATGATTTTAATGAGATTATCGAAAATATAGATATTGGTGGCCCTGCTATGGTGCGAAGTGCTGCTAAAAATTTCAAAGATGTGTTAATCGTTACTGATGTGAATGATTATGAAATAGTGCTAAAATCACTAAAAGATGGTAGCGATAGCTATGAATTTAGACGGGATTTGATGATAAAAGCATATGAACATACAGCCTCATATGACTCAATGATAGCTAACTATATGAATGAGAGATTTAAGGGTGGATTTGGTGCTAAGAGATTTATAACTGGCTCAAAGGTATTTGATACAAGATATGGTGAAAATCCACACCAAAAGGGCGCTGCGTATGAATTTGATAGCTTTTTAAGTTTAAATTTCACTCAATTAAAAGGCGAAGCAAGCTTTAATAATATGACTGATATTAATTCAGCCGTGGCGATAGCTTCATCATTTGGTAAGGCTCCAGCGGTGGCTATTTGTAAGCATGCTAATCCATGCGGTTTTGCTATTGGAGAAAATGAGCTAGATAGCTATATCAAAGCACTTAAGTGCGATTCAGTTAGTGCTTTTGGTGGCGTGGTGGCGATAAATGGAACTCTTACAAAGGAGCTAGCTTTAAAAACTAAAGAGATATTTATAGAGGTTATAATTGCTGCAAATGTAGAAGATGGGGTTTTAGAGCTTTATAGTGATAAAAAACGCACTAAAATCTTTACGCAAAATAATAAATTTTTAGTAACTTCGGGATATAAATGGGACTTTAAACACATTGATGGGGGGTTTGTCTTTCAAGAAAAAGATAGCCTAAATGATAGCGAAGTTGATAATGCTAAACAAGTTACTATAAAAGCAGCAAATCCTAGTGAAATTACAGATCTTAAAATAGCGTGGAAGATAGCAGCATTAACTAAATCAAACTGCGTTGTCTATGTCAAAGATAGCACACTTTTAGCAATTGGTATGGGTATGACTAGTAGGGTTGATGCGGCTCGTGCAGCGGTGGCAAAGGCTAATGATATGGGGATAGATTTAAAGGGTTGTGCGTTAGCTAGTGAGGCGTTTTTCCCTTTTGCTGATAGTATAGAGATAGCTGCTAGTGTGGGCGTGGCTAATGTAATTCAGCCAGGTGGCTCAATCCGAGATGATGAGGTGATAGAAGCTGCCAATAAAGCTAGAATGAGTATGTATTTTACTGGCATTAGACACTTCTTGCATTGATTAAATTTAAGGTAAATTTATATTTAATTTACCTTAAATTAAGGGTCTATTTATCTCATTAAACTTTTAATAAGAGTTTAATGAGTATAATTTCACTATATCTTCTTTCAAGGCAGACAGCATGATAAATACTATAGGTAAAAAGATAGTTTTTAGTATTGTCGCAGTTTTATTTATAAGTTTTATAGCTATGCAATTTATCATCATAGCTCAATTTAATAACTCATCTACACAGATTACCAAAGATAGCTTAAATATGCTTAGCTCATCTATATTTCAGACAGTTCAGACTGCTATGAATACTGGTGATCCACAAATAATAGAAAAATCAATCCACGATGCAAGCTTAATCCAAGGTGTGGCATCTTTAAAAATATACCGCTCAGATACTGTATCAGAAGGTTTTGGTCTTGAAAAGGTAGCGCCTAAAGATGATATAATAAAATCACAATTTATAAATCCTAAAAATTATACTCAAACTATAAAAACACAAGATAATCACACATTACGATTAGTCACTCCAATCATTGCTAAGAGTGAGTGTATAGCTTGTCATACTCTTTCTAAAGAAAATGATGTTTTAGGCGTTATGGATCTATCATACTCTTTGAATGCTATGGATAAAGATTTAAGAGATAAGAGCGTTATGTTTTTATTGATATTTGCTATATCTTTGATTTTAACAGCTATTATAGTTTTGGTGGTATTAAAAAGGGTTGTTATAACTCCTGTGTTAGAGCTTTTAAATCGTGCTAAAGATTTAAGCAGTGGAGATGGTGATTTAAGTGCTAGAATATCTATAAAAAGCAGCGATGAGATCGGGCAAACTTGTAAGCATATAAATCTCTTTATAGAAAAAATTCAAGATATAGTCAAAAAGGCTCAAAGTAGTGCTAAAAGCGTAGAGAGCCAGACACTAACCTTACACGATAACGCTTCCATACTCCTTAGCAGCACAGAAGATGGAAAAGATAAGGCTAGAAGCTCATATGCTATTAGTAAAAGTATATCTGATGAGCTTGAGATTTCAACGGATAAATCCACCCAGGCAGCTGGTGCAAACAAGCAGTCATATGATGAGTTAGAAGAGATGATACAATCATTAAGCGAGGTTGTAACTCACCTAAATGAAGCAAATGCTAAAGAGCAAGAGGTAGCACAAAAAACCATAAGCGTAGTTAGCCAAACCAAAGATATGAAAAAAGTTTTAGATATTATAGGCGATATAGCAGACCAGACAAATTTACTTGCTTTAAATGCGGCCATAGAAGCAGCTAGAGCTGGAGAGATGGGAAGGGGCTTTGCTGTAGTTGCTGAAGAGGTCAGAGTGCTAGCTGAAAAGACAAATGAATCCTTAGGTGGTATAAATTTAAATGCTAAAAATATGATAGAATCTACTACAGAGCTTGGAAATGCATTAAATGAAAATGCTAAAAACATTGCTTTAATTAGCAAAAGTGCCAATGAGCTTATGGATAGAGCAAGATCTACTCAAACAGCCACAAATGAATCCATGCAAATAGTTCAAGAGGTATCGGCTATGGCTACTGATATTAGCAAAAAGATTAAAAAGCTATTAGATCAATCTGAAGAATCTGTAGAGACTTTTGATAATAATGCTAAGATAGTTAATCAATTCTTAGATGTATCTACGAATTTAAAAGATGTAGCAACCAGACTTGAAGTTGATTTAAGTAAATTTAAAACTTGATTTTAAGCTCTCTTTGGGCGACTATTTATTTATAATTTTTATTGTAAATTTAATTATAATTAATATTTTAGAGTTAAAATTCATAAATTAAAAAATATTAAGGATATTTTATGAAAGGTATGGGAGAACCAAGAATTAAAATCGTAGCTATGCCTAGCGATACAAACCCAGCTGGAAATATTTTTGGTGGTTGGATTTTATCACAAATAGACTTAGCTGGAGCAATTGCAGCTAGAGAGTTAGCCCCAATTAGGGTTGTTACAATATCGATGAAAGAGGTTATATTCAAAGAGCCAGTATTTATAGGTGATATTGTTAGTTGCTATGCTAAAATCACAAATGTAGGTAGCACCTCTATCACAACAAGAGTTAAAGTTGTCGTCCAAAGATTAAATGCTCAAGGATTTTGTGAGTGCGTCCCAGTAACTACTGCTGAGGTTACATATGTAAGCGTAGATGAAAAAGGGGAGAAAAAGAGCATAGATAATGATCTAAAGCGACTTCATGGTTTTTAATATTTAGCTACCTTTTTTTGGGTGGCTAAATTTAATTTATTATACTATCTCCAATTAGCATTACGATTAAAGAATTTTAAAGTAAATAAAAGATATAATTAGCTCCTTTTAATAAAAATTAATAAAGGTAAATTGTGTTTGAACTTATTGGCGAGTCGCTAAAATCAGCTGTAAATAAACTTAAATTTGTCGATGATGAGAAGGCTTTAAAAAATGCGTTAGAGACGCTTAAAAAGTCGCTATTAAAAGCTGATGTATATCATAAGGTTACTAAAGAGTTAGTAGCTCTTGTAGAGTCTGATATGAAAAAGGGCGCTATAGGTCAAAAGCAATTTTTAGATAGTATAAAATCAAATTTAACAAATATCTTAACCGCCCCAAATGATGGAAATAAGGGTAGTGGCTTTGTTTTTGCTTCTAATCCACCAACTATTGTATTGATGGCTGGTTTGCAAGGTGGTGGAAAAACCACAACTACTATTAAACTAGCAAGTTATCTAAAAGCTCGTAAAAAACGCGTTCTTGTCGCTGCTGCTGATTTGCAGCGTTTAGCAGCGGTTGAGCAGCTTAGACAACTATGTAGTGCTAATGAGATTGAGCTATTTAGCATTGATGGAGAGAATAATCCAGTAAATGTAGCCAAAGAGGCGCTTAAAAAGGCTAAAGATGCTCTTTATGATGTGCTTTTAGTCGATACTGCTGGTCGCTTGGCAATTGATGAGGCTTTAATGAGTGAGCTAAAAGAGATTAAAACCGCATTAAATCCGCACGAAATATTCTATGTAGCTGATGCTATGAGTGGTCAAGATGGCGTTCGCACCGCAGCTAGCTTTAATGAAGCTCTTGGCATAACAGGAGTGATTTTAAGCAAATTTGATGCTGACACAAAAGGCGGTGTGGCAATTGGTATAGCCCATCAAGTGGGAATTCCGCTTAGATTTGTTGGTGTTGGTGAGAAAGTAGCAGATCTTGAGAGCTTTATCCCAGATAGGATTGTAGGTAGGATTCTTGGCGAAGGGGATCTTGCGACTTTGGCTGAAAAGGCATCAACGATAATTGATGAAAAAGAGGCTAAAAAACTTAATAAAAAGATTAAAAAGGGAGAATTTAATTTCAATGATTTTATCGCTCAACTTGAGAGTGTTAAAAAACTTGGAAGTATGAAGAGTTTAATAGGTATGATACCAGGTCTTGGGGGTATGGCTAATCAGTTAAAAGATATAGATTTGGATAATTCAGATCAGATAAAACATATAAAAGCTATGATAAACTCGATGACACCAAAAGAGAGAGAGAATCCTGATTTATTAAATAACGCTAGAAAACGCAGGATAGCAGCTGGAGCTGGACTAGATCAGATGAGTGTAAATAGATTTTTAAAGCAGTTTAGCAGTGCGGCAAAATTAGCCAAAAAATTCTCAAATAAAGATAGTATGAAAGGCTTTGCTAATATGCTAGCAAATGCTAATCGCCCTAGATAATTAGGGTTTATTTATGGCTATAAATTTAGCTATAACTAAGCCTTATAAAAATATTTTAGGAGACAAAGATGGCAACAGTAGTAAGATTAACAAGAATGGGACGCAAAAAAAGACCATTTTATCGTATAGTAGTTACAGATAGTAGAAAAAGACGCGATAGCGGCTGGATTGAAAGTATTGGATATTATAACCCAATGGTAGAGCCAGAAGTGATTAAATTTGATGCTAATAGACTTGCATATTGGAAAAGTGTAGGTGCCAAACTAAGCGATAGAGTCGCTCAAATTACAAAATAATGGTTGAAGATTTTTTAAAAGAGTATGCTAAGCTTATAAGTGATTCTCCTGATATTATTCGCACTGAGCGGATAAATCTTGGAGAGAATTTCGATGAAATCATTATATACGCTAGCAAGGCTGATACTGGTAAATTAATCGGCAAAGATGGTAAGATGATAAATGCTATTAAAACCGTGGTTATAGGCTATAAGGCTAAAGATCCAACCTCATATAGAATTACGGTAAAAGCTATTGAAGAGTGATTTAGTAGAGGTTTGCATACTTGGTAAATCCGTTGGATTAAAGGGAGCTTTAAGACTACATAATCGTAGCGATTTTATAGAGCAGTATAAAAAGGGTGCTAAATTTTATGATAAATTTGGTAATCTTTTTTCTATTAAGAGTTATGAGCCTTCAAATTCGCTTGTGATATTTGAAGGATTTGATAGTGTCGAAAAGGCAAAAGAGCTTACAAATAGGGTTTTATATCGCACAATAGAAGATACTAAAAAGAGCTGTAAGCTGAAAAAAGATGAGTATTTTTATTTTGATATTATAGGCTCTATGGTTTATGAAGATGGTGATTTGCTTGGTAGGATTGATGATATTTTAGAAGTTGGTGCCGGATTTTTATTTAGCATTAAAACAGATCTAGATTTGGTATCTCAAAATTTACCTAAGCAGTTTTATATACCTTATCAAGATAATTTTATAATTAAGATTGATACTGCAACCAAAAAAGTAGAGGTCAAAAACTCTATGAATATACTTATTAACTCTTAAATTTTAGATATGAAATTTAACTTTATAACACTATTTCCAAATTTAATAACCCCATATTTTAGCGACTCCATACTTGGTAAGGCAGTTAAGAATGGGATTATAGAGATTAATTGCATTAATCCTCGCAACTATACAAAGCAAAAGCATAATAAAGTTGATGAGTATATGATAGGCGGTGGTGCTGGACTTTTGATGAGTGCACAACCGCTTTGCGATACCATCGATACGCTTGGAGATACTCACATAATCTATCTTACTCCAGCTGGTAAAAAATTTAATCAAAATGACGCCAAAAGACTTTCAAAGCTAAAAAATATAACATTTATCTGTGGTAGATATGAGGGTATTGATGAGCGTGTAGTCGAGAGTAGGGTAAATGAGGTTTTTTGCATTGGAGATTTTATCTTAACTGGTGGAGAGTTAGCTGCTATGAGCCTTTGCGATGCTATTAGTCGCAATATTTATGGAGTTTTGGGTAATTTTAACTCTTTGAATATTGAGAGTTTTGAGGGCGGAGTATTGGAAGCTCCTAGTTTTACAAAGCCAAATATATTTAATGGCCTACTAGCTCCTTCAGCTTTTTTAAAGGGTAATCATAGTATAATCCTCGCTTTAAAAAATCATATGGCGCTTTGCAAAACTCGGTTTTTTCGCCCTGATTTGTATCAAACTCTTAAATCGCCAAAACTTTAAGGAAATAAGATGAGAAATAAATATATTGAAGCATTTGAAAATGCTCAAATTGCGACTAAGTCTGTGCCTGACTTTCGTGCTGGTGATACTTTGAGAATTGCTATTCACATCAAAGAAGGCGACAAAAGCAGAATTCAAAATTTTGAAGGCATATGTATCGCTCGCCGTGGTAGTGGCACTGGAGAGACCTTTATTATTAGAAAAATAGGTGCTAATAGTGTTGGCGTAGAGAGAATTTTCCCTATATATAGTGATAGTTTAGAGAGCATTACTGTATTACGCAAAGGTCGTGTAAGACGCTCTAAACTATTTTATCTTCGTGATAGACGCGGTAAAGCTGCTAGAATTAAAGAGCTTAAAAAATAGCATTCATTTAGACTTTAGCCCCCCCCCTTTTTTTATTGGGGCTTATCTGTTTTATTTTATTTTGGAATTTAGCGTGGAAAAAATTGTTTTTAACTTTGATACATTTGAAGGTGTAAAGAGTGCTATGCTTTGCGAAAGTGAATTTAGTAAAGAGATACGCATTACCATGGCTAAAGATTCCATAATGAAAGAGCATAAGGCACCAAATGCCATAATCGTTCAAATTCTTCGTGGAGAGATAGAGTTTGAGATGAGTGGGGATATTGTGGTAATGAGTGAGCTTGATATGATTACACTACCAGCTTTTGTACCGCACTCTTTAAAAGCTTTGAAAGACTCTATAATCAGACTTAGCCTATCTAAATCAGATACCCATTCAAGAGTGTTTAAAGTCATTAATAATTAATAAAATATTTTAATTTATTTTTATAAATTAGTAGTTTAATTATATCATTTTAATCTTTATTTATATTCTTTTAACCCCGCAAATAGATTATTGATCTTAAATTTAATCAAATAAATTAATTAAATAATTTTTAAATTTTACCATAAAATATAAGATAATCTTAAGATAATATTTATTAAAATAGTGATTATGAAAATGTTTATCAATATCTATACATTTTTAAATTTTATTTTAAAGGAGCAAAAATGCAATTTAAAAAAATCACTCTAGGCTTATCGGCCTTAATGCTAGGAAGTAGCTTGTATGGAGCAGTTGATCTATCAAAAGAGGCAAATGAGTATAGGTCTTATGTTATCGGTCAAATAGACAAATTATTAGAAGACACAGAGAAATTTGTTGGTTACTTAAAATCTGGAGATACTAAAAATGCTAAAAAACTCTATCCATTAGCTAGAATGTATTATGAACGCTCAGAGCCTATAGCTGAGAGCTTTGGAGAGCTTGATCCTAGTATAGATGCCCGTTTGGCTGATTTACAAGAAGATGGTAAGGGAGAAGATGATTGGAGTGGATTTCATAAGATTGAAAAAATTTTATGGGTAGATAATACGACAAAAGGTAGCGAGGCCGTGGCTGATAAGTTGCTAGCTGATATTAAGGAGTTAAGGGCTAAGGTGCCAACTGTCAAGGTGGATGCGGAGTTAATGCTAACTGGTGCGGTAGATCTATTAAATGAGGTATCAACTAGCAAGATAACAGGAGAAGAGGATATATATTCCAAAACCGATCTTTATGATTTTAAGGCAAATATTCAAGGAGCGCAAAAGATCTATGAAATTCTCAAATCTCACTTAATTAAAAAAGATTCTAAATTAGCAAAAGATATTGAAATTCAGTTTGCTAATGTAAATAATCTTTTAGAAAAGCATAATAAAAGTAAAAATGGATATGAGTATATAGGCTATGACAAGCTATCAAAATCTGATATAAAAGAGCTAGCAGAAGCGGTAAATAAACTAGGTGAGCCATTGTCAAAAATGGGTGTAATCTTAGATTAAGGTATTAATATGAATTCCAAACGCCGTAATTTTATTGGTGGAGTATTAGCATTTGGTGCTAGCACGCTTGGGGCTAGCCAACTCTTAAATCCACGCATTAAATCAGATGATAAAGATATTTATCCATTCTATGGAAAGCACCAGCAAGGCATAGCTACTGCTATCCAAAAGCATATATACTTTATGGTTTTAGACTTACATACTAACTTTCTTGATGAGATTAAAGAGATGTTTAAAATTTGGACTATATATTCAGCTAAATTGACATCTGGACAAAATGTGAGCGAATATGGCAGTAATAAATTTATCCCCACTTTAGATACTGGAGAGGCTGATTCTTTGGGAAGTAGTGGGCTTACTTTGACATTTGGTGTGAGTGCGTCATTTTTCAAAAAACTTGGTTTGGATAAGCTAAAGCCAAAGGAGCTTAAGGATTTACCGCATTTTCCAAGAGATCAGATTAGGGCTGAATTTAGCGGTGGAGATATATGCATACAAGCTTGTAGCGATGATCCGCAAGTGGCTTTTCATGCGGTGCGTAATTTGGTGCGTGTGGCAAGATTACAAGTTACTATGAAATGGTCACAAATGGGCTTTAACTCATTTATGAATAGTGATACCCCACGCAACCTTTTTGGCTTTAAAGATGGGACAATCAATCCTAAGGGTGCTGAGCTTGATAAGGAGGTTTGGATAAAGGGTGGAGCATTTGATGGTGGCACTTACATGGTAGTAAGAAAGATACAAATGCATTTAGAAACTTGGGATAGAACTCATCTAAAAGGACAAAATGATACCTTTGGTAGATTTAGAGATAGCGGTGCACCGTATGGCGGCAAGAGCGAATTTGATGAAGCTGATATAGGCTTAAATACCTCTTTACCAGCTGATTCTCATGTATTTTTATCTAAAAGTGCAGATACTAAGATACTTAGAAGGTCATACTCCTATGCTAGTGGTGTGGAGCCTAAGACTAATCAGTTTGATGCGGGGCTTTTATTTATCTCATTCCAAAAAGACCCAGAGCAATTTATAAAGATACAAAATACTTTGGGAAATGTAGATAGAATGAATGAGTATATCACGCATATTGGCTCGGGGCTTTTTATCTGTTTTGGTGGTGTAAGAGGTGATGGCGACTATCTTGCTAGATCGATTTTAGGGTAGAGGTTTTTATGTCTAAATTTTATTTTATGATCTTATCTTTACTCTTTGCTTTAAGTTTAGAAGCTAATATGAGTCCATTTTTTATACAAATTTCAGACGCTTTAGGTGCGGCTAAAAGTGGTGATAGCAAACTAGCAAAAGATATAATGGTTGAATTTCAAGAACAATTTAATGCTCTTAATATCAATACAGTTTTATCTAATGATGTAAAGCAGAGATTAAAAGCTGTTTTAAATGATACAAGTGTAGAGAATATCGAGAGTTTATCTAGTGCATTAATTGCTTTTGAAAAGGAGCAAAACCCTGTAGATTATGAGGCTAAAAGGGCGAAATTTAAACAAAAGGTGATGCCTTTATATAAGCAGTTAGTAAATGCTACTAAAGATAGAGATTTAGAGCAAATTCCGTCTATTTTTAAGAGATTTTACGATTCTTGGCAGCGAAATGAGCGTGTGGTGGGTGATTTAAGTCCTTGGCATTATGGCAAGATAGAGACATCAATGGCGCTATATAGAATGGCTATGGTAAGCACTCCTAGCGATATAGCCGCTATGGATAGTAAAATTATAGAGCTAGGTGAGTTTTTAAACGATTTTCTAGCTGGTAATACTAAGGAGATAAAAGTTGATGGCGATACCTTAGAAGAGCTTAAACGAAATTTAACTCTACTTGATGAGGCAAAAGATTTAATCGGCATTGATAACGCTAAGGCAAAGAGCAATATCTTAAATTTTATAACAAATTGGCCACTTTTTGAAGGTGAAATTAGAACTCGCAGTGCGAATTTATACAACGCAATAGAGAGTGATCTACCACAAATAGCAGCCGATATAGACTCCTTAAAATCCATAAATATGCTAAATAACATTATAGATAATATCAATTCTCTAGATTTTAATGCAAATTACAACGCCTATGATGTAGCTATAGTGCTTATTAGAGAGGGAGTGGAGGCTTTGCTTATAGTAGTCGCACTTTTAGCTGCTGTAAAAACAGGTAATTTACAAAGAGCTAAGGCTCATATTTTAGGTGGTGCTGGTATTGCTATAGTAGCTAGTGTATTTGGTGCGGCGACTTTGAGCTATCTATTTCCTTTGGCAGCAGCTGGTACAAATAGAGAAATTTTAGAAGGAATAGTGGGTATATTGGCTGTGGTTGTTATGGTGTTTGTAGTAGCTTGGTTACACTCTAAAAGTAGCCTTAAGGCTTGGAATGCCTATATAACTAAGCAGATCAATAGAGCTGTTGCTAGTGGTAGTTTGCTTTGGTTTGGATTATTATCATTTTTAGCTGTTTTTAGAGAAGGTGCTGAGACTATACTATTTTATGCTGGAATGCTACCAAAGGTGCAAATTTCAAGCTTTATAAGTGGTATAGTTGGGGCTTTGGCTATTTTGATTTTGATAGCATATTTTATGAAATTTATCACTTCTAAAATAGCTATGCACAATATTTTTAAGCTTATGAGTTTATTGCTTTACGCACTTGGCTTTAAGATTTTAGGTGTTAGCGTGCATGCCTTACAACTTACAAATATAGTGCCAAATAGCATTATATCACCCATTCCTTC